>NZ_JBICKJ010000084.1:0-36429 GCF_043104125.1 Pseudomonas sp. xss_4
GTGCTTCGTCTCAGCCGAGGCGCGCATTCTACGCTTTCCTCGTTGCCTGTCAAGCGTTTATTTTGAAGTTTGTTTCGAGAAACTCGTTCAACTTCAAACACTTGACTCGCTTCGATCTCTCGTAGCGGGAGGCGAATTCTACAGCGTTTCAACACGCTGTCAACCTTCTTCTCAACCGCTGCCGATCTGTTCGATCGTAGCCCTTACAGCACCACCCGAACTAGCTAACCCATTGAATCTCAAGGAGTTTCGCGTTCCGATGTCGCTGGAAGTGGGGCGCATTATAAGGGGATTCGAAACCGCGTCAACCATTAATTTCAGAAATCGTGAGATAAGTGCCTGTCACCTTCCAAGGCCACCTCGAACCGCCCTCCCCTTGCTGCGGTTCACGCGCGCAAGCGAACGCGCAACAGCCGGTATCCTCAGCACCATCAACAACATCCCAATAAAGGCATAGACAGCCCACTCCCGCAGGTCAGAGCGTACGATCCACAGAAAATGCAGCAGCCCCAGGCCCAGTACTGCGTAGACCAGCCTATGCAGCTTCTTCCACCGCGCGCCCAGGCGGCGCTGGCTGTAGCGATTGGACGTGACCGCCAACACCAGCAAACCCAGCAAACCAAGGGCACCCACGATGATGTACGGTCGCTTGCGCAGTTCTACCGTCAACTGTCCCCAGTCCAACCCCAGGATGAAGAACAGGTACGCCAGCACATGCAACACGATGTAGGCAAACACCCACAGCCCGAGCTGACGTCGCACCACGATCCAGCCCGGCCAACCGGTAACCCGCTGCAATGGCGTCATGCACAGGCTGATTAACAGAAACACCAAGGCGCCCAACCCCAACCGGTCCATCAACACCTTGCCCGGATCAGGGCCCAACAGGCTGGCCGATGCCTCATACAGCCACCAGGCCGGAAATACGCAGCCTGCCATGAATATACCTAGACGAAACCAGGGATATCTCATCAGTAGTTCTTCCGCAGATCCAGCCCGTCATACAGCGACGCCACCTCATCGGCATAGCCGTTGAACATCTGTGTCTCTCGCACATTGGGACTGAACAGCCCGCTAGGCAACCTGCGTTCACGAGCCTGGCTCCAGCGCGGGTGGTCGACGGTCGGGTTCACGTTGGCATAGAAGCCATACTCATCCGGAGCCAACCCCTGCCAAGTGGTTTTCGGTTGCTCTGCCACCAGGCTGATGCGCACGATCGACTTGATGCTTTTGAAGCCATACTTCCAGGGCACGACCAACCTGAGCGGGGCTCCGTTCTGGTTCGGCAGCTCCCGGCCATACATACCGACTGCCAGGATGGCCAGCGGATGCATCGCCTCGTCCAGGCGCAGCCCCTCTTCATAAGGCCAATCGATCAGTGCAAAGCCAGAACGCTGGCCAGGCATGCTCTTGGGATCCTCGAGGGTTTCGAAACGGACGTAACGGGCCTTGGAGGTGGGTTCGACCTGCTTGAGCACGTGTGCCAATGGGAAGCCCAGCCACGGAATGACCATCGACCACGCTTCCACGCAGCGAAGTCGATAGACACGCTCTTCGAGTTGGTAGGGTTTGACGAAGTCCTCCAGTGCATAGCGACCGGGTTTACCCACTTCCCCATCAATGACAACGCTCCAGGGTTCGGTCTTAAGGCTGCCTGCGTTCGCAGCCGGGTCGCCCTTGTCGGGCCCGAACTCATAGAAGTTGTTGTAGTGGGTGGCATCCTTGAAGGGGGTCACGGCTTCGTTTTGGACCGTCACCGCCTGCCAACGGGTACCAGGCAGCTTTTCGGCAAACCAGGCAGGCGCCTTGCCAGCCTGTACGTCAGGGTAGCGAGACGGCTCGCCGGCCAGAACGTTGCCCGGCAACGTACCCAGTGCCAAACCCGCGAGCGAGCCACCCATCAGGGTGCGGCGTGAGAGATAGAGGCCTTCAGGGGTGATCTCCGACGCCTTGCATTCGCCTGACCTGGGAAGCTTGATAAGCATGAGCGGCTCCATAGCACTGGGTAACGGATGTACCAGTAAGACTATGGAACCGGAGGGTTATTCCACAATTAAGGGATTGTCACCCTTTGCGACGACGCGAGCGCAGCAGGAACTGGATAGGGCCGGAAGCCGCATAGGCCAGGAAGGCCAGCAGCAGAATGCGCGGAGGATCGCTGAAGACCACTGCGAACACCAGCACCACGGCAAGGATCGCCACGAAAGGCACGCGCCCCTTGAGGTCGAGTTCCTTGAAGCTGTTGTACTTGATGTTGCTGACCATCAGCATGCCCGCAGCCGCCACCAGAAGCGCCACCAGGAACGAGAGCTTCGAGCCCTGGATGCCATAGTCGCTGAACGCCCATACCGTACCGGCCACCACGCCGGCTGCAGCCGGGCTGGCCAGGCCGATGAAGTAGCGTTTGTCGGCGGTGCCCACCTGTGTATTGAAACGCGCCAGACGAAGCGCAGCACCGGCCACATAAATGAAGGCCACCATCCAGCCGACCTTGCCCATGTCACCCAGCGCCCAGCCAAAGGCCAGCAGCGCGGGGGCCACGCCGAAGGCGACCATGTCCGACAGCGAATCGTACTCGGCGCCGAAGGCGCTCTGGGTATTGGTCATGCGCGCTACCCGGCCATCGAGGCCATCGAGCACCATGGCCACGAAGATGGCGATGGCAGCAAAGGCAAAATACTTGCTCGCTTCGCGCGGGTCGCCAGCGCTCAGGGCACTCTGTGCGTTCATCGAACTGATGATGGAATAGAAACCAGCGAACAGGTTCGCGGTAGTGAACAGGTTGGGCAGCAGATAAATGCCGCGATGACGCACCTTGCGCCCTTCGTCGTCATGCCCCTCTTCAATGTGCTCATCGACAGGTAGCAGGCTTTCGGCGTCGGAGGGCTTGTTCGGCTCTTCGGGACGTTCGCTCATGGAGGGTACCTTGCAACAGGATGGAAAAAGTTCGACACGGGCCCGCTAAACAGGTTCTGACGGCGGGCCACTGGTCTGCTTTATACCAGAAGCTGGCTGCCAGAACGAAAAAACGCGGCCTAAGCCGCGTTTTTCATCGTTCGATAAACCTTAGTTCTTGGTCTTGTCGACGATCTTGTTGGCCGAGATCCACGGCATCATCGAACGCAGCTTCTCGCCGATGACTTCGATGCCGTGCGCGGCGTTGTTACGGCGCTTGGCGGTCATCGATGGGTAGTTGGTAGCGCCTTCGGAGATGAACATCTTCGCGTACTCGCCGTCCTGGATGCGCTTGAGTGCATTGCGCATGGCTTTACGGGATTCTTCGTTGATGACTTCTGGACCGGTCACGTACTCGCCGTATTCGGCGTTGTTGGAGATCGAGTAGTTCATGTTGGCGATACCGCCTTCGTACATGAGGTCAACGATCAGCTTCAGCTCGTGCAAGCACTCGAAGTAGGCCATTTCCGGGGCATAGCCGGCTTCGACCAGGGTCTCGAAACCAGCCTTGACCAGTTCGACGGTACCGCCACACAGCACAGCCTGCTCGCCGAACAGGTCGGTTTCGGTCTCGTCCTTGAAGGTGGTTTCGATGATGCCGGTACGGCCACCGCCTACACCCGAGGCGTAGGACAGGGCGACGTTCTTGGCGTTGCCCGAAGCATCCTGGTAGATAGCGATCAGGTCAGGGATACCGCCACCTTTGACGAACTCGGAGCGCACGGTGTGACCCGGGGCTTTCGGGGCGATCATGATCACGTCGAGATCGGCACGTGGAACCACCTGGTTGTAGTGGATCGCGAAGCCATGGGAGAACGCCAGGGTAGCGCCCTTCTTGATGTTCGGTTCGATTTCCTGCTTGTACAGCTGGCCCTGGAATTCGTCCGGGGTCAGGATCATGACCAGGTCGGCAGCGGCGACTGCCGAAGCTACGTCGGTCACTTTCAGGCCGTGGGCTTCTGCCTTGGCAACGGTGGCCGAACCTTTACGCAGACCGATAGTGACATCCACACCGGAGTCTTTCAGGTTGCACGCCTGAGCGTGGCCCTGGGAGCCGTAGCCGATGATGGCGACTTTCTTACCCTGGATGATGGAAAGGTCGCAGTCTTTATCGTAGAAAACTTTCATGAAATACCCCTGGTTATATCCCGGCCCCAATGGAGCCATCGCTAATTTATTGTTGAATTCAGATGCTGAGCACTTTGTCGCCACGGGCAATGCCGGTAACGCCGCTGCGCACGGTTTCGAGAATCGATGCAGTGCCGATGGCCTGGATGAAGCTGTCCAGCTTGTCGCTGGTGCCGCTCAGCTGCACGGTGTACACGCTGGCAGTCACATCGACGATCTGGCCACGGAAGATATCCGTGGTGCGCTTGATCTCGGCACGCTGGGCACCGGTGGCCTTGACCTTGACCAGCATCAGCTCGCGTTCGATATGAGCGCTTTCCGACAGGTCGACAAGCTTGACCACTTCGACCAGCTTGTTCAGGTTCTTGGTGATCTGTTCGATCACTTCGTCATGGCCAACGGTGGTCAACGTCAGACGCGACAGGGTCGGGTCTTCGGTCGGCGCCACGGTCAGGCTTTCAATGTTGTAGTTGCGCTGGGAGAACAGGCCGACCACACGGGACAAGGCACCCGGTTCGTTTTCCAGCAGCAGGGAAATGATGTGCCGCATATCAGGTACGCTCCGTCTTGCTCAGCCACATGTCACGCATCGAGCCGTCCTTGATCTGCATCGGATAGACATGCTCGCTGCGGTCAACCGCGATGTCGATGAACACCAGGCGATCCTTCATCGCGAAGGCCTCTTCAAGCTTGGGCTTGAGGTCCTTCAGGCTGGTGATGCGGATGCCCACATGGCCATAGGCCTCAGCCAGCTTGATGAAGTCAGGCAGCGACTCGACATAAGAGTGCGAGTGACGGCCGTTGTAGGCCATGTCCTGCCACTGGCGAACCATGCCCAGCACACCATTGTTCATGTTGACGATCTTGACCGGCAGGCCGTACTGCATGCAGGTCGACAGCTCCTGGATGTTCATCTGGATGCTGCCTTCACCGGTTACACAGGCAACGTCCTGATCCGGGAAATTGAGCTTGATGCCCATCGCTGCCGGGAAGCCGAAGCCCATCGTGCCCAGGCCACCGGAGTTGATCCAGCGGTTGGGTTTGTTGAAGCGGTAGTACTGGGCAGCGAACATCTGGTGCTGACCCACGTCCGAGGTCACGAAGGCATCACCGTTGGTGACTTCGCACAGCGTCTCGATGACTTTCTGCGGCTTGATGACATTGCCGTCGCCCTTGTCATAAGGGAACAGTTCGCCATTGCCACGCCATTCATCGATCTGCTTCCACCAGGCATCCAGCGCCGCCTTCTCAGGCTGTTCGCCGATTTCCTTGAGAATGCCGATCATCTCGGACAACACGCTGTCCACTGGGCCAACGATCGGTACGTCGGCCTTGATCATCTTGGAGATCGAAGCCGGGTCGATGTCGATATGGATGATCTTGGCGTTCGGGCAGAACTTGGCCGGGCCGTTGACCACACGGTCGTCGAAACGCGCACCGACGGCGAAGATGACATCGGCGTTGTGCATGGCCATGTTGGCAGTGAAGCTGCCATGCATACCCAGCATGCCAAGGAACTGGCGATCGGTACCCGGGAAGCAGCCCAACCCCATCAGGGTATTGGTGACTGGCAGGTTCAGCGACTTGGCGATCTCGGTCAGGGACTCGGACCCACCACCCAGGATCACGCCGCCGCCGGCGTAGACGATCGGGCGCTTGGCGGCCAGCAACATTTCTGCCGCCTTGCGAATCTGCCCGGAATGCCCGCGCACCGCCGGGCTGTAAGAGCGCAGCTTGACCTTCTTGGGGTACACGTACTCGAATTTTTCAGCCGGGTTGGTCATGTCCTTGGGGATATCGACCACCACCGGGCCTGGGCGGCCGGATTGCGCCAGGTAGAATGCTTTTTTCAGGATTTCCGGAATCTCGGTCGGGTTCTTGATCATGAAGCTGTGCTTCACGATAGGCCGGGAGATACCGATCATGTCGGTTTCCTGGAAGGCATCGGTACCTACCATGGTGCTAGGCACCTGGCCGGACAGGATGACCATCGGAATGGAGTCCATGTAGGCAGTGGCAATGCCCGTGATGGCATTGGTCGCACCCGGGCCGGACGTCACCAGCACCACGCCGGCCTTGCCGGTAGCGCGGGCGTAGCCGTCAGCCATGTGCGTCGCCGCCTGTTCGTGGCGAACCAGGATGTGCTCGACTTCCGGTTCCTTGAACAGCGCGTCGTAAACGTGCAGGAGAGCACCACCAGGGTACCCGTAGATGTGCTTAACGCCTTCGTCGCGCAAGAAGCGGACGACCATCTCAGCGCCAGATAAAAGCTCCACGTTGTTCACCTCTAAAACGCCAGAATACCGCCCCAACAGGCGGGTCTTAATAGGTTTACTGCCAAGCAGAGCATGAGCGAACGTCAGCACTGACTGAGCAAGTATTGGGAGCTCCCCAGAGTGTTGCGGGGGTTTCCCACCCAGCGCGAGGTAACGCGTTGCGGGGTGTAACAGGTCGGCGCGGGTGTGCGCCTCATGATCTGCTTAGCGGGTCTGCTTCTGGCAGTCCCACTACAGCGGAAGTTGGATTCTTGTTATTTGGCGGCGACAAGTCAAGAAAAATTATTGCCAATTTTCAGCCAAGATGAATTCCTGGCACCACTAAAAATCACTAAAGCAGCAGAAAAATTAAGATTTCTATAAAAAAGGGCCACAATCTGCGGCCCTTGAAGGAAAATTGGAATAAATCAGGCGGTCGGGGCGATCAATTGGTCGAATGCTGCCAACAGCCGGCGCAGCTCCCGGCTCTGCTCCGGCCGGTTCACGAACACGGTTTCAGCCATGGTGAGGATCCCCGACGCGTTGGGCAATGGGTGACCCAACTCGATGATGATCTTCATACGCGGCAGAAAAATCCACTGCAGCCACTGCTCGAAACGCAGGGTGTCGACCGCGAAGGGCACCGTGCTCTCCAGTGCATCGTCCTCAGGCGCCTCGTCGTCCCACCAACCTTGCACCTGCAACTCACGCTCGATCAGCATCAGGTGGTCGGCGATGGCCAGTACCCGCGGCTGCACCGTCACGAGCTCACCCGTGCTTTTTGCCGTGCCTGCGCTGCCCCGGCACTGTCGCCTTGCTTCTCACGCGCCTGGGCGATCGTGTTCCACAACTCGGCCTGCAGGCTCGGACGCCCATTGGCATAGGTCAGCGCACGACGCGCCAACTGCTCGGCCTGCGGGGCGTCACCCTGGGACAGCCTGACCTGCGCCAACCGGTAGAGTACCTGCGGCTCCCGCGGCGCGATCCGCTGGGCCCGCTCTAGGCTCGAGGCAGCGCCGTTGAAATCGCCGCTGCCCTGCTGCGTCTGAGCGGTGGTCAGCAGTGCCAGCACCGGCCCATCGAGCTGTTCGTCAGCAGACAACCCGCCGCCAGCGCCGCTACGCGGAATACCGGTTGGCGCGCTGCTGGCCTTGGGGGCCGACGCGCTGTTCATCGACGCAATATCGAAAGGCTCGTCGGCAATGGGGTTAGGGTCAGTGGTGATCGGTTGGGCGTTGACCGGCTCGGTAGTGATCGGCGTCGTGCTGATAGGCGCCGCGCCATTGCCGGCAGGGAACGTCTGGATGCCGGACGCCCCGGCCCCCTGGGGAATCATCACCGTGACGCCGGAGTCTTCCGGCAGGGTCTGCGCCTGGGGCGTGCCGGCATTGATGCCAGGGGCCTGGCGCTTGGCCGTGACGCGCTCGCTGTTGGACACGCGGGTACTGGAGTCGACCACCGGTATATTGCCGCGAGGCACGCTGGAGCACCCCTGGAGCACCACCAGCGCCGTCACGGCAGGAAACAGCCACTTGTTCACGTCACACCTCTTCAATGCAGCCTGTGCTTAATTCATCCAGCCCTTGACCCAGTCCATGACCGATTCAGCTGGATTCTGCTCGCCGCCACAGGTCGCGCCGGCAGGCGGTTCACTCCCGCGAATATACGGCATCTGCACGGCCCCCGGACAGCTGCTGTCAGACCCCTGGCCGCTGTAGGGATCAATCCAGGCCTGCACCACGTTGTCGGGCTGGGGCATGTCGAGCGGCAGTGGGTCGGCTTTTTTCATGAAGCTGGTCCACACCTGCAGCGCGCCGGTAGCGCCGGTGAAGGGCGTTTTACCGTTGTCGTCGCGCCCCATCCAGACCACCGCCAGCAGGTCCTGGCTGAAGCCTGAGAACCAGCTGTCACGCGAATCGTTGCTGGTACCGGTCTTGCCCGCCAGGGTGAGGGTACGCGGCAAGGTGTTGTACACCGAGCGCCCGGTGCCTTCCCGCATGACCCGCTGCATGGCGTTCTGCACCAGGTAGATGGCCGCAGGGTCGAATGTCTGCTGGATCTGGAACGGATAGCGCTTGAGCGGCTCGCCTTCGGCCGTCAGTACGCTGCGAATACCGCGCATCGGCGTGTTGAAGCCACCGTTGGCCAGGGTCTGGTACATGGTCGCGACCTGCATCGGCGACATCCCGCCTGCACCCAGCAACATCGATGGGAACGCCGGCCAGTCCACGTCCACACCCAGTCGCCCAATGGTCTTGATCACGTTCGGCACACCCACTTCCAGGCCAAGCTTGGCGGTGGACAGGTTGTACGAATGCGCCAGCCCCTGGTACAGGTAGATGGTGCCGTGCGAACGCCTGTCGTAGTTTTGCGGGCGCCACACCTGTCCGTTGGCAGCCTTGACCGAGAACGGTTCGTCCTGCACCCAGCTGGTCAGGGTGTACTTGCTCGGCTGCTCGAGGGCCGTCAGGTACACCGCCGGTTTGACCAGAGAACCAATCGGGCGCACGGCATCGATGGCGCGGTTGAAGCCGGCAAAGCCCGACTGGCGGCTGCCGATCAGGGCCTGCACCTCGCCGGTTTCAGGGTTGGTCACGACCATCGCCGATTCCACCTCGTCGGCGCCCTTGCGCCCGGCCAGGCGCTTGAACGTCTCGTTCATCGAGGTTTCGGCTTTCATCTGCAGGATCGGGTCGAAGCTGGTGAAAATTCGCAGCCCCTCTTCGGTCAAGTCTTCGTCGCGGTAGTCCTGGCGCAGCTGGCGCTTGACCAGGTCCAGGAAGGCCGGGAACGAGCTGTCGGCCAAGCTGCCGCGCTTGGTGACGCCCAGGGGCATCTTCTTCGCCGCATCCACTTCGGCCTGGCTGGCCACGCCCTGCTCGGCGACCAGGTCCAGTACCAGGTTACGCCTGGCCAACGCACGTTCCGGGTAACGGCGCGGGTTGTAGTAGGACGGGCCCTTGACCATGCCAACCAACAATGCGATCTGGTGCAGCTTGAGCTCAGACAACGGCTGGCTGAAGAAGAACTGGCTGGCCAGGCCGAAACCATGCACGGCACGCTGGCCGTCCTGGCCGACGAACACCTCGTTGAGGTAGGCCTCCAGGATCTCGCGCTTGTCGTAATGCAGTTCCAGCAAGACCGCCATCATCGCCTCGGTCAGCTTGCGGCTCAGGCTGCGCTCACTGGTGAGGTAGAAGTTCTTGACCAGTTGCTGGGTCAGGGTACTGCCGCCCTGGCGCATCGATCCGGACGAGGTATTGACCCACATGGCCCGGGCGATGGATTTAGGGGATACGCCCATGTGACTGTAGAAATCACGGTCTTCGGTGGCCACAAGGGTTTCGAGCAGGTACTTGGGCACCTGGTCGATCTTGATCAGGATGCGATCCTCGAGGTTCTTGGGGTAGATGCCGCCGATCATCAGCGGCTCCAGCCGGACCACATCCAAGGCCTTGCCATTGGCGCCCGCAAGCCCCGCCACGTAATCACCGGAAAACCGTACACGCACGAACTGGGCAGGTTCCATGCCCTCATAGAACTGGAAGCCACGGGTATTGAGGTCCACCGTGTTGCCGTTCACCGCTGCCGCGCCTGGCCCGTTGGCGGCACTTTCACGGCGATAACCCAGCGCGTCGAGTTCGGTGAGGAAGTCATCCTTGCTCAGTTTCTGGCCGGTGAACAGCTCCAGCGGCCTGGCATACACCTTGGCAGGGATGGTCCAGCGCTTGCCGGAAAACTTTTCCTGCACGACGGCATCGAGGTAGACCGCGAAGCCGGCGATGATCACCAAGCCGACCAGGCTGAGCTTCAAAGCCCAGCCCAGCCAGGCACGGGAGCGGCCGGTCGGGCGTTTTTTAGGGGTACGGGAATTTCGAGATCGAGTCATGGCGGCGGATTATACGCACTTTACTGAGGCTGGGCAGGCGGCCCGGCGGTAGGCAGGGACGGCACCATTGACCATAATGGCCGATTCGAATTCCCTGCCCCCGGAAGGATTTCCCGTGAGCCAAGCCCTCATCACTGCGTTGCAGAACCCTGCCCTGTACCCCCACCCCGTGGATGGGTTCCACCTTATCGAGACGCATATCTCCTGGGTATTGCTCACGGGTGAGTATGCCTACAAGATCAAGAAGCCGATGAACTTCGGCTTCCTCGACTTCACCCACCTGGATCAGCGCCAGCACTTCTGCAACGAAGAACTGCGCCTGAATCAGCGCCTGACCGATGGTCTGTACCTGGAGGTGCTGCCGATCACCGGCAGCGCCGACGCCCCGCAGATCGGTGGAGAGGGCCAGGCAATCGAATTCGCCTTGAAAATGCGCCAGTTCCCACAGGGACAGATGCTCTCCACGCTCCAGGCCAACGGTGAGCTGACCGCTGCCCACGTCGACCAGATGGCCCGCCAGATCGCCGAGTTCCACCTGCAGGCGCCTCGCGTGCCCGTGGAGCACCCGCTGGGTACGCCCGAGAGCGTGATGGCACCGGTGGAACAGAACTTCGAACAGATCCGTCCGTTTCTGAGCGACAAGGCCGACCTGCAACAGCTCGACGCCCTGCAAGCCTGGGCGCGCAGCAGTTTCGACCGTTTGCATGGGCTCCTCGAACGCCGCAAGGCCGAAGGTTTCATTCGCGAATGCCACGGTGACATTCACCTGGGCAATGCCACGCTGATTGATGGCCAGGTGGTAATCTTCGATTGCATCGAGTTCAATGAGCCCTTCCGCCTGACCGACGTCTATGCCGACACCGCCTTCCTGGCCATGGACCTGGAGGACCGCGGGCTCAAGTGCCTGGCTCGGCGTTTCATCAGCCAGTACCTGGAACTGACCGGGGACTATGAAGGGCTGGAATTGCTCAATTTCTACAAGGCCTACCGCGCACTGGTGCGTGCCAAGGTCGCGCTGTTCAGCATGCCTGCCGACGCCGATGGCGTACAGAAGGCCACGACCCTGCGCACCTACCGCAACTACGCCAATCTCGCAGAAAGCTACAGCGCCATCCCTTCACGCCTGCTGGCCATTACCCATGGGGTTTCGGCTGTCGGCAAGAGCCACGTAGCCATGCGCCTGGTCGAAGCGCTGGGCGCCGTGCGCGTGCGCTCGGATGTGGAACGCAAACGTCTGTTCGGCGAGCAGGCGCAAGACGCGACAGGCCAGTTGAGCGCAGGCATCTACGACCAAGAGGCCAGTGCTGCCACTTACCAGCGCCTTCATCAGATTGCGGCTACCGTGCTGCGGGCAGGCTTGCCGGTGGTGCTCGACGCCACCTACCTCAAGCATGCACAGCGCCAGGCTGCCGCCGACGTCGCCAGCCAGACTGGCGTACCGTTCCTGATCCTCGACTGCCATGCCCCGGATGCCGTGATCAGCAGCTGGTTGCAGCAACGCCAGGCGCAGAGCCAGGACCCGTCGGACGCCACCCTGGAAGTCGTCCAGGCCCAGCAGGCAAGCCGTGAGCCGTTGGCTGCCGAGGAAGTCGCGTTGAGCACGCCGGTAGATACCCAGGCGAGCAGCAGCATGGACCATGTCATCGAGCAAATCCGTCAGCGCCTGCCCGGGCTCTGATGCCTGACACGGGAAGACGCCATTTCAAGCAACGCGCCTTCGACCTGCGGCCTTGTTAAAAGGCCGCGCACTTGTACTGCCCCGCTACACTTGGTCTAGCGGCATCCGCTCTTTCCTCAACCATCGCAAGGAGGCGTAATGAGCGAGGATCTTTACTGCCTGAAAAACCTTGGCAAGACTTCAGTCCAGTGGCTGAAGGCTGCCGGAGTGCAAAGCTCGTCGGATTTGCGGCGGCTTGGCGCAGTCCAGGCCTACCTGGCGGTGAAGGCTCGCGGCTTTCGCGCTACCAAGGTCCTGCTGTTCGCCATCGAGGGCGCCCTGCTGGATGTGAACTGGAGAGCGCTGCCGCATGCGCGCAAGGCGGCACTGCTCGAGCAACTGGAATCCGCGACTCAGCGCGAGGCAAAAAATAAAGTGCAATAAGCTATTGACCCATGAATGAGAATCGTTATGATTATCACAACTGGTCGCGAGACTGGTTGGATAACCTCAGAGCCCTTGGTTCGGACTCTCAGATTATCTCCTCATCAGGCTAATCACGGTTATTGACCCGGCAATTTGCCGGGTCTTTTTTTGCCTGGCTGTTCAGACGAATGTCCGACAGCTTCATGAACACATCCTGCTTCTATTTCAGCGGGCGATGACCAACGGATGCCCCCGCTCAGGATGCGCCTGCACGATGACGTCGATTCCGAAGACAGCCTTCAGCGCCTTTGGGGTGAGCACACTGGCAGGGCTGTCCAGGGCGTAACTGCGTCCCTGTTCCAGTAACAGGATCCGGTCGCAGTACCGTGCTGCAAGATTAAGGTCATGCAGAATGAGCAAAACGCCAGCGCCACGGTCCGCGAAACGACGCACCGCCTCCAGGGTCGTGTGTTGGTGCAGCGGGTCGAGCATGGAGGTCGGCTCGTCGAGCAACAACGTCACGCCCTCTTCCCCCGGCCACAACTGCGCCATCACCCGTGCCAGATGCACCCGCTGGCGCTCGCCGCCCGACAACGCCAAATAACTGCGCTGTGCAAGGTGGGTCGCGTCTGCCGCCTGCAAGGCCGCCTCCACAATCTGCGCGTCACGCTGGCGCCCGGTGGCGTGTGGCATGCGCCCCATGCCCACGACGTCCTGCACCTGGAAGGCAAAGCCTAGGCTGGCCACCTGCGGCAACACCGCCAACCGTTGCGCGCGCTCGGGGCCGGCCCAGTCCGACAGCGCTCGCCCTTGCAGCGTCACCCGCCCCTGCGCAGGCACGAGTTCGCCACTGAGCGCCCCCAGCAGGCTGCTCTTGCCCGCACCGTTAGGGCCCAACACACCGACGATCTGCCCAGGCGCCAGCTGCAGATCGATACCCCGCAGAACGTCCTGTTGACCACGGCGCAGGTAGAGGCCTTCGGCTTGCAGCATCACGCGCGTCCTCGGATCAGCAGGTACAGGAAAAACGGTGCGCCAATGAAGGCAGTGACGATACCGATGGGAAGTTCGGCAGGCGCCAACAGCAGCCGCGCTAGCAGATCGGCCATCAGCATCAAAGCGCCCCCTGCCAACAACGAGGCTGGCAATACCACCCGATGATCAGGGCCGGCCAGCAGTCGCACCAGGTGCGGCACCACCAGGCCAATGAAGCCGATCAAGCCGGCTGCAGCCACTGCCGCCCCGACGCCCAATGCCGTGCAGAACACCAACTCCCGCTTCAAGCGCTCGACGTCGATACCCAGGTGCCGGGCTTCGGACTCACCCAGCATCAACACATTGAGCGCCCTCGCCCGTCGAGGCAGCCAGAGCGAGATGCCCGTCGCGACCAGCAGCAGAGGCCAGATTCGCGCGTAACTGGCGCCATTGAGGCTGCCCAGGTTCCAGAACGTCAGGGTGCGCAGGGTGGCGTCATCGGCCAGGTAGCTGAAAAGCCCCACGGTCGCGCCGCCCAGTGCGGTCATGGCAACCCCGGCCAGCAGCATGGTAGCCACATTGGTCTGCCCGTCGCGCCTGCCCAGCCGGTAGACCAGCGCGGTCACACCCAGCCCGCCGAGAAACGCACAAAGCGACAACAGATACGGTGACAAGCTCTCGGGGACGTTACCCAGCCACCGAGCCCCAACGATCGCGACTGCCGCCCCAACCGCCGCACCGGCCGCCACGCCCACGAGCCCAGGGTCTGCCAGTGGGTTGCGAAACAACCCCTGCATGGCCACCCCGGACAAGGCCAGCACTGCGCCTACAGCCAGCCCCAGCAGCGTGCGCGGTAGGCGGATCTGGCCAATGATCATCTGCGCCTGCTGCAAACCCTCCGCTGAAAGCGGCACACCCACAAGCCGCAAGCTGGCCTGCAGCGTATCGGTCAACGGCAGGCTTACGGGCCCCAACGACAACGAAAGCAGGATGGCGAGCATGCATGCCAAGCCCAGCCAGATGAACAACGTGCGCGGTCGAATCCGTGGCCTCATGGCGCGAAGCGGATGTTGGCCGAAGGATAGAACGCTGCCGCCAGCACCTGAAGGCTGGCGGGCAAGCGCGGCCCCAGCCCTCCGACCAGCAGGGTCGGGTCGAGCTGAACCAGACGCTGATCGCGCACTGCACGCGAGGCGGCCAGTGCAGGGTTTTCTTTCAACAGGGCCTGCAAGGCGGCTTGATCGGCGAGCACGCGGTCCGAGAACACGATGACATCCGGGTCCAACGCCGCGAGCGCCTCGCTGGAAAAGTCCTTGTAGCCCTGATGGGTTGCAAGGTTACGTCCCCCGGCCTGCTTCAAGACCCAGTCCCCTGCCGTGCCGGCGCCTGCCAGCAGCGGCCTGGCCCCTGCATGACCTACCAGCAACACCACGCCGGGCGCGGGCTGCCCGGCTTGTGCCTGGCGTACCTTGTCGTGCAACTGGTCGAGCTGATGGCGAAAGTCTGCGGTCGCTCGTGCAGCCTGTGCCTGGGCCCCCAACAGCTCGCCCAGGCGCTTGAGGTTCTGCCCCACGGCATCGATATCGGGCTGGCTGGAGAACACCTCGACGGGCACGCCGGCCCTGGTGATTTGCGCCAGCACCGGCGCTGGGCCCATTTCATCCGTACCTATCAACCTATCCGGGCGCAGGCTCAGAATGCCTTCAGCGGACAACTGGCGCTGATAACCAATGCTGGGCAGCGCTTTCAATGAGGCTGGGTGTTGGCTGGTGGTATCGACGCCGACCAGCCGCGGCTCAGCGCCCAACGCCACCACCCACTCGCTCAAGGCGCCGCCCGCACTGACCCAACGGCTCGGCTGGTCGGCTGCCAGGGCCTTGGCGCAGAGCAGTGGGCTGGCGGCGAGAACAAGCACGGCGGCAAGGCGACGCATCATTGGATTTCCTTCATCGGTTTGGCCCCCACACCTTGTAGCGGGCGGCAGAACTGCGCACCATGCAAAGCCAGGCGCAGCGAATGACAGCCATTTGATAATTGTTCGCATTGACGCGTCAAGTCGATCACCGCACTCAGAGTCAGGCCCGCCATGCACTTTCTTTGCCCCTCCCACGGCTTGCCCGAAGGCCAGAGCCGCCCGTTCGAGGTAGACGGCGTTCTGCTGCTGGGCGTTCGCCGCCAAGGTAGCGTTTATCTCTACCGAAACCGCTGCCCGCACCGTGGCATTGCCTTGAACGGGCCGCAGGAACGTTTTCTGGACGACAGCAACAGCCTTATTCACTGCAGCCACCACGGTGCGCTGTTTCTGATCGAAACGGGCGAATGTGTGTCCGGGCCTTGCGAAGGCGAGGCGTTGCAGGCCCTGGACTGCCTCGAAGACAGCCAGGGCATCTGGCTCAAGGCGTAAGGATCACCGGCAGGCGCCGGTCAATGACGATGCCCTCGGCATCCAGCCGGGTCCCATAGGCCAGCACTTCGACCCCCTCGGCCGCCGCAGCCTTCAGGGCCTGGGCATAGGCCAGGTCGATGTCATCGGCCGGTCGCACGGCCTCTATACCCGTCAGGTTGACGCAATACAGCTGAACCGCCCGTATGCCCTGGCGCGCCAGCTTGGCCAGCTCGCGCAGGTGCTTGGCACCGCGCTGGGTGACGGCGTCCGGAAACGCTGCCGTGGTGCTGTCGGCGTAACCCAGGGTCACGCTTTTGACTTCCACATAAGCCGGTGCACCGTCGAATTCCAGACGAAAATCGATACGACTGCCTTCTTCACCGTAGGCCACCTCCCGCTTGAGTGCAGTGAAACCTGCCAGCTCGGTGATGATCCCCGCACGCAGCGCCTCCTCCACCAATGGGTTGGCGCGCCCGGTGTTGACGCAGGCCAGCCTCCCTTGTGGGGTTTCGCTGATTTCCCAGGTGCCTGGCAGCTTGCGTTTCGGGTCGCTGGAGCGACTGAACCACACCAGGCCACCCTCGTGCATGCAATTGAGCATGGAGCCGGTGTTGGGGCAATGAATCGTCAGTTGCTCGCCAGTGGGCAGTTCGATGTCGGCCAGAAAGCGCTTGTACCGGCGCAGCAGCCGACCTTGTTCAAGGGCAGGAGAAAAACGCATCAGCCCTGCCAGCTCTGCAGGCCACGGGCGATACGCTGGACCGCTTGTTCCAGACGCGGGAGGCTCTGGGTGTAGGCGAAACGTACATGATGGCCGGCCAGGTGGCGACCGAAGTCCAGCCCCGGGGTAAACGCCACGTGTTCGGTTTCCAGGAAATGTCGGCAGAACGCGAAGGCATCCCCCCCGAAGGCGCTGATATCGGCATACAGGTAAAACGCGCCCTGGGGCTCTACGGCGATTTTGAAACCCAGGCTGCGCAGGGCTGGCAGCAGGTAGTCACGGCGTTTGGCAAATTCCGCACGACGCGCCTCGAAGATCCCGAGCGCCTCCGGCTGGAAGCAGGCCAGCGCGGCGTGCTGGGCCATGCTGGGTGCGCTGATGTAGAGGTTTTGCGCCAGTTTCTCAAGGTCAGCCACGGCATCTTCGGGTGCCACCAACCAACCCAGGCGCCAGCCGGTCATGCCGAAATATTTGGAAAAGCTATTTAGTACGAAGGCCGAATCGTCGACTTCGAGCACGCTGGGCGCGTCCATGCCATAGGTCAGGCCGTGGTAGATCTCGTCCACAACCAGATGACCGGCGCGGGCGCGCGTGGCTTGGGCAAGGCTGGCCAGCTCATCACGCCCCAGTACAGTCCCCGTCGGGTTGGCAGGTGAAGCCACCAGAGCGCCGACCGTATCGGCGTTCCAGTGTGCGTGCACCAGCCCTGCATCGAGCTGATAGTTCACCTCAGGCCCTACCGGCACCAACTGCGCCCCACCCTCGACCAAGCGCAGAAAGTGGCGATTGCACGGATAGCCCGGGTCGGCCAGCAGCCAATGTTTGCCGGGATCGACCAGCAGGCTGCTGGCCAGCAGCAGCGCACCGGAGCCACCTGGCGTGATCAGGATGCGCTCCGGGTCAACGTCAAGACCATAGCGCTGGCCATAGAAACCGGCGATTGCCTGGCGCAGTGCAGGCAGACCGCGGGCGGCTGTGTACCGGGTGTGGCCTTCGGCAAGGGCGGCCTGCCCTGCGGCGACGATGGGCGCTGCCGTGGTGAAGTCCGGCTCGCCGATCTCGAGGTGGATCACGTCATGCCCGGCTGCCTGCAGCTCATTGGCACGCGCCAGCAGCGCCATGACATGGAAGGGTTCGATGGCGCGGCTGCGCGCACTGTAGGGTTGGGCCATGTCCTTCTCTCAATCGGGTCTAAACTTTGGATTCTACCCTTGCATGCAATCGAACGTACGGTTTGCGCCGGTGTCAGTAAGCAGGATCGGGCGGGCTAGCGCACCCCCGATCTATCTGGTAAGTTCGGCGGCTCGCAGTCGCAGGGCCGGCGGTCGCCGGAGATGGAGCATCCTGCGCATAGGATCAGATGAGTGAGAGGCGGTCTATTCATGTCCACCGTAGAAAAGCAAAAAACCGGTCAAACCATGTACGGTGTCGAGCCCTATCAAGAGACCAAGGGCGAAGAATACATGGGTGAGCCCATGAAGAAGCACTTCACCAAGCTTCTCAATGCCTGGAAAGGCGAGCTCATGCAGAGCGTGGACCGCACCGTGGACCACATGAAGGACGAAGCGGCGAACTTCCCCGACCCGGCCGACCGTGCCAGCCAGGAAGAAGAATTCGCCCTCGAGCTGCGTAACCGCGACCGCGAGCGCAAGCTGATCAAGAAAATCGACAAGACCCTGCAGAAGATTCAGGACGAAGAATACGGCTGGTGCGATTCCTGCGGTATCGAGATCGGCCTGCGCCGTCTGGAAGCCCGTCCTACCGCTGACCTGTGCTTCGACTGCAAGGAAATTGCCGAGAAGAAAGAAAAGACCGTCGGCAAAGGCTGATCGTCTTCTTCTCCAGCCGGGGCGCATCATGCGCCCCGCTTCATTTATATGCCCTGCCCGACCATGACCCAGTCCCGTTACACCGGCCGCTTTGCCCCCACCCCCAGCGGTTTCCTGCACTTCGGCTCCCTGGTAGCCGCCCTGGCTTCCTGGCTGGACGCCCGAGCCGTGGACGGGCGTTGGCTGCTGCGCATGGAGGACACCGACCCGCCACGGGAAATGCCCGGCGCGCGCGATGCCATCTTGCAAACCCTGGAACGCTACGGCCTGGAATGGGATGGCGAAGTGGCCTTTCAGAGCCAGCGCTTTGATGCCTATGCCAGCGTGGTCGACCGCCTGTTCAACATGGGCCTGGCCTACGCCTGCACCTGTTCGCGCAAGCAGCTGGAAGCGTACGGCGGTATCTACCCCGGTTTTTGTCGCAATGCCGGGCACGCCCGCGAAGGTGCGGCCATTCGTATCCGGGTGCCGGAGCTGACCTACCGTTTCACCGACCGGGTGCAAGGTGAGTACCAGCAGCACCTGGGCCGGGAAGTGGGCGACTTCGTCATCCAGCGCCGTGACGGGCTTTATGCCTATCAGTTGGCAGTGGTGCTCGATGACGCCTGGCAGGGCATCACCGACATCGTGCGCGGTGCCGACCTGCTCGACAACACCCCCCGTCAGTTGTACCTGCAGGAGCTGCTGGGTTTCACGCAGCCGCGCTATCTGCATGTGCCGCTGATCGTCCAGCCTGATGGCCACAAGCTGGGCAAGTCCTACCGCTCGCCGCCCCTGCAGGCCGACCAGGCTACCCCGCTGCTGCTGCGGGCGCTCAGGGCACTGGGCCAGGACACGCCCGCGCAGCTCGCAAGCGCCACCCCAGCCCAAGTACTGGCCGTGGCACGTGCCCAGTGGCGGCCCGAACGCATTGCCCAGCGCACCACGGTCCCTGAGGCCGACTTGCACTAGGCCGGGTTTCAATAACCCGCCCGCCTGAATCAAAAGGCCATGAAATTCAAACCCTTGGCCAACGCTGCCGATTCCCGCTAGCATCCGCCACGCCATATGCGCCAATAATAGATCCACACCCGCAGCGCCCAACCGTCGAGGCCCGCATGTACATCTATCGTTTGGTCCTGCTTCTGGTCGTGGGGATCTACCTGTTCTCCCCGGCCATCATGGACTGGTGGATCGAGCCCACCGGAGCCTGGTACCGCCCGTACCTGCTCTGGCTCATCCTGATCGTCGTCACTTTCATCCTGCAGAGCCAACGAGATGCCGATGAGCTTTAGCCTGACCCAGATGATCCTGATCAGTGCCGGCTACCTGCTGGTGCTGTTCGGCGTGGCCTGGGTCAGCGAACGCGGCTTGATACCGCGCTCGATCATCCGCCACCCCCTGACCTACACATTGTCGCTGGGGGTCTATGCCAGCGCCTGGGCGTTTTACGGATCGGTGGGGCTGGCCTACCAGTACGGCTATGGCTTCCTGGCCTGTTACCTGGGGGTTTCAGGGGCATTCCTGTTGGCGCCGGTGTTGCTGTATCCGATCCTTAAAATCACCCGTACCTACCAGTTATCGTCCTTAGCCGACCTGCTGGCCTTCCGCTTTCGCAGCACCTGGGCCGGGGCGCTGACCACGGTGATCATGCTGATCGGGGTATTGCCGCTGCTTGCTCTGCAGATCCAGGCCGTGGCCGATTCCATCAGCATCCTCACCGGGGAGCCGGTCAAGGCCCGGGTAGCGTTCGCTTTCTGTACCCTTATCATCCTGTTCACCATCTTCTTCGGCTCAAGGCACATCGCCACCCGTGAGAAGCACGAGGGGCTGGTCTTCGCCATCGCCTTCGAGTCGGTGATCAAGCTCATCTCCCTGGGTGGCATCGGCCTTTATGCGCTGTATGGTGTCTTCGGCGGACCCCATGGCCTGGAGGTCTGGCTGCTGCAGAACCAGACGGCGCTGGCGGCCCTGCACACGCCTTTGCAGGAGGGCCCGTGGCGCACCTTGCTGCTGGTGTTCTTCGCCTCGGCGATCGTCATGCCGCACATGTACCACATGGCGTTCACCGAAAACCTCAACCCGCGTTCGCTGGTCAGCGCCAGCTGGGGGCTGCCGCTGTTTTTGCTGCTGATGAGCCTAGCCGTGCCCCTGGTGCTATGGGCCGGCTTGCGCCTGGGCGCCAGTACCAATCCGGAATACTTCACCCTGGGGCTGGGCATCGCGGCCAACAACCAGGCATTGGCCCTGCTGGCCTATGTCGGGGGGCTTTCGGCAGCCAGCGGGCTGATCATCGTGACCACCCTCGCCCTCTCGGGCATGGCGCTCAATCACCTGGTCCTGCCCCTGTACCAGCCGCCTGCAGAGGGCAACATCTACCGCTGGCTGAAGTGGACGCGCCGGGCCTTGATCGTGGCCATCATCACCGCCGGTTTCATGTTCTACCTCACCCAGAGCAACCACCAGAGCCTGGCCAACCTGGGCATCGTCGCGTTCGTGGCCACCTTGCAGTTCCTGCCGGGGGTCCTGTCGGTGCTGTACTGGCCCACGGCGAATCGGCGGGGGTTCATTGCCGGCCTGGTGGCAGGCACCCTGGTGTGGATGGGCACCATGCTGCTGCCACTACTGGGTAACCTGCAGGGTTTCTACATCCCCTCGCTGGACATGATCTACGTACTGGACGACACCAGCTGGCACATGGCAGCCATTGCATCGCTGGCCGCCAACGTGCTGCTGTTCACCTTGATTTCCCTGTTCACCAATGCCAGCAACGAGGAGGTGGCCGCCGCCGAAGCCTGCGCCGTCGACAACGTCCGCCGCCCCCAGCGCCGCGAACTGCATGCGGCCTCGCCGCAGGAGTTCGCCACCCAACTGGCCAAGCCACTGGGCGCCAAGGCCGCACAGAAGGAAGTGGAGCAAGCCCTGCGCGACCTGTACCTGCCCTTCGACGAGCGGCGCCCCTACGCCCTGCGTCGGCTGCGCGACCGCATCGAGGCCAACCTCTCCGGCCTGATGGGCCCAAGCGTGGCCCAGGACATGGTGGAGACCTTCCTGCCTTACAAGTCGGGCAATGAAAACTATGTGACTGAAGACATCCACTTCATCGAAAGCCGGCTGGAGGACTACCACTCGCGCCTGACCGGCCTGGCTGCCGAACTCGACGCCTTGCGCCGCTATCACCGCCAAACGCTTCAGGAGCTGCCGATGGGGGTATGCTCCCTTGCCAAGGACCAGGAAATCCTCATGTGGAACAAGGCCATGGAAGAGCTGACCGGCATTGCTGCCAAGCACGTGGTCGGTTCGCGCCTGATCACCATTGCCGAACCCTGGCGTGGCCTGCTGCAAGGCTTCATCAATGTGCCGGATGAACACTTGCACAAACAGCGCCTGGCCCTGGACGGCCAGCCGCGCTGGCTGAACCTGCACAAGGCCGCCATCGACGAACCGCTGGCCCCAGGCAACAGTGGCCTGGTGCTACTGGTGGAAGACCTGACCGAAAACCAGGCCCTGGAAGAGAAGCTGGTGCACTCTGAACGCCTGGCGAGCATCGGCCGCCTGGCGGCGGGTGTGGCCCACGAGATCGGCAACCCGATCACCGGCATCGCCTGCCTTGCGCAGAACCTGCGCGAGGAGCGCGAAGGCGATGGGGAAATCATCGAGCTGTCCAGCCAGATCCTCGAACAGACCAAGCGGGTGTCGCGCATCGTGCAATCGCTGATGAGCTTTGCCCACGCAGGCGGCAGCCATCAGAACAGTGAAGAGCCCGTGTGCCTGGCAGAAGTGGCCCAGGATGCCATTGGCCTGCTGGCCTTGAATCGGCGTAACTTCGACGTGCAGTTCTTCAACCTGTGCGACCCCGACCACTGGGCAGAGGGTGACCCGCAACGCCTGGCCCAGGTGCTGATCAATCTGCTGTCCAACGCGCGGGACGCGTCTCCACCCGGCAGCGCGATTCGCGTGCGCACCGTGGGCTGCGAGCACACGGTCGACCTGATCGTGGAGGACGAGGGCAGCGGCATTCCGAAGAACATCATGGATCGCCTGTTCGAACCCTTCTTCACCACCAAGGACCCTGGCGAGGGAACCGGGCTGGGCCTTGCGCTGGTCTATTCCATCGTGGAGGAGCATTATGGACAAATCACCATCGACAGCCCGGCCGATATCGAACGGCAACGTGGCACCCGGATCCGCGTGACCCTGCCCCGGCATGTCGTAGCGACGTCCCCTGAAAATCGAGACCGTCGAGAGAATTGAATCAATGCCGCATATTCTGATCGTCGAAGACGAAACCATCATCCGCTCGGCCCTGCGACGCCTGCTCGAACGGAACCAGTACCAAGTCAGCGAAGCCGGCTCGGTGCAGGAAGCACAGGAACGCTTCAGCATTGCGACCTTCGACCTGATCGTCAGCGACCTGCGCCTGCCCGGTGCCCCCGGTACCGAGCTGATCAAGCTCGGCGAGGGTAGGCCGGTGCTGATCATGACCAGCTACGCAAGCCTGCGCTCGGCCGTGGACTCGATGAAAATGGGTGCGGTCGACTACATCGCCAAACCGTTCGATCATGATGAAATGCTCCAGGCCGTTGCGCGCATCCTGCGTGATCGGCCAAGCGCGCCACCTGCAACCCCTGAGCCACGCCTGGCCTCCGCCAAGGCTGCCCCGGCGGACAAAGGCAACGCACCGGCGACCAATGGGGATATCGGCATCATCGGTTCCTGCGCCCCCATGCAGGACATGTTCAGCAAGATCCGCAAGGTCGCCCCTACCGACTCCAATGTGCTGATCCAGGGTGAGTCAGGTACCGGCAAGGAACTGGTCGCCCGTGCGCTGCACAACCTATCGCGACGGGCCAAGGCACCGATGATCTCGGTCAACTGCGCAGCGATTCCCGAGACGCTCATCGAGTCCGAGCTGTTCGGTCATGAAAAGGGCGCCTTTACCGGTGCCAGCGCAGGTCGGGCTGGGCTGGTGGAGGCCGCTGACGGCGGCACCCTGTTCCTTGACGAGATCGGCGAACTCCCGCTCGAAGCCCAGGCGCGCCTGTTGCGCGTGCTTCAGGAAGGCGAGATTCGGCGGGTGGGCTCGGTGCAGTCGCAAAAGGTCGACGTGCGCCTGATCGCGGCCACTCACCGGGACCTGAAAAACCTGGCCAAGGCCGGTCAGTTCCGTGAAGACTTGTACTACCGCTTGCATGTGATCGCGCTGAAGCTACCTGCCCTGCGCGAGCGCGGCAGCGATGTGAACGAAATCGCCAGTGCCTTCCTGGCCCGCCAGTGCGCGCGGATCGGGCGTGACGACCTGCACTTCTCACCCGAAGCAGAGCAGGCCATTCGTCATTACAGCTGGCCCGGCAACGTGCGAGAACTGGAAAATGCCGTGGAACGCGCAGTCATCCTGAGCGAAAGCCCGGAAATTTCGGCGGAGCTGTTGGGCATCGACATCGAGCTCAGCGATCTGGACGAGGACGAGCTGCTCGACAGTGCGCTGACCGGAGCCAGTGCCGCCACGGCCAGTCATGAGCCGACCGAAGATTTGTCGCTGGAGGACTACTTCCAGCATTTCGTGCTCGAGCACCAGGACCACATGACCGAGACCGAGCTGGCACGCAAGCTGGGCGTCAGTCGCAAGTGCCTTTGGGAGCGCAGGCAGCGCCTGGGCATTCCACGCCGCAAAAGCAACGCCACCAGCGAGAACTGATTCGACCGGGCAGGAGGCGTCTCCTGCCCGTCTTCGGTCACCCTGCAAGGTTCTTCCCCGTAACGGGACCTCAGGCTGATTCCCCCTCATCCCCCCGCCGCAAAAAACTGTTACCTGCCTGCAGGTGCGTAACAGTTGCCGAGGTAAACGGTAACGAAAAACACGCCGCGCACTTGGCATGCTTCCCTGGAAAAATAGCCAAACCCCCGGATTTGCTGGGCCAGCCAAAGTTGGCACGCCTTCTGCTATATGCTTAGTACAAAAACAATAACAAGCACTGCAACCCACAATAAGAACAAGACGAAACGACTCACGCACAATAAGAACAAGACGGCGGAGGCGCAGCTAACTGATTCTTTTGGAGAGGATGCATGTTTGGGGCTTGCCCCACACCCAGGCAGAGAACAACAAAAACTGCACTATAAAGCAGCACCTGAACTGGATGGATCGACGATCAACGTGACATCAGCGGCCAAAGCAATCCGTTTGCTCTTTACCCCTGGTTTGGGGGTCGTCCACAAGCTTCACGCTTAGTGGCAGGGCACTCAACAAAAACAAGAAGCCCGCAAAAAAACAATAAGAGCACATGCAACGACTTCTTGGGGAGCTTAGGCTCCCCTTGTCGTTTCTGCCTTTGGGCAGGCATTCTGCGACCGCCTACACCATCCCGCGAGTAAATGCTAGAATCCCCGCCCATCATGCGGCCATTCTCATATTCTTGGCCGAACATTCCTTCAAACAGTGCATCCCATGCTGAAGAAGCTGTTCCAGTCGTTCCGCCCGCCCGTACCGGGCCAGCACCACCGGCGCACTACGCCCGAGGTGATCAACAAAAGCCAGCATTCGCTGCAGCGCCACCAGTTCAGCCGCCATGCGGTGAACATCGTCGAGCGCCTGCAGAGCGCCGGTTACCAGGCTTATCTGGTCGGTGGCTGTGTCCGCGACCTGATGCTGGGCATCACGCCGAAAGACTTCGACGTGGCCACCAGCGCCACCCCCGAACAGGTGCGTGCCGAGTTCCGTAACGCGCGTATCATCGGCCGCCGCTTCAAGCTGGTTCACGTGCATTTCGGCCGTGAAATCATTGAAGTCGCCACCTTCCGCGCCCCTCACTCCGAGGACGATCAGGGCGACAGCCACCGCTCGTCCCATAATGCCAGCGGGCGAATCCTGCGCGACAACGTGTATGGCACCTTGGAAGAAGACGCGCAGCGCCGCGACTTCACCATCAACGCGCTGTACTACGATCCGGTGAGCGAGCGCATTCTCGATTACGCCAACGGCGTGCACGATGTGCGCAATCGCCTGTTGCGCCTGATCGGCGATCCTACCCATCGCTATCAGGAAGACCCCGTGCGCATGCTGCGTGCGGTGCGTTTCGCAGCCAAGCTCGACTTCGGTATCGAAAAGCACACCGTCCAGCCGATTCGCGAACTGGCGCCGTTGCTGCGTGAAATACCGCCGGCGCGGCTGTTCGAAGAGAGCCTGAAGCTGTTCCTTTCGGGCCAGGGCGCCATGGCGTTCGAAATGCTGGTCGACCTGCAGCTGTTCGAACCCCTGTTCCCCGCCAGTGCCCAGGCGCTGGAGGACCGCCCCACCTATACCCACACGCTGATCAGCCAGGCGTTGAGCAATACGGACCTGCGCGTCAAGCAAGGCAAGCCGGTAACGCCTGCCTTCATGTTCGCAGCCCTGCTGTGGCCTGCCCTGCCAGCGCGCGTTCTGCACCTGCAGAACCAAGGGGTGCCGCCGATTCCGGCCATGAACGGTGCAGCCCATGACCTGATCGCCGAGCAGTGCGCACGCATTGCCATTCCCAAGCGCTTCACCCTGCCGATCCGCGAGATCTGGGACATGCAGGAACGCCTGCCGCGCCGCAGCGGTAAACGCGCCGACATGCTGCTGGACAACCCACGCTTCCGTGCCGGTTACGATTTCCTGCTGCTGCGCGAAAGCGCTGGCGAAGAAACCGATGACCTTGGCCAGTGGTGGACCGAGTATCAGGAAGCCAATGACAGCGAGCGCCGCGACATGATCCGCGACCTGGGCAGCCGTGATGAAGGCGGTGCGTCCCGCAAGCGCAAGCGCAGCAACAGCAAGCGCAAGCGCGGTGGTGAAGAGGCCTTCGAGTGAGCATCCGCGTGTACGTCGGCCTGGGCAGCAATCTGGATGCCCCGGCCGAGCAGTTGCGCAGCGCGCTGGACGCACTCGATCAGGTCCAGGCGACGCGTCTGGTGGCCGCTTCGGCGCTGTACACCAGTGATTCGCTACTGCCGGGCCAGCCCCGCTACACCAATGCCGTCGCCGCGCTCGACAGCGCCTTGGCGCCCCTTGACCTGCTCGATGCCTTGCAGGCCATCGAAAACGACCAGGGCCGGGTGCGCAAGGAACGCTGGGGGCCGCGCACCCTCGACCTGGACATTCTGCTGTACGGCGACCAGGTGCTGGACCTGCCGCGCCTGCAGGTACCGCACTATCACATGCATGCCAGGCCCTTCGTGCTCTATCCGCTGGCCGAACTGGTCCCTGCAGACTTCCGGCTTGCCGATGGCCGCCAATTGTCCCAACTGCTCGCCGCTTGCCCATACATTGGCCTCGAACGCCTGTAATCGGCCGTTCGTTAGGGCAGTAACGCCAGTAACAACCTCATCGTAACAATGCGGTAACAGGGTGATTGACTTCCCTCATTTCGCTCACGACTATAGGCGACCCGCGTGGCACCCCTGTGTTGCGCCCCCCTATCGAGGCCCGGACGGACCTGTGCCAGAACATCACGCGCGATGATGTGCCGCTGCGGAAGATGACTACTCAGGTTGCATGCAGTCGTTTCCCCTGGCGCCAGAATGAGGAACTCTCTACATGCCTGAAGTAACCCTTTCCACCCTCAATGGCCTGAAGGCCAAGGGTGAAAAAATCGCCATGCTGACCTGTTATGACGCGACGTTCGCCAAGGCAGCCAGCCAGGCCGGCGTCGACGTCCTGCTGGTGGGCGACTCCTTGGGCATGGTCTTGCAAGGCCATGACAGCACCTTGCCGGTCACCACGGCAGACATGGCCTACCACACCGCCTCGGTCAAGCGCGGCAATCACGGCGCGTTGATTCTCGCCGACCTGCCGTTCATGGCCCACGCCACGCCCGAATCAGCCTTCGCCAACAGCGCGGCGCTGATGCAGGCAGGCGCCCACATGGTCAAGATCGAAGGTGCAGCCTGGTTGGCCGAGACCATCCGGCTGCTGGCCGAGCGTGGGGTGCCTGTGTGCGCCCACCTGGGCTTGACGCCTCAGACCGTAAATGTGCTCGGCGGCTATAAGGTACAAGGTCGCCTGGAGGCACAAGCCCGGCAGATGCAGGCCGATGCCATCGCGCTTGAAGCCGCAGGCGCTGCCATGCTGCTGCTCGAATGCGTGCCCAGCGAACTGGCCGCAGCGATCACCCAGGCCGTGCGCATCCCGGTCATCGGCATCGGTGCCGGCAGCGCCACCGATGGCCAGGTACTGGTGCTGCATGACATGCTCGGCCTGTCCCTCAGCGGCCGGGTACCCAAGTTCGTGAAAAACTTCATGGACGGCCAGCCTGACATCGCCAGCGCCCTCGCCGCTTATGTCCAGGCCGTCAAGCAAGTCACGTTCCCCGCCAGTGAACACGGGTTCAGCGCATGAATACAGTCAAGACCGTGCCGGAGCTGCGCGCCGCCGTAGCCCGCGCCCGCAGCGAAGGCAAGCGCATCGGCTTCGTGCCCACCATGGGCAACCTGCACAGCGGCCATGCGGCCCTGGTGGTCAAGGCCGCGCAATGCGCCGACTTCGTGGTTGCCAGCATCTTCGTCAACCCGCTGCAGTTCGGGGCCAATGAAGACCTGGACAAATACCCCCGCACGTTGGCAGCCGACCAGCAACTGCTGGTCGAATCGGGCTGCAACCTGCTGTTTGCCCCT
The DNA here is from genome assembly GCF_043104125.1 of Pseudomonas sp. xss_4. Lineage (NCBI taxonomy): Bacteria > Pseudomonadati > Pseudomonadota > Gammaproteobacteria > Pseudomonadales > Pseudomonadaceae > Pseudomonas > Pseudomonas sp. xss_4. Next base: position 27,834 of record NZ_JBICKJ010000084.1, read on the forward strand.
GCCGTGGACGAAATGTATCCGGACGGGATGAGCGTGCAGACGCGGGTCAGCGTGCCCAACCTGTCAGAAGGGTTGTGCGGCGCCAGTCGGCCAGGGCACTTCGAAGGCGTGGCCACCGTGGTCAGCAAGCTGTTCAACATGGTGCAGCCTGATCTCGCGGTCTTTGGCGAAAAGGACTATCAGCAGCTGGCAGTCATTCGCGCCATGGTGCGCGACCTGAACATGCCCATCCAGGTGATGGGGCTGCCTACAGTGCGCGCCGCAGACGGCTTGGCACTGTCTTCGCGCAACGGCTACCTCACCGCCGAGCAGCGGGCAACGGCGCCTGTGCTGTATCGCGTGCTCCAGACGATGGCAGCTGCCATCGCCCGTGGCCAAAAGGACTTCGCCGCGCTGGTGGCCGACGGCCAGGCCCAATTGAGCGCAGCCGGTCTGCGCCCCGATTACCTGGAAGTTCGACATGCCCTGACCCTGCGCCCGGCCATGGTCGATGACCGAGACCTGGTGGTCATCGCGGCGGCTTACCTGGGCAACACCCGCCTGATCGACAACCTGTACGTGCAGGTGCAGGACAAGACGGCCTGAACGGCCTGGGGTGCCTAGACACCCCATCTACTTGAGCGCCCCCCATTCCCAGCGCCGGGCCTTTGCCTATAATGATGCCAGCCTGAACCCGGCAATGACTGCCGTGTCCAATGCATCACCACGGACCAAGGGACCCCCGCGCAATGGCGTATTACCGTACCCCCCACGATGTCACGGCTCTACCCGCCTGGCAGGCGCTCAAGCAGCACCGCAATGCCATGCAAGGCTTCAGCATGCGAGAAGCTTTCGCCGCCGATCCTCAGCGCTTCGAACAATTCTCCCTGAGCTCCTGTGGCCTGTTCCTGGATTATTCCAAGAACCTGATCACCGAACAGACACGTGACCTGCTGGTGAACCTGGCCGACGAAGTGGGCCTCAAGGACGCCATCACCTCGATGTTCAACGGCGAGATCATCAACGCCTCCGAAGGCCGGCCGGTGCTACACACTGCCCTGCGCCGCCCGGTGGGTGACAAGCTCAGCGTCAACGGCGTGAACGTCATGCCGGAAGTGCACAAAGTGCTCAACCAGATCACCGAGCTGGTCGGCCGCATTCATGATGGCCTGTGGCGTGGCTACAGCGAAAAGCCCATCACCGACGTGGTCAACATTGGTATCGGTGGCTCGTTCCTCGGCCCGGAACTGGTATCCGAAGCATTGATGCCTTACGCCCAGCGCGGTGTACGCTGCCATTACCTGGCGAACATCGACGGTAGCGAGTTCCACGAACTGTCGGCCAGCCTGCGCGCCGAAACCACCCTGTTCATCGTCTCGTCCAAGTCGTTCAACACCCTCGAGACCCTGAAGAACGCAATGGCCGCGCGTACCTGGTACCTGGCCCAGGGCGGCTCGGAAGCCGAGCTGTACCGCCACTTCATCGCCGTGTCCAGCAACAAGGCCGCCGCCGTTGCGTTTGGCATCCGCGAAGAGAACATCTTTCCGATGTGGGACTGGGTCGGTGGGCGCTATTCGCTGTGGTCCGCCATCGGCCTGCCGATTGCGCTGGCCATCGGTACCGCCAACTTCAAGGAACTGCTCTCCGGTGCCTACACCATGGATCAGCATTTCCAGAGCGCGCCGTTCGAGAAGAACATGCCCGTGCTGCTGGCGCTGCTGGGTGTGTGGTACGGCAATTTCTGGGGTGCCAGCAGCCATGCGATCCTGCCGTACGACCACTACCTGCGCAACATCACCAAGCACCTGCAACAGCTGGACATGGAGTCCAACGGCAAGAGCGTGCTGCAGGACGGCACCCCGGTGAAAACCGAGACCGGCCCTGTGATCTGGGGCGGTGTGGGCTGCAACGGCCAGCATGCCTATCACCAGTTGCTGCACCAGGGCACGCAGCTGATCCCGGCCGACTTCATCGTGCCGGTCGTCAGCTTCAACCCGGTAGCCGACCATCACCAATGGCTGTACGCCAACTGCCTGTCCCAGAGCCAGGCGCTGATGCTGGGCAAGACGCGAGAAGAAGCCGAGACCGAACTGCGTGCCAAGGGCATGAGCGAAGCCGAGGTGCAGAAGCTTGCCCCGCACAAGGTCATCCCGGGCAATCGCCCGAGCAACACCTTGGTGGTCGAGCGTATCAGCCCACGCCGGCTGGGTGCCCTGGTGGCCATGTATGAGCACAAGGTGTTCGTGCAGAGCGTGGTCTGGGGTATCAATGCCTTCGACCAATGGGGCGTGGAACTGGGCAAGGAACTGGGCAAGGGCGTGTACCAGCGTCTTGTAGGCAGCCAGGAAGAGGTGGCCGAGGACGGCTCTACTCAGGGCCTGATCAATTACTTCCGCGGCCGCCATCGCGGCTGATCAGACCTCTACCTGGCAGGGCTTGTGCTCGCCAGGCAAGGCATCAAGAGATGCGCCGCAGCTTCTTCAATTCGCCCCCTGGGCAATTGCCGGGGCTGCTTCGCAGCGCCCATCGCACGTGGGCCAAGCCCCTACAGCAAGCCAGTCGACGGCTTCATAGCCCCTATCGACCGTACCCGCCCAATCGCCGACCGGTGGAACACCCCTCCCCGCAAAACTGTCCTACCCATTAGCCGTTGCCGTCCCTCGCCCCTCACAAGAGCAGGACCACCGCCATGTTCGATATTCGAAAATACCCGCACGCCCTCGCCGTCAGCCAGGCGGCAGCCCTCTCCCAGGACGACTACCACCGCCTGTACCGCCAGTCGGTCGAAGACCCGGACACCTTCTGGGCCGCTCAAGCGCAGCGCCTGACCTGGATGAGGCCTTGGTCACAGGTTCAACAATCGGACCTGCGCACCGGCCAGGCCCGCTGGTTCGACGGGGGCCAACTGAACGTCAGCTACAACTGCATCGATCGCCACTTGGCCACACGGGCCGAGCAGACCGCCCTGCTATGGGAAGGCGACGACCCCAGCGACACCCAGGCCATCAGCTACCGTGAACTGCACCGCCAGGTGTGTCGCCTGGCCAATGTATTGAAGTCGCGAGGCGTGGCCAAGGGTGACCGGGTGTGCATCTACATGCCGATGATCCCCGAAGCCGCCTTCGCCATGCTCGCGTGCGCGCGCATAGGCGCTGTTCACTCCGTGGTGTTCGGTGGTTTTTCCCCGGACGCACTGCGTGACCGTATCCTGGACGCCGACTGCCGTACCGTCATCACCGCTGACGAAGGCGTACGCGGCGGTAAACGAATCGCCCTCAAGCAGAATGTCGACAAGGCGTTGGCCAGTTGCCCGGCCGTCAGTACCGTCGTGGTAGTGCGGCGAACCGGGGGTGATGTCGCCTGGGACGATAATCGCGACCTTTGGTACCACCACGCCATCGAGCAGGTCGATGAAGCCTGCCCACCCGAACCCATGGAGGCAGAGGCACCTCTGTTCATCCTTTACACCTCCGGTAGCACCGGCAAACCCAAAGGCGTGCTGCACACCACGGCCGGGTACTTGCTGCAAGCGGCCATGACATTCGACGTGGTGTTCGACTACCGGGAGGGGGAAGTCTTCTGGTGCACCGCCGACGTCGGCTGGGTCACCGGCCACAGCTACATCGTGTATGGCCCCTTGGCCAATGGCGCCATCTCGCTGATGTTCGAAGGCGTGCCCAACTACCCCGACAGCTCGCGGTTCTGGCAAGTCGTGGACAAGCATGAGGTCAACATCTTCTACACCGCACCCACCGCCCTGCGCGCCCTGATGCGCGAAGGGGATGCGCCACTGCAAAGTACCTCCCGTGCAAGCCTGCGCTTGCTGGGCAGCGTGGGTGAACCGATCAACCCGGAAGCCTGGCACTGGTATTTCAATGAGGTCGGACAGCGCCGCTGCCCCATCGTCGATACCTGGTGGCAGACCGAGACCGGCGGCATCATGCTCACGCCACTGCCCGGCACCCAGACCCTCAAGCCTGGCTGTGCCACCCAACCCATGTTCGGCGTGCAGCCGGTGCTGCTTGATGACAAAGGCCAGGTCATCGAGGGTCCAGGGGCTGGGCTGCTGGCGATCAAGGCCAGCTGGCCTGGGCAGATTCGCACTGTCCATGGCGATCACCAACGCATGGTCGACACCTACTTCAAACCCATGCCCGGCTACTACTTCACCGGGGACGGCGCCAGGCGCGATGCCGACGGGCATTACTGGATCACTGGGCGCGTGGACGATGTGATCAACGTGTCCGAGCATCGCATCGGCACGGCGGAGGTCGAAAGCGCCCTGGTGCTTCACGACAGCGTGGCCGAAGCAGCCGTGGTGGGCTACCCCCACGATCTCAAGGGCCAGGGCGTATACGCCTTCGTGACCACCATGAACGGTGTCCGCCCCGATGAAGATCTCAAGGCCCAGCTGTTGGCGCTGGTCAGCAAGGAGATAGGCAGCTTCGCCAAGCCCGAGTTACTGCAATGGGCGCCGGCTTTGCCCAAGACACGGTCGGGCAAGATCATGCGGCGTATACTGCGCAAGATCGCCTGCAACGAGCTCGACAGCCTGGGCGATACCTCCACCCTGGCCGACCCGGGCGTCGTCCAAGGGTTGATCGACACTCGCCTGAACCGATAACCGGCAGCCGCTTCCCAGGCTGCCCAGCCCTGCAGGTCACCATGGAAGCGCTTCGCCGTCGTATCGAAAAACAAGCCATGAGCCTCACCGGCCTGGCATTGGGCCAGCTCGACCTGGAGTCGCCCAAAGGCGACCCTGGCCTGTTCGGGCCCAACAGCATCAGCTGGCGCGTGCACGGTGACTTCCCTAGCATGCTGGTCGGCGGCATCAGCGCGCTGATGCTGCAGTTGCTGCACCCGCTGGCACTCGCCGGGGTCTGGGATCACTCCAACTTTCGCCATGACCTGATCGGACGCCTGCGGCGCACCAGCCAGTTCATTTCAGGGACCACGTTCGGCGCGACCGAAGATGCGCACTGGTTGATCGAAAAAGTGCGTCGGATCCACCTGCAAGTCGAAGGCACGGCGCCGGATGGCCGCCCGTACGCAGCCAGCGACCCCCACCTGCTGACTTGGGTGCATGTGGCCGAGGTCAGCAGCTTTCTGGCCGCACACCTGCGCTACCGCAACCCCCGCTTGTCCCTGGCCGACCAGGACGCCTATTACCAGGAAATCGCCCTGATCGCCGAGCGTCTGGGCGCCCAGGACGTGCCCCGCTCGCGCCGTGAGGTCGCACATTACCTGCATGAGATGCGCCCACAGCTGAGCTGCGATGCCCGCAGCCAGGAAGTCATCGGTATTCTGCTCAACGCCCCGGCACCCAGCCGGCTGGCAAAACCCGTGGGCAAGCTGATGCTGCACGCCGGTATCGAGCTACTGCCCCAGTGGGCACAACAGCAGCTTGGCCTCGAACAGGGCCATTGGCAAAAACGGTTGATCCGCCTGGGCGTGCATGGCACCGCCCCGGTATTGCGCTGGGCCATGCGCGACGGCTCTGCGCACAGGGCCAGGCGCCGCATGGGCATCGAATAAGCACTAGGCGCCCCTCAGCGGAACTGATTTAACGTGCCATACTCCAAGGCATCCCGCCCCGGACAGACGAAGCGATTCATGTACAAAGGACTGACTCGCGCCATCGGCGCATTGCTGGCGTTGCTCGCCCTGTACAGCCTGCTTGGCTTTCTCATTCTTCCGGGCCTGGCATTGCGTATCGCCAACCAGCAGCTTGCCCACTACGCCACGGTGCCGGCCCACTTGCAACGGGCCGAGTTCAACCCCTTCAGTCTCGAATTGACCTTGTGGGGCCTCCAGATCGGTGAGCCCGGCAAAGAGCAGGTCGGTTTCGAAAAACTGTACGCTAACCTGTCGCTGGACAGCCTGTGGACCGGCGCGCTGCACCTTGATGCCCTCGAGCTGGTCAAACCGCGCACCGAAGTGTTGTTCGCCAAAGATGGCACCCTCAACCTCACGCGCCTTTTCCAACTGCCCACCAGCAAAAGCGAGCCCGATACCCCCCCAGGCGATCCTTTCCCGCTGCGTATCGGCAGCATCAAGCTCGAGCAGGGTTTTGTGCGTTTCGAAGACCTGCGTCCCAGCGAGCCGATCGAGTTTCTCTATGACAACCTTAGCCTGGAGCTGAAGAACCTCAGCACCCTTGCCAACGACAATGCCGACATGACCATGGTGGCCAACGGCCCCAACGGTGGACGCATCGACTGGCAGGGTACGTTGAGCCTGGCGCCTATCGCGTCCGAAGGCACGCTCAAGGTCAGCGACAGCAAGATGAAGATGTTCTGGCCCTATGTGCGCGATGCCGTGCCCTTGGTGCTGGAAGACGGCAAGCTCAGCCTGAGCACGCATTATCGGCTCAACCTGGCAGACAAGACCGAACTGCGTTTGGAAAAAGCGTCGGTGCGGGTGGCGCCCTTTGCCATCAAGGCCCCGGACGGTCGCCCGTTGGCAAGGCTCGCCAGTCTGGAGTTGAGTGATGCCTCCGTCGATCTGGTCAAGCAACAGGTAACGGTCGGCAAAGTGCGCAGTGAAAAGCTCGAAACCTGGGCGGCGCTGGAGAAGGGCGGTCAGCTCGATTGGCAGGTGCTGTTTGCCGGCGAGCCTGGCAAGCCAACGCCAGCAGAAAAGGCCGAGCCGCCCACCGCAGGGGCCTCCGCTGCACCGCAGACGCCAGCGGCCCCGAGCAAGCCCTGGCAGGTGCTGCTCAACGATGTCCAGCTCAGGAACTACCGCGTGCACCTGGCAGACCGCACGCAAAAAGAGCCGGTCAGCCTGGACGTAGGCCCCTTGAACGCTGACTTGAAGGGCTTCGATAGCCTCAACCAGAAGCCCTTCACGGTCAAGTTCGACACCGGCATCGGCAAGCAAGGCACCCTGCAAGGGCAGGGCCAGGTCAACCTGGCGCCGGTGTGGGCCAAGCTGGATGTTGGCACCCGGGACATCGACCTGCGGTTGGCGCAAGCCTACATCAACCCCTACATTCTGTTGGAGCTGCGCAGCGGCATGCTCGACAGCGACCTGAAGGTGGACCTGAAAAGCGCATCGCCGCTGGCCTTGACGGTGAGCGGCAAGGCCCAGGTGAATCAGTTGCACACCCTCGACACCATCAAGAGCCGGGACTTCGTCAAATGGCAGCAGGTCAACCTCGATGGCCTGACGTATGTGCATGGCGATGCCCTGTCGATCGACAAGGTGACGCTGCAACAGCCCTATGCACGCTTCATCATCAATGAAGACCGTACCACCAACATCAATGACCTGTTGATTCCACAGCCAACCGATGCGCCTGCCAAGGCTAAATCCCAGCCTGCAAGCGCCACCGCGGAAAAGCCACTCGGTATCCGCATTGGTCAGATCGTGATCAAGGACGGTTCGGCCAACTTCGCCGACCTGTCGCTCACGCCCAATTTCGCCACGGCCGTGCAACAGCTCAACGGCCAAGTCGGCACCATCGATAACCGCAAGCCCCTCCCTGCCCCAGTGGATGTGCAAGGCAAGGTCGACCGGTACGCGCCCGTCACCATCAAAGGTGGCCTCAACCCATTCGACCCGCTCGCGAGCCTAGACATCGCCGCCGTGTTCAAACGCGTCGAACTGACTACCCTTACACCCTACTCGGGCAAGTTTGCCGGCTACCGCATCCGCAAAGGCCGGCTGAACCTGGACCTGCATTACCTGATTACCAAGGGCCAACTCAAAGCCGAAAACAAGGTGGTCGTTGAGCAATTGCAGCTTGGGGAGAAGGTAGATAGCCCGGACGCGGTCGATCTGCCGATTCGCCTTGCAGTGGCACTGCTCAAAGATACGCACGGCAAGATTTCAATCGAGTTGCCCGTTGCGGGCGATCTGAACAACCCGCAGTTCAGCGTAATGCCGATCGTGTGGCAAACCTTGCGCAACCTTGTGCTGCGCGCCGCGCAGGCACCGTTCAAGCTCATCGGTGGCCTGGTTGCCGGAGGCGGCGCCGAAGACTTGGGCACCGTCGCTTTCGCCCCTGGGTCCAGCGAGCTGGCAGGCGACGCTCAGGCGTCCCTGGACAAGCTCGCCGAGGGCCTGAGAAAGCGGCCGGAACTGCGCCTGGAAATCGAAGGCACTAGCGCCCAGGCAAGTGACGGCCCCATCCTTGCCCAGCAGCGCCTGGAACGGGAATACCAGGCCACTTGGTACAAGATCCTGCAGCGGCGCGGCGACAAGGTCCCGGCCAGTGCGTCCCTGATGGTGGTCGACGAGGCCGACAAGCCGGCGATGCTCGAAGGCATTTACCGCAGTCGCCTCAAGCAGCAGCCCCCTGCCGAATGGGAGCAGCTTGACCGTGACGCGCGCACCGCCAACCTTCGTAACGCCGTGCTCAAATCCTGGGCCGAAAGCACAGCCCTGTTACGCACCCTGGGGCAGGAGCGCGCTAGCAGCATCAAGGATTATCTGGTGGACAAGGCCAAGCTCGAGGACGACAGGGTGTACTTCATCGATACCCACCTGGGGCAGCCCGAGAGAGATGGCCGCGTTGTGACGCCGATGCATCTTGATGCCGACTGACTTTCAACGGCAGGCTTAGCGAAGCCTGCACGGCCTAATTAGACCGCACACGAAAAGCCCCGGCACA
>NZ_JBICKJ010000085.1:0-420 GCF_043104125.1 Pseudomonas sp. xss_4
GTTGAAGCAGGCAAGACCCAGGGCAGCATCGATTTCCAGACCCCGGCCAACGACGTCTACAACAACGGTTCCACCGTTAGCGTGACCATCGACAGTGCCACGGGCGGCAACTTCGAACAGCTGACGCCAAACCCGACACCAGCAGTTACCACGATCAATGATTCGATCGACACCACCACTGCCACGCTGACGGCTTCGCCAAGCGTGACCGAAGGTGGCGTGATCACTTACACCGTCACGCTGACCAACCCGGCTCAAACCCCAGTTACCGTGACCCTGTCCAACGGCCAGGTCATCACTGTTGAAGCTGGCAAGACTCAGGGCAGCATCGACTTCCAAACCCCGGCGAACGACGTCTACAACAACGGTTCCACCGTTAGCGTGACCATCGACAGCGCCACGGGCGGCAACTTCGAGCAG
>NZ_JBICKJ010000086.1:0-1362 GCF_043104125.1 Pseudomonas sp. xss_4
TACCAAGCCCCCACCGACGCCGCCACGCCCGCCAGTGTCCCCGCACTCAACCGCAAGCCACCCCTGAACATTTTGCCCGCCTGCTGGACGGCTGCACTGCCGCTCCTTTCGGCAAAGCCCGCCGCCGTCGCTCCTAATTCCAGTGCCGCTGCCGATACTCCGATCATTGCCGCGGCGATCTCGATGTACTCCCGGCTCTGTTTGTCGGCCGCATCGGCCTTGACCATCAGGTTCCAGACTTCCAGCACCGCCACCAGGCTGCCGATGCGCACCTCAGTCATCGGCCCCTTGATGCCGGCGCGCCGATGCTCGCCCGGCTTCCTCGATCACGCGGGGGAAGCGCGGCTCGTAGCACAGCAGCAGGGATAGCCAGTGGCCGAAGGCGTGGATCAGGATCAGCGGCAGCATCAGGATGTTGAGCAGCATGAACACCCACAGGGCGCTGTTGCGCAGGAAACGGGTGTCCAGGCCCCAGGCAGCCTTGAGGGACAGCCAGGGCCAGGGGAACTTGGGAATGAGTTTCTCGGGCGCCGGGGCGGCGGCAGGGCCGTCCTCCATATAGCGGCGGATGTATTCCCAGAAGGCCAGCAGCTCGCTGGCATTGCGGGTGGGTTTGCCGACGAAGACCAGTTCGGTTTCATCGGTGGGGTTGCCGTCGAGGTCAGTGCCATCGCCTCTGTCCCAGGCGAGCAGCACGAAACCGCCCGTACCCTCCAGCTCGCTCATGTTCTTTTCGACGATGATCTGGGTCTTGTCCCAGTCCATGATACGCAGGCCACCGATAAGGTTGGGGCGCAGCAGGTAGACTTTGCGGGTAATGCGGTTGAAACGAATGATCAGGCGGCGGGCGGTGAGGGCCTCCAGGAATATATAGCGAAAGGCATACTTGAGGTAGATACAAAGAGCGCAAGCTGGAATAAGGATGATGCCTATAGAAGCGAAGTAATCGGATGTTGTTAGTATCTCTCCATTTTCTGCGTGCCCAGTAAAAACAAATTTGTAGAAGATATATAGAAATTCAAAGAGAGCTTTTGTAAGCATCACGCCTATACCCCCGACAAACATTGTAATCAAGCCACGCTTTTCATCATTTGGGGTGCGTACATCGATATACGTGTCATTGTAAGCATAGAGCGATTCGTTATCGTAAACCGACTTCGATACCGACTCCTGAACGCTTTCCGGGGCGTTCAGTTCGGGTTGCCCCGGCTGACGCTGCTGATTCTTTGCTTCCTCCAGCCTTTCCTCATAAGAAGAAAGGCTCTTTCCCCAATGAAATCCCCACTCGAACAGATACATCAGAGCGTACTCCCCACGGCGCGTTGCATGATCTCGATCTCCTTCTCTTCCGTATCAGCGATG
>NZ_JBICKJ010000087.1:0-499 GCF_043104125.1 Pseudomonas sp. xss_4
TATCACGCCAGCCGCCGCGAACCCTATATCGACCAGCATGGTGAGGCAGATATTTCCTTCTATGGCTATTGGGCCTGGGAAGCTGCCGCCGTTACCTGGTTGTTGCAGATCGACGACAGCAGCTACCGCGATATGCCGTTCTACCCCCGCGATCTGGTAGATTTTGCCCGCAACCTGTCGGCCACACCCGCTACGCCATCCGCGCCGCCGCCCACCTACGCCGGCCAGTCCTGCCCGCGCGCCGGTTACTGGTTCACCCTGGCCCAGCACGGCTCGCGCCGCCAGTTCGCCCAGGACGACCTGTTCCCTGAAATCCCCAGCGAAACCAGTAAGGGCCTGACCCTCTGGCAATGGGCCGATGACCAGGGCGACCAGGGAACATCCGGCCAATGACCACAGCCAGCCCGCTGCCAACAACTGCCCTGAATACGTCTGCTCTGCCGAGCTGGCAGCAGTGGGCTGCCTCAAAAATACCGGCTGATCAATTTGAACAACGGCG
>NZ_JBICKJ010000088.1:0-697 GCF_043104125.1 Pseudomonas sp. xss_4
TCGCCCCGTTCAACAGATGGAGGGCTAGGATTGTCTCATGAAGCAACGACGCTATACCGCTGAGGAAAGAGCCTGGGCGCTGGAGCAAATGTCGGCACCGATCAGCCGTACGGTCGTAGAGCTGGCCAAGCAAACAGGCATCACTGCTGTCACACTCAGGACTTGGCGTAACGAAGCCAAGACCCAAGGAGCACAGATGGCAGGAACAGGTAAGCGCAACGGGCGCTGGAGCAGCGCTGACAAGTTCAGGGCAGTGCTCCAGACAGCCGCAATGAGCGAGGCAGAGATTTCGGCATACTGCCGTACCGCAGGCATTGTGCCGGCGGACTTGGTGTTGTGGCGTGCAGCGTGTGAGCAAGCCAATACGCCTACCCAGCAGGAACCCGCCAAAGATATTGCTTCGGTCAAGCGTATCGAGCAATTGGAGCGTGAGCTGCGGCGCAAAGAAAAGGCTTTGGCAGAAACGGCAGCGTTGTTGGTGCTGCGAAAAAAGGCCAATGCGATCTGGGGCAAGGGCGAGGACGAATGACCAGCGCCGCAGATCGCACCACTGCCCTTGAGTTGATCGATGCGGCTATCGAGTCAGGCGCTCGTCAGCGTGCAGCCTGCACAGAGCTGGGCATCACCGAGCGCACCTTGCAGCGGTGGCGCAACCAACCTAAAGACCGGCGGCCTGAAACGAGTCGCCCAACGCCGG
>NZ_JBICKJ010000089.1:0-133955 GCF_043104125.1 Pseudomonas sp. xss_4
TCGCGTGCTCCCGCCAAATCACCGAGTTATCGGCAAGCGCGCCCCTGCCAGATCACCGCCCCATCAACCCATCAAACGCCTTATCCAACCCCACATCCGCATCCACCAGCTTCTGCCGCCGCTGCTGCATCCACGTCTGATCCTCCTTCAACCGCGTCTGCGCCTCAGCCAACATGCGCCGCACTTCTTCAGGCTGTGGCCCGCCAGTGCCCTTGCGGCTTTGCACCATGGCGCGGGGGGACAGGCTGGCGCGGAAATCTGCTTCGCTCAGGGGCAGGGTGTTGTCCTTCCATTTGTATTTGTCCGCTGCCTGGGTGAACAACGCCTGCGCATCGGCGTAGGCGAAGTCTTTGGGCAAAGTGCCGTCGGCGCGGGCTTTTTCGACGATTAGCGAGGCGAAGCTGTGACCAATGCGGAAGGGGACGTGGTGCTTGCGCTCCAGGGTGTCGGCCAGCTCCATGGAGGTGGTCCAGTCGGCGTCCAGTTCTTCTTCGGCGCGGGCGGCGTTGATCTTCAGGGCGTCGAGCACCTGGTCCAGGCGCTTGAACATGTCGCCGGTAGAGCGGAACAGGCCCAGGTCGTCGAAGGCGGCCTTGTAGTCGGTCATGCCGGTGGTGACGTTGTGGGCGCGCAAGGTGGTGGCGTTGGCCAGGCCGACCACGTCGGAGGCGGCTTCGCGGGTGCGCATCAAGAGGCCGGGGTTGCGCTTTTGCGGCATGGCGCTGCTGGTGTAGGTGGCGCCTTCGTCGAGCAGCAGCCAGGGGCGGGTCTGGTGGTACTGGGTGTGGATGTCGCCGATGAAGGCGCCAATGCGGATGGCCGAGGACGAGACCAGGCCGGCGGCCTCCAGCGGGATGTCGTAGGTCGAGACTTGGCTTGCGTCCAGCGAGTTCTCGCGCACGCCGTCAAAGCCCAGCAGCTGGGCCAGGCGCTCGCGGTTGATGGGGTAGCCGGAGTTGGCCAGCACGGCGGTGCCCATGGGGCTGAGGTTCAGGCGGGCGTACAGCTCGTGCAGGCGCTGGGCGTCGCGCTCGAACGAGGCCTCGTAGGCCAGCAGGTAATGGGCATAGCTGATGGGCATGGCTTGTACGCCGTTGGTGTAGGCCGGCACTAGGGTGTCGACGTGCTGGGCAGCCAGCGTGAGCAGGCGCTGGCGGGTGGCGTCCAGGGCGTCGCCATAGGCCAGCACGTGGTTGCGCAGCGAGGCCAGGCGGTAGGTGGCGTACATGTCCTGGCGGCTGCGGCCCGAGTGAATCAGCGAGGCCTCGGGGCCGACTTTGTCGGTGATGATCTGCTCCAGTTGCAGCACATCGCTGGGGCGCTTGCCGTCTGACTGGGTGGCCTGGTCGATGGCGTGGCGTACGCCGCCTGCGATGGTGGCAGCCTGTTCGGCGGTGACGATGCCGGCTTCCTTGAGCATCACCAGCGAGGCTTTGTTGATGCGGTTGAGGTAGTCGAACTGGGTTTCGCCGTGGCGCTGGCCATCGGGGGTCTTTTCCACGAAGGCGCCGATCTTGCGGGCCTGTTCGGCGCACTCGGCGGTGGTCTTGCACGGGTTGTCGGCAGTGTTGGCGGCGTGGGCTGCGGGGCTGGTGAGCCAGGCGCAGGCGATGGCAAGGCAAAGCAGTGATCTTGTTGTTGTCATGGTGGGTCCGCTCGGGGCTTGTGGAGGGCTGGCGGGCTGGTGGCACCCTGGAGGGTCAACCTACACCCCTGCCCCCCTGGCCGAAAGTGAAACCACCGCCGGGTAGGCGGTGGCGTCGGTGCACTGGCGGGTTGATCGAGCCGCCGGTCAGGGCATGCCGAGAAACTCCGGCAGCGCCAGGGAGATGTACGGCACATAGGTGACCAGAATCAGGAACAGCAACAGAATCGACAGCCACGGCAGCGCTGCGCGAATGGTCTGGCCCAGTGTCAGGCCTGTCACGGCACTGGTCACGAACAGGTTCAGCCCCACCGGCGGGTGAACCAGTCCGATCTCCATGTTCACCACCATCACGATGCCCAGGTGGATCGGGTCGATGCCCAGTTCCATGGCGATGGGGAAGAAGATCGGCGCCAGAATCAGGATGATCGCCGACGGCTCCATGAAGCTGCCGGCAATCAGCAGCACCACGTTGACCATGATCAGGAAGCCGATGGGCGTCAGGCCTTCGGAGAGCACCCACTGGGTGATCTGCTGCGGGATCTGCTCGGTGGTCAGCACATGGGCGAACAGCATGGCGTTGGCGATGATGAACAGCAGCATGATGGTCAGCCGCCCAGACTCCAGCAGCACCTTGGGGCACTCGCGCCAGGTCATGTCCTTGTACACGAACAGGGCGATGAACGCCGAGTACACCGCCGCCACCGCTGCTGCTTCGGTGGGGGTGAACATGCCGCTGTAGATGCCGCCCAGAATGATCACCAGCAGCAACAGGCCCCAGAAGGCCCGCCGCGCAGCCGTCAGCCACTCGCGAAAGCTGGCACGTGGCTGGGCAGGCAGTTTCTTGACCCGCGCCACGATGTAGATGGCGATCATCAGGAACACGCCCAGCAAAATCCCAGGGATCACGCCGGCCATGAACAGCTTGCCCACGGAGGTCTCGGTTGCGGCCGAATACACCACCATCACGATCGACGGCGGGATCAGGATGCCCAGGGTACCGGCGTTGCAGATGATCCCGGCGCCGAATTCCTTCGGGTAGCCCGAGCGCACCATGCCGGCCACGGCAATCGAGCCCACCGCCGCCACCGTGGCCGGCGAGGAGCCGGACAGCGCGGCGAACAGCATGCACGCCAGCACGGCGGCAATGGCCAGGCCACCGCGAATGTGCCCCACGCAGGCGTTGGCGAAGTCGATCAGCCGCTGCGCCACGCCGCCGGTGGTCATGAAGGCGCCGGACAGCAGGAAGAACGGAATGGCCAAAAAGGTGTAGCTGTCGGAGGTCTCGAACAGCTTGATCGCCAGCGAACTGAGCGAATCCTGGCTAAACAGCAGGATCGACACCGCCCCCGACAGGCCCAGGGAAATGGCGATGGGCACGCCCAGGAACATGAAGATGAACAGCAGCAGGAACAGGCAGATAACGGTCATCGCGGCGACTCCTCACCGGGGTTGGCCAGCTTGCTCGCCTCGGCCGCTTCGTCGGCCAGGCCCAGGTTGGTCTGGCGGTGGGTGTAGATGCGGTAGAGGATTTCCAGGTAGCGCACGATGATCAGTGCAAAGCCAAAGGGCACGATCATCGCGATGTGACCGATCTTGATGCCGTAGCGGTCCAGGTCTTCGGCGCCGATGCCGGCGGCCAGCACGGCGCTGACCCACTTGATGCTGGCGACCAGGAACAGCCCGGCATAGGCCAGGCAGCAGGCGCAGGCGAGCATGGCCAGCACGCGCTGCACCGGCTTGCGGGTGCGCCTGACCAGCACATCGACCCCAAGGTGCCCGGCGGTGCGCACGCCATAGGCGATGCCGAAGAAGATCAGCCAGCCGAACAAGGCCTTGGTCAGGGCGATGCTCCAGGTCATTTCCTGGGCGTAGCCCATCAGGTGGTCGCCAATGTTCAACAGCGGCTCGCTGGCGAAGGTCCAGCGGTCGCTCAAGTTGTAGAACATCGTGTAGAGGTTGTTCAGTGCCACGTAGATGAAGGTGATGAGGGTCATGGCCGCCAGGAGAAAGGCGATCATGCCTTCCTCGAAGCGCTCCCAGACGCGCCGTAACGTTTGCATGGGCATTCTCCGCGCACAATGAGGCTGAGCCGCCCACGCAGGGGCGGCTGCAAGCAGAACGGATCAGGAAGCGGTGTTGGCGTCCTGGGCGGCCTTGATCAGGTCAGCGCCGATCTGGCCTTCGAACTTGTCCCACACCGGACGCATGGCTTTGCGCCATTCATCACGCTGCTCAGGGGTGAGCGCATCGACCTCGCTGGTCTTGGCGTCGATGATCTTCTGCCGCGAAGCCTGGTTCAGCGCCTCGGCCTGCTTGTTCACCTCGACGGTGACCTTGTCCATGATGCCCTGCAGTTCGGTGCGCACGTCTTCAGGCAGGCCGTTCCAGAACTTGGCGTTGGTGATCACCATGTAGTCGATCAGGCCATGGTCGGTCTCGGTGAAGAACGGCTGCACTTCGTTGACCTTCTGGCTTTCGTAGTTCGACCAGGTGTTCTCGGTGCCGTTGACGGTACCGGTCTGCAAGCCTTGGTACACCTCGGCAAAGCTCATCTTGCGCGGGTTGGCGCGCACGGCCTTGAACTGCTCTTCCAGCACGCTGGAGGCCTGCACCCGAAACTTCAGGCCGCGGGCGTCCTTGGGCAGCAAGATCTTCTTGTTGGCCGACAGTTGCTTCAGGCCGTTGTGCCAGTAGGCCAGGCCGCGAATGCCCTTGTCCTCCATGGAGGTGAGCAGTGCCTTGCCTTTAGGGCCTTGCTGGAAGCGGTCGACCGCCGCCAGGTTGTCGAACAGAAACGGCAGGTCGAAGATTTGCACCTGCTTGTTGTAGTGCTCGAACTTGGCCAGCGAGGGCGCCAGCATCTGCACGTCGCCCAGCAGCAGCGCTTCCATTTCCTTGCCGTCGCCGAACAGCGACGAGTTGGGGTAGACCTCGACCTTGACCTTGCCCTTGAGCTTGTCATCGGCCTCCACGAGTTTCTGGAACATGAGCGCGCCCTGGCCTTTGGGCGTGCTGTCGGCCACCACATGGGCAAACTTGATGATGACCGGGTCCGCGGCGTAGGCGAACGAGGTCAGGGAGACGGCGGCGGCGCAGAACAGCGCCTGGGTCAGCTTCAACATGGGTTTCACCTGTTATTGTTGTTGGTAAGGTCAGCAGGGAAGCGTAGCCAAGGGTACGGTGGCCCAGTATAGGTGTTTGGGGAATCTGCTTTTGTGTAAGCCTGCGTTCGGCAAACCCGAACGCAAGCCATCGCGAGACGGCCGTAACTATAGCCACTAGCTATCATGGGCCAATGCCAGCAGACGCTGCGCACGCAACACCACCGGCGCATCGACCATCTGCCCATCCAGCTGGAAAGCCCCTGCTCCGCCTGCCGCTGCGCTGCCCTCGATCACGCGGTGCGCCCAGGCCAGTTCGTGCTCACTGGGTTGCAAGG
The DNA here is from genome assembly GCF_043104125.1 of Pseudomonas sp. xss_4. NCBI lineage: Bacteria > Pseudomonadati > Pseudomonadota > Gammaproteobacteria > Pseudomonadales > Pseudomonadaceae > Pseudomonas > Pseudomonas sp. xss_4. The sequence continues at coordinate 5,088 of NZ_JBICKJ010000089.1, forward strand.
CCTCATGAATCACCGACACCTGGCTTGGGTGAATGCACAACGCCCCGCCGTAGCCCATGTCGTAGGCATGGCGCATGGCCTCGCGCTGCCCCTGCGGGTCGCGGATCGCTGGAAACACGCCGTCCAGCGGTGGCGCCAGATCAGCCCCTCGGGATTGCAACTGCACGGCCATGCGGGCCTGGTCGATGAAGCGTTGGCCTGCCGGGCTGTCGGTGTTAAGGCAAAGGTCCAGCGCCAGGTCCAGGCTGCCGAACGAAAGGCGTTCGACACCCTCGGCGCCCGCGATACGCTCAAGGGCCAACAGCCCCTTGGCGGACTCGATGATCGGCACCACGGCCTTGCCCGTGCGGGCGGCGACCGCCACCTGTGCGGCGCTTTCGACCTTGGGCAGCAGCACCGTGGTCACGCCCAGGTGCTGCGCGCAAAACTGCAGGTCCTCGGCGTGGTTTGCGTGGCTGGGGGCATTGACCCTCACCCACACCCGGGCATCCAAGTGTTCGGCCAGAAAGCGCGCCAGGTGCTCGCGGGCCTGGGCCTTGAGCGGCTCTTCGACCGCGTCTTCGAAGTCCACGATCACGGCATCGGCACCGGCAGCCAAGGCCTTGGCGAAGCGCTCCGGGCGGCTACCGGGCACGAACAGGGCGGAGCGAACGATGGGGTACGGCATGCTTTTGCTCCTCTGCTAAACCACGCCTGCGCTGTTCAATTGCGCCTGCTGATCGTCGCCATACCCCAGCTCGGCCAGGATCGCGGCAGTGTGTTGGCCCAGTGCAGGCACCGGGTCCATGCGCGGGCTGAAGGCCGCGTTGCGCCCAGGCGGCAGCAGCGACGGCAGCTTGCCCGCCGGGCTGTCCACCTCGCGCCAACGGTCACGGGCCTGCAACTGAGGGTGCTGCCACACCCCTTGCATGTCGTTGACCCGGGCGTTGGCGATCTGCGCGCTTTCCAGGCGTGACACCACGTCTTCAAGGCTCAGCGCGGCAAAGCCCTCGACGATGATCTGACGCAGCGCATCGCGGTTCTCCGAGCGCCGGTAGTTGGCGCAGAAGCGCTCGTCGGTGGCCAATGCCGGGTCGAGCAAGACCTTCTCGCAGAACACCTGCCATTCACGCTCGTTCTGCAGGCCCAGCATGACCGTGCCGCCGTCGCCCGTGGGGAAGGGGCCGTAGGGGTAGATGGTGGAGTGGGAGGCACCGGCCCGCGGTGGCGGCGGTGCGCCGTTGTAGGCGTAGTACATGGGGTAGCCCATCCATTCCACCAGGCTTTCGAGCATGGACACGTCGATGCGACTGCCCACCCCGGTGCGGTCGCGCAGCAACAGGGCCGAGAGCACGCCGGTGTAGGCGTACATGCCAGCGGCGATGTCGGCCACCGAACACCCGGCCTTGGCCATCCCCTCCTCCCCTGGGCTGCCAGTGACCGACAAGAAGCCGCCCTCGCTCTGAATCAGCAGGTCGTAGGCTTTCTTCTTCTCGTACGGGCCACCTTCGCCGTAGCCGGAAATGTCGCACACGATCAGCCGTGGAAAGCGCGCGTGCAGTGCGTCGAACCCCAGGCCCATGCGCGCGGCGGCGCCGGGTGCGAGGTTCTGTACCAGCACGTCGGCCTTGGCCAACAGTGCTTCGAGAATGGCGTCGGCCTGGGGTTGTTTCAGGTCCAGGGTCAGGCTTTCCTTCGAGCGGTTGGTCCACACGAAATGGGACGCCAGGCCATCGACGCGCTGGTCGTAGCCACGGGCGAAATCACCGCTGCCGGGGCGTTCGACCTTGATCACGCGGGCGCCCAGGTCGGCCAGTTGGCGGGTGCAGAACGGCGCGGCAATGGCGTGTTCCAGGCTGACGACAGTGATGCCGTCCAGGGGGCGGGGGGCAGATACACTCATGGCAAGGTCCTGTGCGCAAGTTATGGCAGGTCGGCCAGCGAGCGGGTATCGCGCAGCTGCCAGACACGTTGAATCAAGGCACGGCCGTCGGCCGCACTGCGCTGCCCGGCGTAGGCCAGCAGGCGCTGGAACTTGTCCTCCAGTTCCGCGCGGGACAAGGTGTTGCCGGGGTCGCCCTTGGGTTCGTCGATGGCGGCGGTGAAGTGGCGCCCGTCCGTGCAGCGCACCTCCACCCGGCCCAGCCAGCGCGCCGGGTAGGCCGCATCCACTTCCGGGTCCAGTTGCATGCGCACCTTGTCGCGGAACGCGGCCACATCCGGATCGCTCAGGGCCAGGTCCCGGAATGTCAGCAACTGCGCGCTGCCATGCACGGCAATCAGGCCGAGCACCGTGCCCATGGAGAACTTGGCCTGGTGCACGCTGGTGGGTACTTTCACCCGGCCCAGCACATCGATAGCGCCTTGGTGCACGTGGGCGATCACGTCGGCGATGTCGCCGTGGCGCAGCCCTTCGCGCTGCATCAGTTCGAGCAAGGCATCGGCCGCCGGGTGGGTGTGGCGGCACGAGGCGTGGAACTTGAACGAGGTTTCGGCCAATGCCCAGCGGCTGCCCAGGCGGTCCGACAGGCGCGCCGGGTCGGCGTCGCTGGACATGCCGGCAGCCAGGCCCTGGTCGCCTTCCAGAATATTGCGCGCCCCGCTCAGGCCATCGGCGGTCAGGTAGGCCGCCAGCAGCCCGTCGGCAGCGGCCTTGGCGGTGTGCAGCTGTTTCGAATCGGCCGCATCGCGCAAGAACTCCCACAGCCCGGCCGCCTGCGTGCCGGCACTGCCCAGCACATGGATGAACTGGGCCTGGTCGAAGTCCATCAGCTTGCCCACCGCCACGGCGGCCGCCAGGGTGCCGACGGTGGCGGTGGTGTGGAAGATGCGGTAGTGCGAGCGGCCCATGAATTCGCCGATGCGAATGCCGGCCTCATAGCCGGCCACGGCGGCCAGCAGCAGGTCCGGCCCTGACTTGTCCAGGTCCTGCGCGGCGGCCAGGGCAGCGGAGAACACTACCGTGGCCGGGTGCAGCACCGAGCTGTTGTGCAAATCGTCCTGCTCCACCAGGTGGGACGCTGCGCCATTGACCAGCGCGGCGAAGTACGGCGAGGTGCCACGGCCGGTGCTCATCAATCGGGCTTTACCGGCAGGGGGCCCCATGCGCTCGGCGTAACGCTCGAACAGCGGCACCGGGTGCGCGCCCTGGCTGGCCAGGGCCGAGCCGAGCCAGTCGAGGAACAGGTCTTCGGTACGCGCCAGCACGGCGGGCGGGATGTCCTGGTAGCGCAGGTCGGCCAGGAAGGTGGCCAGTGCTTGGGTATCACGCATGGGCATGGCCTCCTTCAGAAGCTGCGCGGCAGCTCGAGCAGGTGCTCGGCCACGTACGACAGGATCAGGTTGGTGGAAATCGGCGCCACCTGGTACAGGCGGGTCTCGCGGAATTTGCGCTCCACGTCGTACTCGTTGGCGAAGCCGAAGCCGCCGTGGGTTTGCAGACAGGCGTTGGCCGCCTCCCACGAGGCCTTGGCCGCCAGGTACTTGGCCATGTTCGCGGCCGCACCGGCGTTGGCGCCGCTGTCGTACTCGGCGCAGGCCCGCCAGCGCATCAGGTCGGCCGCCTCCAGCTCGATGTGGGCTTCGGCGATGGGAAATTGCACACCCTGGTTCTGGCCGATCGGGCGGCCGAACACCACGCGGTCGCGGGCGTACTGGCTGGCCTTTCCGACGAACCAGCGCCCGTCACCGATGCACTCGGCAGCGATCAGCGTACGCTCGGCGTTCAAGCCGTCGAGGATGTAGCGAAACCCCTTGCCCTCCTCGCCGATCAGGCTGCTGGCCGGAATGCGCAGGTTGTCGAAGAACAGCTCGTTGGTTTCGTGGTTGACCATGTTAGCGATCGGCTGCACGGTCAGGCCGTTGCCAATGGCCGTGCGCAGGTCCACCAGGAAGATGGACATGCCTTCGGACTTGCGCGTGACCTGCGCCAGCGGCGTGGTACGTGCCAGCAGGATCATCAGGTCCGAATGCTGGATGCGCGAGATCCACACTTTCTGCCCGTTGATCACGTAATCGTCGCCCTCGCGCACGGCCGTGGTCTTGAGCTGCGTGGTGTCGGTGCCGGTGGTCGGCTCGGTCACGCCCATCGATTGCAGGCGCAGCTCGCCGCTGGCCAGCTTGGGCAGGTAATGACTTTTCTGTTCCTCACTGCCGTGGCGCAGCAAGGTGAACATGTTGTACATCTGCCCGTGGATGGTGCCGGAGTTGCCACCGCAGTGGTTCACTTCCTCGAGTATCACCGACGCCTCGGCCAGGCCCAGCCCTGAACCGCCATAGGCCTCGGGAATCATGGCCGACAGCCAGCCGGCGTCGGTCATGGCTTTGACGAAGGCTTCCGGGAAGGCCTTCTGCTCGTCCAGGGTGCGCCAGTATTCGGCCGGAAATTCGGCGCACAAGGCGCGCACGCCTTCGCGGATGGCGTTGAGGTCATCGCTGTCGTAGCTGTGCATGGCAGGCTTCTCTACGGTGCTGAAAAGGGGTCAGTCGAAGGTGACGTCGGCGCTTTGCGCCACGCCGGCGGCATTGCCAGCCCACAGGCGCGCCTGGCCTGGGCCGTCGAGGCAGCCGCTGAGTTCGAAGGGCGTGGGCAGGGTCAGCGGGCGCAGGCTGCGGTAGCTGTAGCGGCGCAGGCGGGCACCGGGGTTGGCGCGCAGAAAAGCCCGCAGGTTGAGCGTGGCGATCAGCGGGCCGTGCACCACCAGGTCCGGGTAGCCTTCGGTGGCGGTGACATAGGGGTAGTCGTAATGGATGCGGTGGCCGTTGAAGGTGACCGCCGAATAGCGAAACAGCAGGGTCGCGGTGGGCGTGACGGTTTCGCCCCAGGTGCCGGTTTCACAAGGCTCGCCCGTGCTCGCCTTGGGCGGGGTCGGCTCGCGGTAGACGATGTCCTGCTCTTCACGGATGCACAGCTGGTCGTGCTGGGTGTAGTCATGGCGCACGGTCACAAACAGCAAGGCGCCGCTGCGGCCGTGTTTCTCCTCGATGTGCAGGATGGTCGAGGTACGCTGCGCCTCGCCGCCGACCACCAGCGGGGTGATGAACTCGACCCGGCCACCGGCCCACATGCGGTTGCGGCCATCGGCCGGCGGCAAAAAGCCCCCGCGTGCCGGGTGCCCGTCGGTGCCCAGTTGCGCTTCGGGCACAGGGTCTTGAAAGAAGCACCAGGTCCACAGCGGCGGCAATGCCTCGCCGTGGGCCGGGGCGGTCTCGCCGAACGTCGCCGCGATGCGCTGCACCAGATTGCGGCTGAGCACATCCCAGGCTTGCTCGGTGCGGCCGAGCCACGGGCTGTAATCAAAGGGCGGAGTGGGCATGGGTGGGCCTCTGGAATTGTTGTTATGGCAGGCCACCTGCGGGCGCGTCATCGACGCTGCGCAGGCGACAGGGACGATCATGCGACCCTGTCGCGCATTCTGTGAATTTGCATTTCCATAACCCGGCGTTCATAAATACCGAACGCCTTCCCGACTCCAGGACTTGCCCATGCACTTCGATCTGGCTGATTTGCGCCTGTTCATCCACATCGGCGAATCCCCCAGCCTGACCCAGGGCGCCCGCCGCGCGCACCTGTCCCCGGCCGCCGCCAGTGCACGCATCAAGGCACTCGAAGCGCAGCTCGACACCCGCCTGCTGTACCGCGACAGCCGCGGCGTCGAACTGACCCCGGCCGGGCACACGCTGCTGACCCACGCACGTCTGGTGATGCGCCAGGTCGATTACCTGAAGGCGGAGTTCACCCAGTTCGGCGGCGATTCGGCGGGGCATATCCGCATCTTTGCCAACACCACGGCGGTGACCGAGTTCCTGCCCGAGGTACTGGCAGGCTTTCTGGCGCAACGGCCGGGGGTCACGGTCGACCTGCAGGAACGCCTGTCCCGCGACATTGTGCGAGGCGTGCTCGATGGCAGCACCGACATGGGCATCATCGCCGGCCCTGTGGAGGCCAGCGGCCTGCAGGTGATGCACTTCAGCACCGACCGGCTGGTGCTGATCGTGCCCACCGGCCACGAGCTGGCCAGCCGCCGCCAGGTGACGTTGAAACAGACCCTGGCCTACCAGCACATCGGGCTGCACGACGGCAGCACCCTGCTGACCTTTCTGCGCGACCAGGTCGAGCGCATGGGTGAAACCCTGGCCCTGCGTATCCAGCTATCGGGCTTCGAAGCCATCTGCCGCATGGTCGAGGCCGGTGTGGGCATCGGCATCATTCCCGAGTCGTCCGCATCGCGTCACAGCCACACCATGAACCTGGTGACCATCGCCCTTGATGAACCCTGGGCCGAGCGCGAACGCAGCATCCTTGTCCGGGAACTGGAGGCCCTGCCGGGAACGGTGCGCGCATTGATCAAGACGTTGATGCCTGGGAAGTAGGCAAACCATCCCGCACAGTGTCGCCCCCTGTTGGAGCGGCCTTGTGCCGCGATGGGCCGCAACGCGGCCCCGGTGATTTGTGATGCTGGCTGCAATCCTGGGGCCTCTGCGCGGCCCATCGCGGCCGGTCCGGCGCCCCGGCAAGGCCGCTCCAACAGGGGATCATTCAAGCCTTCAGAGGCGGCACAAGCTGGTTACTCTGCAGGTTCAGCGCGCAGCTCAAGATAGCGCAGTGTGGGAGCGGCCTTGTGCCGCGATGGGCCGCACAGCGGCCCTAGGATTGCAGCCGGGCATCAGATCCCAAGGCCTACCGCGCTGCCCATAACGCCTAACGCGCACAGGCTATCCATTGCAGCCCCCAAAGCCACCGCAATCCCCCAATAATCGCTTACCAGCTATAACTCACCCGCGCCGTCACCTCACGCCCAGGGTTGTAATAATCGGCCGTCCCCGAGCCCACCACGTGCTGTTCATCGAACAGGTTGCTCACGTTCACCGCAAGGTCAGTGCCCTTGGCGATCTGGTACTTGAAGGCCGCGTCGAACAACGTGGTCCCATCGCTCTTCTTGGTGTTGGCCGCATCCATGTAGTAAGCCCCCACGTACCGGGCACCCAGCCCGACACTCACGGCGGTCGCCGGAATATCGTAGTACGTCCACAGCGAAGCCGAATGCTTGGGCGCGGTGGCGAAGGCGTTGCCCTTGAGCGAAGAGCCGTCATACAGCGACCCGCGCTTCACGTCGGTGTCCATGTACGAATAAGCGCCAATCACGCTGATATCAGCCGTCACCTGGGCTTTGGCCTCCAGGTCCAGGCCGCGTGCGTGAGACTCACCGACGGTTTGCTGCTCGATGATGCCGCTGGGCAGTACCACAGCAATGGTGACGTTTTCCTGGGTCAGGTCATATACCGCAGCGGAGAACATCGCGTCCATGCCGATGGGCGAGTACTTCACGCCCACTTCGTACTGCTTGCCGGTTTGCGGAGTCACGCCCACCTGGGGTGGGGACACCGACTCCACCATGCTCACGTACGTCGACACTTCGTCATTGACGATGTAGGTGAGCGCAGCGCGATACGAGGTCTCCGACAAGTCGTCGCTCTGCTTGGCCGCCCCGCCCACGTACTCGGTGCTGGACAAGTCCATGGAGTCGTTGCGCACGCCAGCGGTGGCGATGACGCGGTCGTAGAACGACAGGTTCTGCTGCATGAACACGGCCTTGGTGGTCACGTCCTGCTTCTTGCGGCTGTAGGGCTCGATGCCACGCGGCACGCCGGTGAACACCGGGTTGGCGATGTCGATCGGGGTGGCCAGGCTGTAGACCGAGCGCTGCTTGGTCGAGGAGTCGAGGTACTCCACCCCCACCAGGGTGCTGCTGTCGATGTGCTCGAACTGCGCATCGTATTGCAGCATCAGGTTACCGTTGAGCTGGTCGGCGTCGCTGTCGGTGCCGAACACATAGCGCGGGATGGTCGTGCCAACGCGCGAAGGGCTGTCGCTCAAGTAGGCATAGCCGAAATCGTCGGTCAGTTCGCTGTAGCGCAGGTTGCCGCGCAATACGAAGCCGTTGTCGAAGTCGTGGGTGAGGTTGCCGGACAAGCTTGTGCGCTCCACATCGTGGAAGTTGTAGCCAGGCTCGCCGAAGAACTTGCTGCGGTCGTATTCCTTGTCCAGCGGGTAGCCACCGCTGTTGGGCGAGCTGTTGGTCTTCAGGTAGTCCAGCACCACGGTGGCCGAGGTGAAGTCGCTCGGTGCCCAGGTCAGCCCGCCCATCACCAGGCGGCTGTCGTCGCGGGAGTGGTCGTACTCACGGTCGCTGTCCTGCAGCTTGGCCGTGAAGCGCCCTGCCACTGTACCGCCTTCGTTGAGCACATCGCCCACGTCGATGCCGGTCTCGGCATGGTCGTACGAACCGTAGGTCACATAGCCCTGGCCGAAACGTTCGAACCGCGGCTGCTTGGTCACGAAGTTGACCGAGCCACCCGGGTCGGCGGGGCCGAACAGGGTGGAGTTGGCGCCGCGAATGATCTCGATACGCTCGTAGGCGTACGGGTCTTCGCGCACGCCACGCATGGAGCTGAGCGTCAGGCCGTCACGGTAGGTGGTGGCCTGGAAGCCGCGAATCTGGAAGTAGTCGTTACGGTCGTCCGACCCATAGAAGTCGCTGATCACCCCAGGAGTGTACTGCAGCGCCTCTTCGGTGGTGCTGACGCTGCGCTGTTCCATCTCCTTGCGAGTCACCACCGACACCGAAGCCGGGGTATTGAGGATGCTGGTGGCGACCTTGCCCCCTACCCATAGCTCCTTGGCCACAACCGAGTTGATGTCGTCGTCGGCGCTGGCCTTGACCTTGGCATTGACGATCACCGGGGCCAGGCGGTAGTCCTCGGTGGCGCCCAGCTCCAGGGGGCCGGTGGACTTGGGCTGGGGCAGCAGCAAGTAGGCGTTGGGGCCTTGCTGTTCCGATTGCAGGTCACTGCCCTGCAACAGCGCAGACAAGGCCGCGGTGGTACCCAGCGAGCCCTGGACGCCCGGCGTTGTCCGGTTGGCCACGCTTTGCGCGTCGTACGACAGGCTGATGCCGGCTTCCCGGGCAAAACGATCGAGCGCTGGCGCCAGCGGGCCTGCCGGAATGTTCCACTGCTTGAGCGGGCTGCTGCTGTCAGTGGCCGCAGGCTGGGCCAGGGCTGGCAGAACATGGCTGCCGACCACCAGCCCGAACAGGGCGCCACGCAGGGCTCGGTTCAGGGGGTGGCGCGGTGAAACCGGGGTAGAACTCATTCTCTCGCTCCGTAGCGTGTCGGCGGGCGGCCTGTATTCCGGCCTTCCCTACCTGCCGAACGAGAATGAGAAAACACCTCATTTATTTTCAGATTAATTAACTTCGATTGTAGGTTGCTTCCTACGCCTTACGGATAGCCTGCTTCACTTTGCGCAGCAGCTCACCCATGCGGAAGGGCTTGATCAGCATGTCCATGCCATCGCCGAGAAACGCCTGCCGGTCCAGCGCGGCATCGGCATACCCGGTCATGAACAGCACGGGCAGGTCGGGCCTGTAACCACGGGCAAGGTCAGCCAGCTCCCGGCCGCTGAGCGTGGGTAGACCAACGTCGGTCAGCATCAGGTCCAGGCTCGGGTCGTCGCGCAGGTATTCCAGCGCCTGGTCGGTGGTCGAGGCCAGTGTGCAGTGGTAGCCGGCATCGGCCAGCGCTTCGGCCACCGACAGCCGCACCGACGCCATGTCCTCGACGATCAGCACATGCTCGCCGTTTCCTTGCAGGTCGAGCCCACGCTCGCGCACCACGGGCACGGCTGCCTGTGCGCTGGCCGGCAGCATCAGCGCCACTTCAGTGCCCTGCCCCATCACGCTGCTGAGCATCACGTGGCCGCTGGACTGGCGGGCGAAGCCGTAGATGGTCGACAGCCCAAGGCCGGTGCCCTGGCCGACGGGTTTGGTGGTGAAGAACGGGTCGAATACCTTGTCCAGCAACTCAGGTTCGATGCCGGTGCCGTTGTCGCGCACGCTGACCATCACATAGGGGCCGTCGGCCAGGTTGGGGTTTTCCTGGGACCAGATGGCAGCCGTGTCCAGCCAGATCCGCCCGCCCTTGGGCAGCGCGTCACGGGCGTTGATCACCAGGTTGAGCACCGCGCTTTCCAGCTGCACCGGGTCGACAAGGGCGATGACCGGTTGGGTGGAGAGGTTCAGAGTCAGCGTGATGCGCTCGCCAATGGTGCGGGTCAGCAGTTCTTCGAGCGAGCGCACGTGGCGGTTGACATCCACCGGCCGGGTATCCAGGGGTTGCTGGCGAGCGAAGGCCAGCAACCGATGGGTTAGCGATGCCGCGCTATTGGCCGAGCTGAGCGCAGCTTCGGCATAGCGCGGCACTTTGTCGATGCGGTGCTCGGCCACCCGTTTGCAGATCAGTTCGAGGCTGGTGATGATGCCAGTCAGCAGGTTGTTGAAGTCGTGGGCGATGCCGCCGGTCAAGCTGCCCAGTGCCTCCATTTTTTGCAGTTGCACCAGCTGCGCCTCGGTGCGTTCGCGCACGGCCACTTCGTGGGCCAGCTGGCTGGTGGCGTCGTCCAGCCGGGCTAGGTGCGAGCGTTCGCGGTGACGGTGCTCGGTGATGTCCTCGACGAACACCAGGCACAAACCTGGCGCCTGATACGGCGAAAGCTGCCACTCGGTCTCGCGTACATGGCCATGCACCTGCATGCTCAAGGTGCCCTGCCAGCGCTCGCCGGCCATCAGGTGCTCGCGCAGGCTGGCCAGTGCCGCTTCCTGCCCATCGGCAAAGCATTCGTGCAGCTGCTCGGGGTGGAGGTTGTCCTGGATCAGGTAGCTGAATGCCTGGTTGCATTCGTGCACCTTCAGCTGGGCGTCCATCACGGCAATCGGCGCCGACACGCTGGTGAATATCTCGCGAAAGCTTGCCTCGCTCTGGCGCAGTGCGCGCTCGGTGTCGCGCACGCGCAGCAAGGTGCGCAGGGTGGCCAGCAGCACGTCCGGGTCGACGGGGTGAATCAGGTAGGCGTCGGCACCGGCGTTCAGCCCGGTAATGATGTCGCCACTCTGGATCGAAGCGGCCGACACATGAATCACCGGCAGCAGGGCCGTGCGTGGGTCCTGACGCAGCAGCCGGACAATGTCGAAGCCACTCATGTCCGGCAGGTTCACGTCCAGGATCAAGGCGTCGATCTGGCTGTCGCGGATCAGCGCCAGGCCCTCGCCGCCCGTGCCGGCCTCCAGTACCTGGTACCCGTGCACCGCCAACCGCCTGCGCATGGCATAGCGGGTGGCAACGTTGTCATCGACGATCAGCAAGCGCACATCGGCATTCATTCAGCGCTCTCCGGAGCGAGGGCAAGGGGGATCACCACGAAGAAGCAGGAGCCGACGCCCGGCTCGCTCTCAACGCCCACATGACCACCCAACAGCTCGGCAAAGCGTTTGCACAGCGACAGGCCCAGGCCCGTACCGCGCAGGCGCTTTTGCAGCGGCGAGTCCACCTGGGCAAAGTCTTCGAACAGGGTGCCCAGCAGTTCCGGTGCGATGCCGATACCCGTATCGCTCACGGCAAAACGGATACTGTCATCGCCTTCCAGGCAGGCGGAAATACGCACTTCGCCCTGGGAGGTGAACTTCAGGGCATTGGAAATGAAGTTGCGCAGGATCTGCGCCAGCTTCTTGTCATCGGTGTACAGCCGCGGCAGGCCGGCATGCTCTTCGAAGATGAGGTCCACGGCCGAGGCATCGACAATGGGCCTGAACATGCCTCGCAGGGCGGCGAACAGGTCGAACATGTCGAACCAGGCCGGCGAAATGGTGATGCGGCCGGCTTCGATCTTGGCAAGGTCCAGCAGGTCGTCGACCATGTCGGACAGCTCGCGGGTAGCGGTGCTGATGAACGTGACCTGACGGTGCTGTTCGGCCGACAACGGCCCGTCGAGCTCGTCGGTCAGCAGGCCGGTGATGCTCAAGATCGAGCCCAGCGGCGTGCGAAATTCATGGCTCATGTAGGACAGGAAGCGGCTCTTGAGGTCCGAGGCCTGGCGCAGGTGCTCGGCCTGGGTATCGAGCTCGGCATACAGCGCCAGCACGCCCTGGTTGGTTTCATCCAGCTCGGCGCGCAAGGCGTCGTTCTCGGCTTGCAGGCGGGCAATCATGGCAGCATCAGACATTGAGCAACTCCAGGTCGATGACAAGTACGGTGACATCGTCACGGCCGCGGCAAAAGTCGCGATGCAGCACGGCAGCGATCACGGCCGGATGGCGGTGCACCAGGCCAGGGTAATCCTTGAGGTTCCACCGGGACTGCAGGCCATCGCTGTACATGATCAACACATTTCCGTTCAGATCAGCGTAGTCGAACACTTGGGTTTTTCTGAATTGCCCGCCAACAATGCCGGGCATCGACGCCAGGCCTCGCGATTGGCTGCCATTGACCAGGCTCGCGCCGATGTTACCAATGCCGGTGAAGCTCAGCCGTGCATTGCAGCCATCGTAGTACGCCAGGGCCACGGCGCCACCGCGCGTGCCCGCCATCGCCTGGTGCATGGCCAAAAGTTGTTGTTGCGGGTGGGCGAACGGTGCCTGTGCAAACACGGCCGCACCCGCCTGGGCTGCCGCTTCGGCTTCGCTGCCATGCCCCAGCCCGTCGATCACCAGGGCGCTCACGTGCTGCCCGTCGAAGGCCAGGTGCCAGGTGTCGCCGCAGGCCGGGTCGCCATTGAGGGCATGCTGGCTGACGCCGAAGCGCAGGTCAGTGCCTGGGTCACCCTGGGCATACAACCGCGCCAGGACCACAGCTCCCCGAGTATCGGCATAAACGTCGAAGACTTGAGCCTGGCGGGCGATGGCGCCCATGCCAATGCCTTGGGTGCCTGCTGACGAATAGCCGTCGGCCAGGCAGGCTTGGGCATCGAACCCATGGGCGCGATCGAGGGTGAGCACCTCGATGCCAAACCTGCCGTCACCGCGCGGCAGCGCACGCAGATGCAGCTCGCCGTGCCCGGCATGCTTGAGCACGTTGGTGCACAGTTCGGTCACCACCAGCGCGACACGTCCGGCGTCCGTTTCGTCATGCCCGTGGGCCTGTGCGAGCTTTTGCGCGATCCGTCGAGCGTGGCCAACGTCACTGGCATCAGCCAACGGTACGACGCAGGTCTGGCTCGCGGCGATGCTCACGCCCATCGAGTGATCGTCACGCGAGTACCCTGGCCAGGCGCGGTGTCCAACTCGAACTCATCCACCAGGCGCCGTGCCCCGGTCAAGCCCAGGCCCATGCCACCGCCCGAGGTCCAGCCGTCGGTCAACGCCAGGCCGATATCGGGAATGCCAGGGCCTTCGTCACGGAAATGCAGGCGCAGGCCCACCCGACCGAAGTCCTCCAGAACCTGCCAGTCCATATCGCCGCCACGGCCATAGACCACGGTGTTGCGGGCCAGCTCGCTGACGGCGGTGACCAGCTTGGTCAGGTCAACCAGGCGCATACCGCACTCGCCCGCCAGCTTGCGGGCCAGTTGGCGGGCAAGCACCACATCCTGCTCGATGCGCACCGGCAGGCTACCGCTGTCGCGCACGTTCATTTGCGGGCCACACGCTGACGCAGCACGTGCATACCGCGCTCCACATTCAAGGCCGTACTCACGCCAGGCAACGTCAACCCCAGCTCCACCAGGGTGATGGCCACGGCCGGCTGCATGCCGACCACCATGGTTTCGGCGTCCATGATGCGCGACAGGCCCGAGATGCTGGCGATCATCCGTCCGATGAACGAGTCGACCATGTCCAGCGCCGAGATGTCGATGAGTACGCCACGGGCGGAGGTGCTGCTGATGCGGTCGGTCAGGTCTTCCTGCAGGGTGAGGGCCAGTTGGTCATGCATGTCCACCTGGATGGTCACCAGCAGAAATTCCCCCATCTGCAGGATCGGGATACGCTCCATGGCTCAGGCTCGCTGGCCGAGGTCGCTGCCCACACGGGTCAGGGCCAGCTTCAGGGCGTCGGCCAGGTTGGCCTTGGTGGTCAGGGTGCCAAGGTCCAGGCCCAGGTGCACGATGGTCTGAGCGATCTGCGGACGAATGCCGCTGATGATGCAATCGGCGCCCATCAGGCGAATGGCCGTCACGGTCTTGAGCAGGTGCTGCGCCACCAGGGTGTCCACGGTGGGCACGCCCGTAATGTCGATGATGGCGATTTCCGAACCAGTGTCGACGATGCGCTGCAGCAGCGACTCCATGACAGTCTGGCTGCGCTGGGAGTCCAGGGTGCCGATCAGTGGCAATGCCAGCACACCGTCCCACAGCTTGACCACGGGCGTGGACAGCTCCAGCAGTTCTTCCTGCTGGCGGCGGATGACGTTTTCACGGCTCGCCTGGTACGTGCGCATGGTGTGCATGCCCATGCTGTCGAGCAGCTCGGACACGCGCCAGAGTTCCTCGGCAAGCGTGGCCGGGTCGTCGCCGTAGTGCGATTGCAGCAAAGCGAACAGCGGACGCTTCAGGGCGTAGATGAAGTACACGGTCTGGTGGGAGTCATGGCCCATCTGCGCGCGCGATAACGACAGCTTTTCGAGGAACCGGCGCACGGCCTCCCAATCGGCGGCTGCCAGGTTGGCGCCGCCTGGGCCCTTGAAGCCTTGCACCAGCAGTTGCAGAAACTCGCGGGTTTCCTGGGCCAGCACCTGCTCCTTGACATTGCGCGTGGCACCGTTGGCTTCCAGGCCTGCTATCCATTGGGTCAACAGCTGTTCCTGGTTGTTTTCGACCGCGTCCAACGTACTGCTCTGCAGTGCTGCCATGTATCTGAGCTCCTGTGGTGAAAGCGGGCACTTTCACACTATGACCGGTTTTTTTTGAGTGACAGTTACTGGCCGGAATAGTTGTCCGGGTGGCGCATTTAATTGCATTAGGCCATCGGATGGTAGCCCATTGCGCAAAGAAATTTGACAGGTTGGATCAAGGGCAAGTGGGCGGCATCGGCAAGGATGACCTGGGGAATTTCCATCATTCGGTGGAGGGGTAGGCCAGCGGGTGTGTGCTCGGCCAGCTTGGCCGGGCCATTGAATGCGCGGGGGTGGGTGCGCTACGACCCACCGCCAGCAACAAGACTCCACTGGCCAGGTATACGCTCGGTGAGTGCACACGCTCGGCCGAGGATATTGGCGTCGCGGCGCATATTGCCGGGGCTGCTTTGCAGCCCATCGCGGCACAAGGACCGCTCCTACTTGGATGGGTGTCTGCCTTCGGGCTGGCGCGAGCCGGTTGCTGCGTAGCGAAAGGTTGCACGGTATTTGTGGGAGCGGCCCTCGTGCCGCGATGGGCCGCAAAGCGGCCCCAGCACCATGAGTTGCGAAGCTGAAACCCTAGAGCCGCTTCGCAGCCCGAAGGTTCCAGCAAAGCTCATCTCAACCCAACGACCGCGCCCCCATCGGCTGCGCATGACCGCGTGTCGTCACAATGCCCAGGAAGGAAATCATGATCGCAAGCCCCAGCGTGGCGCTCACCTCCGCCCGGTGCTCGGGCGTGTACATCATCACCGCCAAGGCCAGGGCAATGAAGATGATCACCGCCCAGGTCAACCAGGGGAACAGCCACATGCGGAACTTGAGCTCGGTATTCTCCCGCTCAAGACGGCGGCGCATGCGCAGCTGGGAGATGGCGATGACCATGTACACCAGCAGCGCGATGGCGCCTGAGCTTGCCAGCAGGAACTCGAACACGCCCTTGGGTGCAAAGTAGTTGAGCACGGCGATGAACGCACCGATCAGGGTGCTGCCGAACACCGCAGCGCGTGGTACGCCGACTTTGGACGTGTGCTTGAGCATTGCCGGCGCATCGCCGCGCTTGGCCAGCGAGTACATCATGCGCGAGGCGATGTAGATCGAGGAGTTCATGCAGCTGGTGACCGCCACCAGCACCACCAGGTCGACCAGCAAGGCCGCGTTGGGGATGTTCATGATTTCCAGTGCACGCTGGTACGAGCCCACCACAGCCAGCTGCGGGTCATTCCACGGCACCACGGAAATGATCACGAAGATGGAGAGGATGTAGAAGGTGCTGATGCGCCAGATCACCGAGCGGGTGGCCTTGGCGATGTTGCGCGACGGGTCGCTGGACTCCGACGCTGCGATGGTCACCGCCTCAGTGCCGATGAAGCTGAACATCACAGTGATGAACGCCCCCACCACCGCGGCCCAGCCCTTGGGCGCGAAACCACCGTGGTCGGCCATCAACCCACTCAGGCCGCTGACTTCGCGGTTGGGCAGCCACCCCATTAGCGCCGCGAACCCGAGGCTGATGAAGGCAAGGATCGCGGTCACTTTGAGGATGGCGAACCAGAACTCGAACTCACCGTACTTGGCCACGCTGAACAGGTTGGTACCTGCCAGCAGCAACACCGACGCCAGGGCGAATATCCAGCTGTCTATCTGCGGGAACCAGGCATTGAGCACATGCCCTGCCGCGAGGGCTTCGATGGGGATGACCAGCACCCAGAACCACCAGTACAACCAGCCGATGGTGTAGCCGGCCCAGCGACCGATGGCCTGGTCGGCGTAGGTGGAGAAGGAACCGGTATCGGGGTGCGCGACGGCCATTTCGCCGAGCATGCGCATGACCAGGACGACCAAGGTCCCGGCCACGAAATAGGAGATTATGGTAGCCGGGCCGGCTGCCGCAATGGCGTGGCCCGAGCCGACGAAAAGTCCGGCGCCGATGATGCCGGCGATGGACAGCATCGTTACATGACGTGGCTTGAAACCTTGTGCAAGGTTGCCATCAGATCCCACGGTGTTCATGGATGTTGTTCTCTTTTTGCTGACACAAGGATGGACGGGCAGGCGTAGGCGAAAATAGCTCCTTGAAGGGTTCAGGTCGACAGGTTGCTTGCGCTCTGTTGTTGATCTTTGCAGCGCATCACAAGGCAACGTGCCGGTGGGGGTCGGGCTTCATTTAAGCCCCGCAGGGGGGAGGGAAATTACACGAGAACGCCCCGGAACTGTTCGATCACGACAGCGCTTTTGTGCAAGCGACAAATGTCGCGATTGGCATATCCGAACGCGCCATGCACGCCAATGGCGCTTGGGTTTTTCATTCGAGTGTGTTGCACCCGCTGCCTGTCCAGCAGGCAGCGCGGGCATCAGGCCAGTGCGTGGTCGACCAGCACCTGCAGCCGCCCCTGGGAGCAGCGCTCGACCCGCGCCTGGACGCCATACACCTGCGCTAGCAGGTCAGGCACCAATACATCCTGCGGCGTACCACTGGCCACCACCCTGCCCTCGCGCAGCACCACCAGCCAGTCGGCATGGCTGGCGGCCAGGTTGATGTCGTGCAGCACCGCCACCGCCAACAGGCGATGCACCTGCACCCGCTCACGCACGGCGTCCATGACCCGCAATTGATAATGCAGGTCCAGCGCGCTGGTGGGCTCGTCGAGCAGCAGCACTTGCGGGTTGCGCGCCAGCAACTGGGCCAGCGCCACCAATTGCCGCTGCCCGCCGGACAAGCTGTCCAGCGAGCACTGGGCCAGATGCTCGATACCCAGCTGGCGCAGGGCCGCAAAGGCCTGGCCCAGCAGATCGTCCGCACTGCCTACGCGAAGTGCCGCCATGATGCTTTCCAGCACACTGAGGGCAATGCCGGGGGGCAACTGCTGGGGCATGTAGGCCAGTCGTCGCGAACGGTCGGCAAAGGCCAGCCGGGTCACGTCCTGGCCATCCAGGCGCAGGCCGCCGCGCATGCGCTCGAGCCCTGCCAGGGCCCTGAGCAGCGTGGACTTGCCTGCTCCATTGGGCCCCACCAGCGCCACCAGGCTGCCTTCGGGCAAGGCCGGCAGGCTGACCTCGTGCAGGATCTGCCGCGCACCGTAGGCGACCGAAACCTTGTCGATCACCAGGCTCACAGCTTTCTCCCCCGCCGGAACACCAGCGTCACGAAAATCGGCACCCCCACCAGGGCGGTGACGATGCCGACCGGCACAATCACGCCTGGCATGATCAGCTTGCTGGCAATGGAGGACAGCGACAGCATCAGTGCGCCCACCAGCGCGCTGGCCGGCAGCAGGAACCGCTGGTCTTCACCGACCAGCAGGCGCGCAATGTGCGGCCCGACCAGGCCGACGAAGCCGATGGTGCCGACGAATGCCACGGCGGTTGCCGACAACAGGCTGATGCGCAGCAGCGAGGCAAAGCGCAGCCGCCGGGTGTCCACGCCGAAGCTGCGCGCCCGGTCCTCGCCCATGCGCAGCAGCGTCATCGCAGGTGCTGCGCGCAGCGAAAACGGCAACACCAGCGCCACGACCAGCGCCAGCATGCCGAGCTTGTTCCAATCGGCCCGGGCCAGGCTGCCCATGGTCCAGAACACCAGTTGCTGCAGCACGTCCTCGGTGGCCAGCAGTTGCAACAGCGACACCAGGGCATTGCAGCTGAACACTAGGGCGATGCCGAACAGCACCAGGCTCTCCACGCCCGCCCCGCGAAGCCGCGACATGGCCTGCAACAGCACCACCGACAGGCAGGCGAAGACGAAGGCCATCACCGTCACCTGCACACCCGCCGTCATCCAGGCGACGCTGAGCGGGTAGGCGATGGCAAGCGAAGCCCCCAGTGCCGCTGACGAGGACACTCCCAAAGTGAAGGGGCTGGCCAGCGGGTTGTCGAGGATCGCCTGCATCTCGGCCCCTGCCAGCGACAGTGCCGTGCCCACCAGCACGGCCATCAGCGCGTACGGCAGGCGAACGTTCCAGATAATCACCCGCTCCGTGGCGCTGAGGGTGGTCGGGTCGAACAGGCCTTGCACCAGTCGCCCCAAGCTCATGCCCGATGCACCGCTGGCCAGGTCGCTCAAGACCGAAACCAGCAACAGCACGGCCAGCCCGGCCACCAGCCCGGTACGCCGCCACAGCAGCCGACGGTAATGCCAGGCGGCCTGCTGCACGCCTGGCAGCGCCTGTGCGGTCACTGGGCGTCGACCCAGTACTGACCGTCCAGCCCTACCTTGAGCATGCGGTTGATCTCGGCCATGGTCGCTTGCGGGTCAATGGCCTTGAACCGCTCTGGATGCACCCAGCGCGCCATCGCTTCAATTGCCAGGATGTTGAACGGCGAGTTGTAGAAGTCATGCCACAAGCCATGGGCCTGGCCGGCCTGGATGGGGCGCAAGGGGGCGAATTCCGGGCGGGCCGTGATCTTCGCCAAACTGTCCCGGGCCGTTTCTTCGGACACCCCGGCACCCAGCAGCACCCCAGGGGCGCGGTTGCCGGTGGCGATGTAGACGTCGGGGTCGGCTTGCAGCACGTACTCGACGCTGACATCGCCCAGCGCACCGGGCACCACGTCGGCGCCAATGTTATGGCCACCCACCGCCTGGACCACACTGCCCAAACCGCTTTTGCCAGTGGTATGGCCGGGCGCTTGCCATACCCCGGCCAGCAGTTCCAGAAACACCTTGGGCCGCTCGCTGTCCTTGATGCCGGCCACGCCCGCTTTCACCCGCTCCAGGTGACGGTCGTACAGGTCAAGGTACTGCTGCGCCTGCGGTTCACGCCCCAGCAGCGTGCCCAGCGCCTGCATGCTGACGTGGGTGTTGCGCATGGGGTGCACGCGAAAATCGATGAACAACACCGGCACGCCGGCCTTGGCCAGCAAGTCGGCCACCGGGCTGTGCTGGGTCGGGCCTTCACCGGCGATGCTGAAAATGGCCAGGTCCGGCTTGAGCGACAGGATCTGCTCGGCGCTCACGCTCTGCTCGGAGGCCTGCCCGATCAAGGGCAGCTTGGCGATCTGCGGGTAGTGCTGGGCGTAGACCTCGTAGGTGTGCGGGTCCAGCAAGCGCATGTCGTTCTGCCAGCCCACCACGCGCTGGAACGGGTTGTCCCGGTCGAGCAGCGCCAGGGCGAAGAACAAACGCCCCTCGCCCAGCACGATCCTCTGCGGGGCGTGGTCAAGCTCGACGGTACGCCCCAGCACATCGGTGACTTGCAGGGCGTGGGCGGTATGGGTAAAGCCGAGGCAGGACGCCAACAGCAACAAGGCAGGCAGCAGGCGCTGCCGCAAACGGGGGAACAGGCACATCGGGGCGTCCTCTTGAAGAGAGAATCAGTCGCAACGGAGCCGGGCATTCTAGCCAGCCACCTGTGCGCACGATGTGCGCGAATGTATTGGCCTGCTCGCCAGCCATTACATCCCGTTACCCCAAGGCGTTACCAGGTCAGGCAGATCTTGCCGAAATGGCGGTTGCTTTCCTGATAGCGAAACGCCTCGACGATCTGTTCGAGTTCGAAGTGCTTGTCCACCACCGGGCGCAGGCCGTTAGCCTCGATGGCCCGGACCATGGCTTGCTGCTGAGCACGGCTGCCCACCAGGACACCCTGCAAGCGGATCTGCCGCACCAGTGCCTGCACCAGCGGCAGTTGCCCCGCCACACCGGTCAGAATACCGATCAGCGACACATGGCCCCCGATGCGCGCGGCAATCATCGACTGCTCCAAAGTGGCAGGCCCGCCCACTTCGATCACATGGTCCACCCCACGGTTGTCGGTCAGTTCACGCACCTTTTCGCCCCAGGCCGGCGTGCGCGTGTAGTTGATCACGTGGTCGGCGCCCAAGGCTTTGAGCCGCTCGAGCTTGGCATCGCTGGAAGAAGTGGCGATCACCGACGCGCCGGCCAGCTTGGCGAACTGCAGGGCGAAGATCGAAACCCCGCCGGTGCCCTGCACCAGCACCGTATCACCGGGCTTGAGGTGATCGTCGCTCATCAGCGCGCGCCAGGCCGTCAGCCCGGCAGTGGTCAAGGTCGCCGCCTCGGCGTGGCTGAAGCCCTTGGGCGCGAGAGTGAACGCCGTGGCCAGCGCGGTCACATGGCCACGGGCATAACCGTCCAGGCCATCGCCCGGCACCCGGGCAAAGCCCTCGACATTGGCCTGCCCATCCAGCCAGTCAGGGAAGAAGGTGCTGACCACGCTGTCACCGACCTTAAAGTCGCTGACACCGCTGCCCACGGCTACCACCTCGCCAGCACCGTCGGCCATCGGGATGCGCCGTTCGGCCGGGCCCCACATGCCGCTGACCACGGCAAAGTCATGGTAATTGAGGGAGCTGGCATGCAAGCGCACGGTAATTTCACCCACGCCTGGGGCAGTGGCTTCACAGGTGCCGACCTCGACCTTGTCGTAGCCGCCGCCGGGTTGAACGTAAATCGCCTTGCTGCTCATGGTCGGGTGCTCCATCTGTAAAAAGGAAAGTGGCCGGCGAGCGTAGGTTCAGCCCAGCATACGCTTCAAGGCATGGCAGTCGGGCGCATGTCGATCGGCAAGGCCCGGCCAGGCGTCGTGCGGCTGGTTCACGAGTACCGTGCCCGCACCGGCGGCTCGCCCGCAGTCCAGGTCGAAGCGGTGGTCGCCCACCATCACCATCGCCTGCGGCGCGACGCCCCAGGCACCGGCGATCTTGAGCAGCCCATCGGGGCTGGGCTTGGGCTGCGCTTCATCACGCCCAAGAATGTGCGCCACCGGAAAACAGTCGGCAAGGCCAATGGCCTCGAGCGTGATGTGCGCCAGCTCGCGGGCATTGCGGGTAAGGATGCCCAGCTGGCAACCACGGCTGGCCAGCTCACGGACCAACTCCACCGCCCCTTGGGCGGCTCTGGAGGCAAACGCCAGATGACGCTCGTGCTCCAGCAGCCAGGCATGCTTGGCGGCGGCTTCGTCGGCGGGCAAGGCCGCCAGGTGCGCCAGGATGTCGTCCTTGGGCGGGATGCCCAGCTTCACGCGGATAGCGGCAAAATCGTGCGCGGCCACGGTCAGGGTGCCGTCCATGTCGAACACCCAGTGGCGCACCTGGCCGAGGTTCATACCCAGTCCTTGCGATGACGAATCAGGCCTTCCTGGCTGGACGAGGCCACCAGCTGGCCGGCCTGGTTGAAGATACTGCCCCGGCAGAAGCCACGGGCATTGCCTGCCCAAGGGCTGTCGGTGGCATACAGCAGCCATTGATCGGCGCGCAGGTTGCCGTGGAACCACAAGGAGTGGTCCAGGCTTGCGATCTGCATGTCGCGCTGCCAGACCGACTTGCCATGGGGCAGCATCGAGGTGGTCAACAGCCCGAAATCAGAGGCGTAGGCCAGGATGTACTTGTGCAGCGCAGGGACGGCCGGCAGGTTGCCATCGGCGCGGAACCAGGCGTATTTCACCGGGTCGCCGGGCTTGGGGTTGAACGGGTCGCGTTCGGTCACCGGGCGAATCTCGATGGGCTTGGCGCACAGCACCTTGTCGCGGATGCGCTCAGGCAGCTGATCGGCCATGGCGCTGGCCAGTTCCACTTCGGTGGGCAGGTTTTCAGGGCCGACTACATCGGGCATCTGCGCCTGGTGGGTGAACCCTTCCTCGTCGTATTGGAACGACGCGCTGCAGGTAAAGATCGTCTTGCCCTTCTGAATCGCCGTGACACGGCGGGTACTGAAACTGCCACCGTCGCGCACGCGGTCCACCGAATACACCACCGGCAGGCTGGCATCGCCCGGGCGCAGGAAGTAGCCGTGCAGCGAGTGCACATGGCGGGCATCCTCTACCGTCTGGCTGGCGGCCGACAAGGACTGGCCCAGCACCTGGCCGCCATACAGCTGGCGAAAACCCAGGTCCTGGCTGCGGCCGCGGAACAGGTTTTCTTCAATGGCTTCGAGGCTCAACAGGTCGACCAGGTCGTCCAACACATGACTCATCGGGGTTCTCCGTAGACGCAAGGCGTGCTCACAAGGCGCCGTGGGCCGGCGCTCGATTCAACCGGCGCGGCCCCTGCATGAGCCCCACCGTCCAATAGCGCAAATGATACAGGGTTTGACACCGCTGGCCCCCCTGGCGGTTCACTCGGCCCGCAAGGTCTGCTCCCACCGCGAGCGATCGATCCGGTACAGCACATGCGGGCGCAGTGGATGGCCGAGGGCGACACGCGGGTGGTCGAAGCTGCCTGCCAGGTCCTGCTCCATGCCGATAGCTTGCATGACCTTCTGCGAGGGCAGGTTGAGGGTACTGGTGAAGGACACCACCTCTTCGACCTGCAACTGGGCGAACGCACAGCGCAAGCACGTCCAGGCCGCCTCGCTGGCAAACCCCAGGCCCCAGTGCCGGCGTGCCAGGCGCCAGCCGATCTCGACCGCCGGGGCGAAGGGCGCGTCGAAATTGACGTTGAGCAGGCCCGTCATGCCGATGAACGCGCCACTGTCCTTGCGCTCAAGCGCCCACAGGCCAAACCCGTACTCATGAAAATGCCCGCGGATGCGGCCGATCAAGGCAGCCGCTTCCAGACGTGTGAGCGGCGCGGGGAAATACCGCATGACCTGGGGGTCGGCGCACAGGGCAGCGAACTCGCGCAGATCCTCGTCCTGCCATTGGCGCAGGATCAGCCGCGCGCTTTCCAGTTCCAGAATGGGGGTCATGGGGTTCGCTCCGTTTTGGCGTGATGCAGTGTACAGCGTAGGCGCAGCCACGGCAGGGCACCGGGTGACGGGTAGCCGAATGCATTTTTCACATGCGCTTCACCGGCTGGCAACACGTCGGTTAGCAAAATGCCGCCATCCCTGCCGCGCCCAGCGCGCGGTTTTCTTGTCGGAGCCACCCATGCTGTCGAGCAACACCCTGCCGCCCTACGCCTTGCATTCACCGCGCAAGCGATGGCTGCCGCGCCGCGCCGTGACCGTCGCCTTGAGCCTGAGCCTGGCCGTGGCGGCATCGACCTCCTGGTTTATGACGAGAACCTCCATCGTGGACCTTGGTAGCGAGCAACAACTCAGCAAAAGCGGCCTGCTCCAGGCCTGGGCCAACGGTGCGGTGATCGTCATGATCCGCCATGCCGAGCGCTGCGACAGCGCACCAGGCCCTTGCCTGGACGACCCAGCGGGCATCACGGTGGCCGGCAGCCAGGCTGCCGGGCGCGTGGGCGAAGGTCTCAAGCATCTGGGGCTGGCCGATGCCGACCTGTTGAGCAGCCCGAAGGTACGCACCCAGCAGACGGCGCATTTCATTCTGGGGCAGCCGGTCGCCACGCGGGAATGGATCGGGCAGTGCGACGGCAGCTTCCCGGCCCAGGCGCAGGCCGCCAAACGCCCCGAACACAACTTGGTGCTGGTAACCCATAGCGGCTGCGTCGATCAGTTCGCTCGTCAGCAGAACGTTGCCGGCGGCGAACGGGACAGCGGTTATGCCAGCGCCCTGTTCGTTTCCGTGGACGACAGCGGCAAGGCACGCATTCTGGGGCGCTTGAACGAGCCTGCATGGCAGCGCGTGCTGGCCAGTGCCGCACGTTGAAAGTGCCCACTGCATGGGCCGCCACCGGCTTCGAGTTGGCGCCAGCAAAGTTTTCCACAGCCGTAGGCCACTCATGGCAAGATCGAGGCTGTTCCCTGCTGTGGATAACCCATGTCGCTGCCGCTGATCTACCACGAAGACTACAGCCCTGAGTTTCCGCCGGACCATCGTTTTCCGATGGACAAGTTTCGTCTGCTGCACGATCACCTGATCGACAGCGGGTTGACCACTGACCAGGCGTTGCTGCGGCCCGACATCTGCCCCAATGACATTCTCGCGCTGGCCCACGATCGCCATTACATCGAGCGCTACATGCACGGCGAGCTGTCGCGCGAGGACCAGCGGCGCCTGGGCCTGCCGTGGAGCGAAGCGCTGGCGCGGCGCACCGTGCGCGCGGTCGGGGGGTCGCTGTTGACGGCCGAGATGGCCCTGCAACACGGGGTGGCCTGCCACCTGGCCGGGGGCACTCACCATGCCCACTACGACCACCCGGCCGGCTTCTGCATCTTCAATGACCTGGCCGTGATCAGCCGGTACCTGCTTGAAGCCGGTCGCGTGCATCGGGTGCTGATTTTCGATTGCGATGTCCATCAAGGGGACGGGACTGCGCGCATGCTTGAGGACACACCCGACGCTATTACCGTCTCCCTGCATTGCGAGCAGAACTTCCCGGCCCGCAAGGCACAAAGCGATTGGGACATTCCCCTGCCACGCGGCATGGGGGACGACGCTTACCTGCAAGTGGTGGATGAGGCGCTCAATTACCTGCTGCCGCTCTATCAGCCTGACCTGGTGCTGTACGACGCCGGAGTCGATGTTCACAAGGACGATGCCCTGGGTTATCTGCAAATCACCGATGCAGGGCTGGCCGCACGTGACGAGCGCGTGCTCGGCCAGTGCCTGGGGCGCGATATTCCGGTCATGGGTGTGATCGGGGGCGGCTACAGCAAGGACCGCAAAGCACTGGCCAAGCGTCACGGTGTGCTTCATCACACGGCAGCCAAAGTCTTGCGTTGTGCACAATGACTGTGGAACCGCTTGTGGATAACCTGAGCGAAACAGGCTGTAGCCCTTTGATGGCGCTGTTTGCGCGATCTTGATCATTTTTTGATCAGTGCTTGTGGGAGGCGTGCTGCGTTAGAATGCGCGTCTTTTCCACAGCCTGCAGCCGATCATGTCCGAAGTAAGTCACCCCGCCCTTCCTGTCGCCGCTGTCATCGGGGGCGGCCCTGCCGGCCTGATGGCGGCTGAAGCCCTGGCACAGGCCGGGCTTGCGGTGGAAGTGTTCGACGCCATGCCTTCAGTAGGTCGCAAGTTTCTGCTGGCGGGCGTGGGTGGCATGAACATCACCCATTCCGAGCCCTACCCTGCCTTTGCGGGGCGGTATGCCGAGCGCCAGGGCGAGGTTGACGGGCTGCTGCGCGATTTTGATGCCAACGCCTTGCGCCAGTGGATTCACGCGCTGGGCATTGCCACGTTCGTAGGCAGCTCGGGCCGCGTGTTCCCCACCGACATGAAAGCCGCCCCGCTTTTACGCGCGTGGCTCAAGCGCCTGCGTGAAAGCGGCGTGGTTATCCACAACCGTCATCGCTGGCTGGGCTGGAGCGAGGACGGCGCGCTGCGGATTGCTTATCCACAGGGCGAGCGGCTGGTCCGGCCTGCGGTGGTAGTACTGGCGCTGGGTGGCGGCAGTTGGGCGCGGTTGGGGTCTGATGGGCGCTGGCAAGCAACCCTGGCTGACCGGGCTGTGGATATCTCACCCCTACGACCGAGCAATTGCGGGTTCGAGGTGGCGGGCTGGAGCGCAGTGCTCACCGACAAGTTCGCAGGGGCGCCGGTCAAGAACATTGCGTTGAGCGTACCCGGCAGCACACCGCGCAAAGGCGAATTCATCCTGACCGCCCAGGGTGTGGAAGGCAGCCTGGTCTACGCCTGGTCGGCGCAGGTGCGCACGGCCATCGAGCAGCGTGGCAGCGGTGTGCTGGTACTGGACCTGCTACCGGACAAGCCTGTGGACAAAATTGCCCAGGCGCTGGCACGGCCGAGGGGCTCGCGGTCCATGGCCAAGCACTTGCAAGGGCAATTGGGCCTGGACGGAGTCAAGGCAGCGCTGCTGCGTGAACTGACCGACCCGGCAACCTTCGCCGACCCGTCCTCCCTTGCTCGGGCGATCAAGGCCCTGCCGATCACGCTGGTGCGCACTCGCCCCCTGGACGAAGCGATCAGCAGTGCCGGCGGGGTCCGCTTCGAAAGCCTGGATGAGGGGCTGATGATAAAGCACATGCCAGGGGTGTTCTGTGCAGGCGAAATGCTGGACTGGGAAGCGCCAACAGGCGGGTACCTGCTGACTGCCTGCTTCGCCAGCGGGCTGCGCGCCGGGCGGGCGGCGGCGGCTTGGGTGGGGCGGCGGGGGAAGACGCCGGGCTGATCGCGGGGTTGGGTGGGGTGAGGGGTTGCGTTGTGGTCTGAAGGTCTTCTGTTCTGTATTCAAGCCCGTTGGGGGCCGCTGCGTGGCCCCAGAGTTTCAGCCCCGTATGACAAATCGCCGGGCCGGCTGTGCAACCCTGCACGACACCCGCAAACAACCAGGGCCCTGCCCTAGACCTGTCCAAACTCGCTCAAGGCTTGCGCTTGCGCGGCCCCCCATTGAAGCTAGGCACCTTGCGCACCGCCTTCACCGCAGGTGGCGCGGTACCTGCCTCGTCACTGTCCATCCACCGCCCCAGCCCGCGCTTGGCACTGTTTTCCTTGGGCTTCTTCGGTTTCTTGGGCTTTTTCATCACTTGACCACTGGCATCGGTCAGCGGTACCCGGTGATCAGGAATGAAATCAGGCTCTTCATGACGCGCCAGCGTCTGGCGGGTCAGTACCTCGATGGCCGCCAACAATTGCACCTCGTCGGCGCACACCAGCGAAATCGCCTCGCCCGTGTTGCCCGCACGGCCGGTGCGACCGATACGGTGCACGTAGTCTTCGGCCACGATCGGCAGGTCCAGGTTGACCACCAGCGGCAGGTCGTCAATATCCAGCCCGCGCGCAGCCACGTCGGTGGCCACCAGCACCTGCACTTCGCGTGCCTTGAAGCTGTCCAGCGCCCGTTGCCGGGTCGCTTGCGGGCGGTCGCCATGGATGCCGTCGGCCTTGACCCCTTCGGCCAGCAAACGCTCGACCAGCTGATCGACACCGTTGCGGGTCTTGGCGAAGACCAGCACCTGTTTCCAGCGCTGCTTGCGCAACAGGTGGCAGAACAGGTCGACCTTGCGCTTCTTGTCCACCGTCACCAGCCATTGCTTGACGCTCGCGGCCGTGGCATTGCGCGGGCTGACTTCGATGCTGAGCGGGTCGTTGAGCGCGAGCCCTGCGAGCATGCGGATCTGGTCCGAGAACGTCGCCGAGAACAACAGCGTCTGGCGTTTGCGGGGCAGCGCGGCATAGACCGATTGCAGCTCCTCGGCAAACCCCAGGTCGAGCATGCGGTCGGCTTCATCGAGCACCAGAATCTGCACCTGGTTGAACTTGATCGCGTTCTGGCGATACAGGTCCAGCAGCCGGCCCGGGGTCGCCACCAGCAGGTCCACACCGCGGCGCAGGCGCATCATCTGCGGGTTGATGCTCACCCCGCCATACACTGCATAGGTACTCAGCGGCAGGTGCTCGGCGTATTCGCGCACGTTGGTATGTACCTGCTCGGCCAGTTCACGGGTGGGCACCAGGACCAGGGCACGAATCGAGTTGGCCGCGACCTTCTCGCCTTCGAGCGCCAGGCGTTGCAACACGGGCAGGGCAAAACCTGCGGTCTTGCCGGTGCCGGTCTGGGCGGCGGCCATCAGGTCGCGGCCGGCCAGCACGGCGGGGATGGCCTGGGCCTGTACCGGGGTCGGGGTGGTGTAATCGCGCTGCTCAAGGGTGCGCAGCAAGGGTTCGATCAGGCCGAGTTTGGCGAAATTCATGGCAATACCATCAGGGGTTCAGCGAAGCCGGCAAGTCTACCGCATCCCCCCTGTGCACTTGCAGGTTTCCCGGTCGAGCGGCTACGCGACGGGTCGCGCCTTGCGCCACTGCGGCAGGCCGATCAGGACCACCGCGCCGATGATCACGGCCATGGCAACGCACTCCTCGGCACCGATCTGCTCGCCGGCGAACACGATGCCCAACAGCACCGCCACGGCCGGGTTGACGTAGGCATAGCTGGTGGCGGCCGCCGGGCGAACGTGCTTGAGCAGGTACATGTAGGCGCTGAACGCCAGGATCGAGCCGAAGAACACGAGGTAGGCCAGCGCGCCCCAGCCGGCAACGGTGGGCATCTGCGTCATGCGTTCGCCCGACAGCAGGCTGCCCAGCAGCAATGCCGTGCCGCCGACCAGCATCTGTGCAGCGCTGGCCATGGGGCCCGGTGGCATGGGCAGGCGCTTGCTCCACACCGACCCGAACGCCCACGAGGCGGCGGCGAAGATCAGCAGCGCCGCGCCAAGCGGGCTCGCCTGCAGGTTGGAGCCCAGGTTGAGCAGACCGATGCCAGTCAGGCCCAAGACGATGCCCGCCCATTCGAGCGCCGAGTTGCGGTAACCGAACATCAGCCCAAACACCAGGGTGAACAAGGGCACGGTCGCCACCGCCAGCGCTGCCACGCCGGACGCCACGCCCGCATGTTCGGCGATGGTCACGCCCCCGTTGCCACAGCTGAGCAGCAAAAAGCCCACCAGCCCCGCTGCCCGCCACTGCGGCCAGGACGGCGATGGCGCCCCTCGCCAGCGCATGAAGCCGTACAACAGCCCCCCGGCAATCAGAAAGCGCACCCCGGCCATGAGCATGGGCGGCCAGCTTTCCACACCGATGCGGATGAACAGGTAGGTTGAACCCCATACGAAATACAGGGCCACGAAGGCCCCGATTAGCAGAAGCGGGAAGCGGCGGGTGCTGGACATGGTCGAGTCGAAAATCCTTTTGCGGGTGACGCAGTCTAACGGCGTGAAGCGCAGCGGCAACCCTACAGTGGGGCGCTGGATAAGCAGCACACTTGCAGCCGCGGGCGTGCGATGACAGGCGCTGCCAGCGTCAGCGGTAGGTTGCCAGTGCGTCGCGGACTTTGGCGGCGGGGGTCTTCTGCAGACGGCAGAACAATTCGTGGGAAGGCTGCTGCACCCCATGGTCCTGGCGCAGTACGCCGGCCAGGTGCTGGACCAGGTTGGCGGCCATTTCCGCGTCGGCCATGGCCCGGTGGGCCGTGCCAGTGTTGGGCAGCCCGGCCCAGTGGGTCAGTGTGCCCAGCTTGTGGTTGGGGGCTGCCGGCAGCAGGCGCCGGGACAGCAACAGCGAGCAGGCGAAGGGCTGGCTGCGGCTGCGGCCGATGCGGCCCAGCTCGAAGTCCCAGAACTTCTGGTCGAAGGCGGCATTGTGGGCCAGCAGCGGCGTTGCCCCCACGAACTCGGCCACCTCGTTCATCACCTGCTCCACCGGGGGTGCCTTGCGCACCATGGCGGTGGTGATGCCGGTCAAGCCCGACACGAAAGCAGGCACCGACACACCCGCGTTCATCAGGCTCTGATAGCGCTCGACGATTTGCCCGCGCTCGAGCATCACCACGGCCACCTCGGTGGCGCGGCAACCGGTGCCTGGGGAAATGCCGGTGGTTTCAAAGTCGATGACAGCGATACGTTCCATAAAAACCTTAGTGTTTGAGCAACAACGGGCCCTCGATGGGCACATAGCGGGTGGCGGCGCGGATCAGCGACATCGCCGTCAGCCCAGGCACGCCATAGACCACCGCTTCGGTGCCGTGACGCTGGATCACGCGGTCTAGCAGCAGGTCGAAATCCCCATCACCCGATGCCAATACCACCTGGTCCACGCGGCTGGCCGCATCGATCACATCCAGGGTGATGCCGACATCCCAATCGCCCTTGGCCGAGCCATCGCTGCGCTGGATGAAGGGCTTGAGGCGCACATCGAAACCCAGGTTGCGCAGTATCTGCTGAAACTGTTGCTGCTTGCTGTCGCCCCGATCGATGGCATAGGCCACCGCCTCGACGATCTGGCCTTCGCGGCTGACCTGGTTCCACAAGGCGGTGTAGTTGAAATGGCAACCGTGGGCTTGGCGCACGGTGTAATAGAGGTTCTGCACGTCGGCGAACAGCGCGATCTTTTTCACCTTGGCACCTCGTCTGGCCGGATCGGGGGCGGGTTCAGCGCCCCGCGAAGGCCAGCAGTATGCCAGAGCCGTCAGACGTAGGAATCGTCGTCGGAGAATAATCCCCCGTCATCACCGCCGTAATCGGCGTCACTGTAACCGCCCTGGTCGCTGCCCCAGCCGCTGTTGTCGGCCACGTGCTGCTGCTCGCTCTGGTCGTTCCAGCCGCCGCTGTCACTGGCCTGCGCAGGCGCTTCCTTGATCACCTCGACCACCTCTTCGGGCTGGGAGTTGTGGTTGAACAGGCTGCTGATGCCCTGGGCCAGCAAGACACCACCGGCTACACCGGCAGCCGTCTGCATGGCGCCGCCCAGGAAGCTGCTGGCGCCGCCGCGCGCGGGCGCTGCGCCAAAGCCCGACTGCTGGGCCGGCGGCTGCGAGAAGCCAGGTGCCGCGGGTTCGCGCCAGCCGCCACCGGCGGGTGCGGACGGTGCGACCGAACGCTGGGGCTGAGAGGCAGGTGCCGGCGCCGAGCTACGCCCGCCAGCGCCGAAGAGGCTGGACAGAAAACCGCCGCCGCCTGTGTTCTGCGAGGCGCCGGCCTGCGCAGCTTCGGCCTGGGCGCGTGCCTGCTTGAGTTCCGCTTCGAGCTGTTTGTTTTGTTCGTCCAGGCGCTTGATGGCCGCTTCCTGCACCAGGATCGCCTGGGCCATGTAGTAAGGGGCCGCCGGCTGCTGGCGCACATGCGCCTCGATGCAGGCCTGGGCCTGCGCATCACGGGGCTGGCTTGGGTCTTCGGCCTGCTTGATGCGGCTGAACAGGCCATCGATCAGGGATTGTTCTTCGGTATTCATGGGGCGACCTCGTGGGTAGCGGGACTACGGACAGGCTCAAAGATGGGGCGTCGACGCGGCTGATTCAATCACCGGCGGGGTGAAACTTTTTTCAGCAAGTAACGGATCAAGGGTCGCTTTGGGCTAGAGTTAGACCCCCTGTTTCAACTGCCATGCGATGTTGACCCCATGAATCCGCTGAGCGTTTTGCGCGACTCCCTCCACTTCTTCACCCGCCACCTGGCCGGTATTGCCCAACTGTGCCTGCCGCTGGTGGTGCTCGAAGCCGTGCTGACCCAGGTGCTGTATCGCCAGCTGGGCGAGCAGGCCTCCCCGGCCTACGGCATGCTGATCTACGTGCTGTGCTACCCGCTGTACAGCGCAGCACTGATCCTGTACCTCGATACCCGCAGCAATGGCCAGGCGATCGCCAAGCGCGACCTGTTTGCCCGTGCGGTGCAGCTCTGGCCGGCGCTGACGCTGCTGGTGCTGATCAGCTCGTTGCTGATCATGGCCGGCATGGCTTTGTTCGTGTTCCCTGGGGTGTGGATCATGGTCAACCTGGTGTTCGGCGAATACCTGCTGGTGCTGCGCGGCTTGCCCGTGGTGCAGGCGATGCGCGAAAGCGCCCGCATGACCACTGGCCATTTCCTGCGCATTCTGGTGTGCCTGCTGGCCGTGCTGGCGTCGATCTGGCTGATCGAAGGCCTGATCCTGATGGCCATCCCCGACCCTTCCCCTGGCGTGCAACTGCTCGTGGACAGCCTGGCAGGCTTCCTGCAATTGTTCGGCACGGTGGTCATGTATCGGCTGTTCATGCTGCTAGAGGTTGAGCAGCGCACGTGAACCCAGCTACCGGCTGCTAGCGCTGGGCCTTGAGGAACAAGGCGAACAGCTCTGACTGGGACTTGATGCCCAGCTTGCGGTAGATGTGCTTGCGATGGACCCGCACAGTTTCCGAGGAGATGGCGAGTTTGCGGCCAATCTCCTTGCTGGAACAGCCGCTGAGCAGCATGCGGCCCACCTCCAGTTCGCGGGCGGTGAGCGGCGTTTCAAGGTGGCCAAAGCCCTCGGCCAGGTGGTTCTGCCACGCAGGCGCCGGGGTGACTTCGTCGACATCGTGCTCGAACCGAAAGCGCTGGCGCATGGTGGCCAGCACCCAGGGTTGCAGAAGGTGCAGCAGCGCAATCTGCTCGCCCGCAAAGCGAGAGCGGCTACCGAGCGACAAGCAAAGTGTGCGCCCTGCATCCAGGGCCACGTTGTACTGCACCTCATCGGCCACAACGTTAAGGCGGAAATAACGCTGGTAATAGTCGGTGCGCTCGAAGCATTCAGGGGCCACGTCGGCCAGCTGCACCAGGCCGCTTGCCGGCGTCTCCCGGCTGGCGATGTAGAAGGGGTCCAGCAGGTAAAGGCCCTTGAGGTAATCCTGAAATAACGGGTCCAGCCCACCATCACTGCCGGGGGATTCGGCATACACCAGCGGGCGATGCTCGCTGAAAAGAAACGCGACCCAACTGTCGAACGCCACGTATTGCTCCAGCAACCGCACCAGGCGCAGCCAGAAACCGGGGTGGTCCAGCGCATCGATCACCTGGCCGACCGACCGATGCCAGGCAATGTCCTGAAGTGTAAGGTTCATGTCCGGGCTCTGTACCAAAAGGTGAGATGCAGGTCAGGGTGAATACAACCGAGCAGGCAAAGTGTACTGGAGTGCATGGGCATTGCGGCGCTGTTTTCGGCGCAGCGCTGGCCAGTACCGAAGGAATGTGTACGGGGCTAACCCCTATGGGTTACCTCAAGGGCGTAATTACCCCGCCGCCAATGGCAGCGGCATACTCGGGCAATCACCGTCCGCCACAGCAAGTGGCAGGCACGTTATCTCAGCCGGTGCAGTGCGCTGGTTTTACGCCGCGTCGATCACCTGGCAGCCGTTTGGCTGCGCAGTCAGGAGTTGCAATGAAAGTAGAACTCGTCCAGCTGGCCGGTCGCGACGGCGACACCGCCTACAACCTGGAACGCACCCTCGAGGCGATCCACCGCGCCGCAGCGGATGTGGACCTGATCGTGTTCCCGGAAACCCAACTGATGGGCTTTCCGACGCAGGACAACATCGCGGCTATCGCCGAGCCCCTGACCGGCCCGACGCTGGCCGCCGTCGCCCAAGCGGTGACCGACAAGGGCGTGGCAGCCGTGGTCGGCCTTGCCGAAGCGGGCGAAGACGGGCACTTCTACAACACCACCGTGCTGATCACCCCGGACGGTGTCGCGTTGAAGTACCGCAAGACCCACCTGTGGGCCTCCGACAAGGGCATCTTCACGGCGGGCGATCGCTACGCCACGGCGCTGTACAAAGGGGTGCGCGTAGGGCTGTTGATCTGCTTCGACATCGAATTCCCCGAAAGCGCCCGCGCCCTGGGCCAGCTGGGGGCCGAGCTGATCCTGGTGACCAACGGCAACATGGACCCGTACGGCCCCACGCACCGCACCGCTATCAGCGCTCGCGCCATGGAAAACCAGGCCTATGCGGTGATGGTCAATCGCGTCGGCCAGGGCGATGGCAACCTGGTGTTTGCAGGCGGCAGCGCGGTGGTCGACCCTTACGGCCAACTGTTGTGCGAGGCAGGGCGCAGCGCCTGCCGGCTGCAGTTGAACCTCGACATGGCGCTGATCGGGCAAGCGCGCCATGACTACAGCTACCTGGCCGAGCGCCGCTTCGAGCTGCCAGGCCAGCAGGTCGAGCACCCAGGCGGCTTGCGAGAACTGATCCTGACCACCGTCTGAACCCTTGCGCCACGGCTGGCGCCCAGGGCCCAGGCCGGGCCCTGAAACTGAACTCCATAAAAAACACAATCCGGAGTAACACCATGGCCCACTTGAAACGTACCCTGTCGCTGGGTGCGGTGACGCTGTTCGGCATCGCCTACATGACCCCCATCATTGTGCTAGGCACCTTCGGCATCCTTGCCGACACCACCCAAGGCGCTGTGCCCTCGGCTTACTTGGCCGCCTCCATCGCCATGCTGTTCACCGCCCTGAGCTACGGCAAGATGGCCAGGGCTTTCCCCGTCGCCGGCTCGGCCTACACCTACGTGCGCAAGTCCATCAGCCCCAAGCTGGGTTTTCTGGCCGGTTGGGCGGTGCTGCTGGACTACCTGTTCCTGCCCATGGCGATCTGGCTGATCGGCGCGGCCTACCTGCATTCGGCCTTCCCGGCGGTGCCGCACCCAGTGTGGGTGCTGGCCTTCATTGCCGTCACCACGGCCATCAACATCGTCGGCCTGCAACTGGCCAAGACCGTCAATGGCGTACTGATGCTGCTTCAGTTCCTGGTACTGGCAGCCTTCGTGGGCCTGGCCGTGCACTACGCCACCGGCGAGCTGAACCAGCCGTTGTGGTCGCTGGCACCCTTTCATCAGGACGGTTTCCAACTGCCTTTGATCATGAGTGGCGCCGCCATCGCCTGTTATTCGTTCCTGGGCTTCGATGCGGTCAGCACCTTGACCGAAGAAACCCATGAACCGCGCAAGACCATCCCTCGCGCCATCCTGCTGATCACCCTGCTGGGCGGCTTCATCTTCATCGTGGCCAGCTACTTCGTCCAACTCGCCCACCCTGGTGCGACCTTCAGCAACCCGGACTCGGCCGCCTACGAAATCGCGAAGGCCATTGGCGGGGATATTTTCGTGAGTTTCTTCCTGATCGGCCTGATCGTGGGGCAATTCACCTCGGGGCTTTCGGCACAAGCCAGCGCCTCGCGCCTGCTGTTCGCCATGGGCCGCGACGGTGTATTGCCCAAGC
Source organism: Pseudomonas sp. xss_4 (assembly GCF_043104125.1). Taxonomy (NCBI): domain Bacteria; kingdom Pseudomonadati; phylum Pseudomonadota; class Gammaproteobacteria; order Pseudomonadales; family Pseudomonadaceae; genus Pseudomonas; species Pseudomonas sp. xss_4. The sequence continues at coordinate 40,004 of NZ_JBICKJ010000089.1, forward strand.
GTTGGTTCGGGCGACTGAGTGCACGGTTCGGCACACCGGTCATCAGCATCGTCCTGTGTGGCGTAGTCGCGCTGCTGGCCTTGCGCATGGACGTGACGACCTCCACCTCGTTCATCAACTTCGGCGCTTTCCTGGCGTTCAGCCTGGTCAACCTGTCGGTGGTCTTTCACTACTGGATCGCCCAGGGCGAGCGCGGGCTCAAGGCTGCAACGGTGTACCTGGCCTTCCCCTTGATTGGGCTGGTGGCTGACCTATGGCTGATGGCAAGCCTGGACCACATGGCCATCTACCTTGGTTTGGCCTGGCTGGCCATGGGGTGTCTGTACCTGCTGGTCATCACTCGTGGGTTGCGCCAACAGCCGCCAGAGATGCATTTCGAGGAAGCTTGAGGATGGGCGGGCAGTGTGGCTGGCGGGGCTTGGAGGTATGCCCCGCGGGCTTGGGTATGTTGGGATTGGATGACTAGGGTCTTATGGTAAGCCTGCGGGCAATAGACCGCGCCTTACTCAAGGGCATCAACGTTTGCTAAAGGCGAGACGCGCCGCAAAAAGAACGAAGATCATACCTGTTGCACGATCCATCCAGGCAACGACCTTCACACGACGCAGTAGCCCGGCCAATGGCTGGGTGGCGGCGATCAGAATAATCGACCATAGCAGCCCAATGGCCACGTGAATGCTGACCAAACCGAACGTCCAAGCAACCAATGGCTGACCTTGGGGGATGAATTGGGGCAAGAAGGATACGTAGAAAATACCAATCTTGGGATTCAGGATATTTCCCGTCATTCCCTTCAAGAACCAGTTATGGCTTGGCTTTACTGCCGCCTCGACAGGCGACAATGATTGACGCGGACGTAGAAGCATATTCAGCCCAAGCCAGGCTAGATAGGCGGCGCCACAGTATTTCAAAACGTTGAACGCCAACGCTGATACAGCAATCAGTGCGCCTAGCCCAAACGCCACAGCGGCGCCCCACAGCAAGCAACCTGTGTTGATGCCTAGCGCGGCGCGAAAGGCCTGCTGCTTTCCTTCTACAGTAGCCGTTCTCAATATCAGAGTTGTGTCGAGGCCGGGGGTCAGGGTTAACAGTGTTGCTGCGAAAGTGAACGCAATCAGGTTGTCAATAATTGACATAGGGAGATGGCCTCGGCGTGCTTGAGTGGGGCAGTTAACCTCAAAAGGCTGTCTGCTAGAAGTCGTCTCTCTAACGCAGAGGGCAAAGCCTACGCACTTCAAATATGGCCGGTTAATTCCGACGCAAAGCCAGACTTGCAAAAGAGGTGAACGTAAAAGGCTGGGAGCGTGGTTGAATCGCCCACGCCCCTACGTCCCTCTTGGCTTGGCACGAGCCGTGGCTTCGGCCACCAATGGGTCTTCAGGCCAGTAGTGCTTCGGGTATCGCCCCTTCAGATCCTTCTTCACCTCCACGTAAGTGCTGCGCCAGAAGTTCGCCAGATCCTGGGTGACCTGCACAGGCCTGCGAGCCGGCGACAGCAAGTGCAGCACCAGCGGCTGCCTGCCCTGAGCAATACGAGGGGTTTCTGCCAGGCCAAACAGCTCCTGAAGCCGCACGGCCAAGATGGGCGGATGCTGCGAGTAGTCGATACGGATATTCGAGCCGGACGGCACCTGGATCGCCTGGGGTGCCTGGGTGTCCAGCTCCTGTGGAAGTGGCCAGGGCAGAAGGTTTCTGATGATCGAGGGCAGGTCCAGCTGGCTGAAGTGGCTGAGCCTCGTGACTTTACCCAGGTAGGGCGTGAGCCACTGGTCCAGCGTGTCCAGCAGGTTGGCATCGCTCAGGTCAGGCCACTTGCTGTGTGCCTGCCCACCCTCGATATCCAGCTGGCGCAACAGACCCACTCGGGCCTGCCACTGCCGCAGTTCAGGGTTCCAGGGCAGAAGCTCGATGCCCTTGCGCCTTACCAGGTTGACCAGGGCAAGCGAACGGGTGTGCTCATCAAGACTCGGCAGCGCTTTCGTCGACAAGATCAGCTGCCCCACCTTCAACTGCCGCTCAGCCTTCAGCACCCCTTCCCTTTCGTCCCAGTCAACCTCATCGACAGACTTCACAAGGTCAGCCAGCTCGTCATCGAACAGAGCAGGCTCGAGGTCACTCGCCAGGTAGATCCGCTCCTCACGCTGCCCTTGCCGGCTACCCAGGTCGGCAACCACCAGCCACTCATGCTTGGTTAGCGCATCGGGCTCTGAGAACACCGCAGCACGACCGTTGGAGAGACGGTATTCGGATGCACTTGCATGCCTCTGCTGGCCGATTCGGTCAGGGTAGGCAAACGCCAGAAGGCACCCTACCCACCGTGGGTGATCGGGCTCGCTGACAGGGCTGAAGGCCTTCCCACGCAGTAGGGATCGGTACTGCCGAGCCGACTGCTTCACCCGCTGGAGAGAACCGCCGCTACGACGTGAATGTTGCTCCCCTGACAGGGCACTCAGCCGGGTGTGAAGGTCAGCACCGGCCCCACGCAGAATGTCCTTTTCGCCCAGCAGTGCCGCGATGTTGCACGCGAGGTCATCCAGGCCCATCGCATTGCCCTTGATGAGCATGTGGGCGATCCGGGGGTGGGCTGGCAGCGCGCTCATGGCCGCACCGTGTGGGGTGAGCTGCCCAGCATCGTCGAGGGCGCCCAGGCGCTTGAGCAAGTCTCTGGCTTGAGCGAATGGCGCTGCTGGCGGTTGGTCGAGCCAGGTCATCTCTTGCGGCTTCATACCCCATCGGGCCAACTGGAGCGCCAAGGCTGCCAAGTCTGCCTGCAGGATTTCAGGGGTGCTGTAGCCGGCCATCTGTTCGTGTTGGGACTGCGACCACAGCCGATAGCAGATGCCGGGCTCCAGGCGCCCAGCCCGCCCCGCACGCTGGGTAGCGCTGGCTTTGGAAATGCGCTGTGTGTCGAGTCGGGTCATGCCGCTGCGGGGGTCGAACCTGGGCACTCGTTCAAGGCCGCTGTCCACCACCACCCTCACCCCTTCGATGGTCAGGCTGGTCTCGGCGATGTTCGTGGCCAATACGATCTTGCGCGACCCCTTGGGTGCGGGGTCTATCGCCGCACGCTGCGCCTGCAGGTCGAGGTCACCGTACAGTGGGCACACGATCACCTCTGGACGGCTGCCGAGCAGCGCCTTGAGGTCCTCTGCCACCCGCCGAATCTCTGCCTGCCCCGGCAGGAAAACCAGAAGGCTGCCAGGTTGTTCATCGATGGCAGCCAGGCACGTGTCCGTGATGCGCGCATCGATTCGCTCGCCCGGCTGATAGGGGCTGCCCCATACCGTCGAGACGGGATACATCCGCCCTTCACTGGTGACCACGGGTGCATCGTTCAGCACCTTCGAGAGCCGAGCACCCTCCAGTGTTGCAGACATCAGCAGCAGCTTGAGCGGGGGTTCATCGCGCAGCAGCTCACGGGCGCTCAGGCACAGCGCCAGCGCCAGGTCAGAATCGAGGTTGCGCAGGTGGTACTCATCGAAGATGACCACCCCCACACCCTCCAGCGCCGGATCATCCTGAAGCCGGCGAGCCAGGATGCCTTCGGTGACCACTTCGATCTGCGTACGCGGCCCTGCCTTGCTTTCAAGGCGAATGCGGTAGCCGACCGTCTCACCCACCTGCTCACCCAGCTCACTGGCCAAACGCTCTGCCGCCGCCCGTGCAGCCAGTCGGCGAGGTTCGAGCATCAGGATCTTTTGCCCGGCCAGCCAGGGTTCATGCAACAACGCCAGGGGCACCCGAGTGGTCTTGCCAGCACCCGGGGGCGCTTCGAGGATCACTTCATTGCGACGGGCCAGGGCCTGTCGCAGATCTGCCAGTACAAGGTCTATAGGTAATGAAATCATGGTGGCCCTCGAACAAGCAGGCGAGTATAACGGCGAACCGACGTTGTCCTATCATGGTCTTAACTGCGGGCTCAGGCGCCTTGCCTGGCCTGCCGAACGCCACGCCCGGAGATTTACATGCGCATTGCTTCCCGCCTGATCGGTGCTGCCCTCGTGGGCACCTTGCTGACGCAACTGACGGCTTGCGGCTCTATCTTCTATCCAGACCGTCGCGGCCAGATCGACGGCAAGGTCGACCCGGCGATCGCCGTGCTGGACGCTGTTGGCCTGTTGTTCTACGTCATCCCAGGGCTGATCGCCTTCGGCATCGACTTCGCCACCGGCGCCATCTACTACCCGCCAGGGCAAACCGCGCAGGTGGACCCTGCCAAGCTGAAAGACGCCGTCAATGCCGATGGCACCGTGGACAACCTCAAGCTGCAGGCCATTCTGGAGAGCGAACTGGGGCAACGCCTGCCGCTGGACGACCCACGCCTGATCCAGCACCGCGGCAGTGCTGAACAACTGGCCAGCCTAGGGCTGGTGCCTGCCGCCTGATGCCAAGGACAACCGCCTGACATGACTACCTCGGCCGAACACAAACGGTTGCTCCGCCTGGCCACGCGCGCCTCCCTGGCGGTGGCCAGCATCCTGGTGGTCAGCAAGGCGCTGGCCTGGTGGTTGAGCGGCTCGGTGAGCCTGCTGGCCGGGTTGACCGATTCGGCACTGGACGCCGTGGCGTCCTTCCTCAACCTGCTGGCCGTGCACTACGCCCTGCGCCCGGCCGATGACGACCACCGCTTCGGGCACGGCAAGGCAGAAGCCCTGGCCGGTATCGCCCAGGCGCTGTTCATCGGCGGCAGTGCCGTGCTGATCGCCTTGCAGGCATTGGAGCGTCTGCGCAACCCGCAGCCGTTGGGCGATACCGCCATCGGTATCGGGGTAATGCTGTTGTCGTTGGTGCTGACCGTCGCGCTGCTGGCCCTGCAACGCAAGGTCATCCGCGCCACAGGCTCCACGGCGGTACGCGCCGATTCCCTGCACTACCGCTCCGACCTGTTGCTCAACGGCAGCATCTTGCTGGCATTGCTGCTGGCGCGCTTCGGCTGGCCGCAACTCGATGCGCTGTTCGGGTTGGGCATCGCGTTGTACATCCTGTGGAGCGCCCTGCAGATCGCACGCGAAAGCACGGCGATTCTCATGGACAAGGAGCTGCCCGTGGATGTCAGTGAAGACATGGCCAACCGCGTGCTGGCTATCGATGGCGTGCTGGGCGTGCACGACCTGCGCACCCGGGTATCGGGCAACCAGTGGTTCGTGCAGTTGCACATCGAGCTGCCTGGGCAACTGCCGCTGCATCACGCCCATGGCCTGTGCGTGCAGGCCTCGGAGGTGATCCGCGATCAGTACCCCAAAGCCGATGTAATGGTGCACGCCGACCCGGTGTAGCCCTTCAGTTGATGCTGTAGCCCCGCCCGGACAAGCACGCGCCAAGCGCCCGTTGGTAGGTACTTGCAACCGCAGGCGCCGGCGCATAGGCAGCCATGGCAGGATCGAACCCCGACTGGCTGACCGCCCAGCGGTGGCACTGGTAGCGATCCTGATCCTGCTGTTCCTGCCCTTGCCCATAACGCGGATAAGCCACCACGTCATACCCCGGCGCCGCTGCTGGCGCAGGTTCTGGGGGATTGACCACCACGTACTCGCGACTGTTTTCCAGGTACCGATAGTAGGTGTCGGCGACCAGGTACATCATCGCACCGTCCACGCGGAACTTGTGCGCATAGGGCGGCAGGTAGCTGACTCGCGCACCTGGGGGCGGCACCACGACCTGGTAACCCCGTTCCCAGGGGCGATACCAGTACCCGCCCGAGTAGAAATAGTCCTGCCCTTGGTAGGGCACCTTCCAGAAGCGGTCAGGGAACCGGTCCACGGTCTGGCCAGGCCGGTAGTGCGGGCCGGGGCCCCAGCCTTCACCGTGGCCACCAGGGCGGCCCTGCCACCGCGGGCCATCACCGGGGCGGCGGGGAATATCCTGGTAGAACCCTGGCCGTGGGGGCTGCGTCTGCCCGACTTCGTCCCGTGAATTGAGCGCACGCCCAGGCGCAGGCCCTGCCTCGATACCTGGCCCTGTAGCGGCGGGGGGCAGCGCGCCTGGGCCGTCGTTGGGCCCGGCCGCCAGGGCTGCCACGCTGATGCCCATGCCCAGCAAACCAACACCTGCCCACTGCCAGATGTGCGACTTCATGGTAGTCCTCTCGACGGGAAAACGGCTGACTGCGCCAGTCTACCGCGCCCCACCGCGCCGCCCATTAAATTTCAGCCATGAAAAAAGGGAGGCCATGTGGGCCTCCCTTCAGCAATTGTCGTCCGTGCTCGGCGCTTGTGGCCCCGGCTCACCTCACACCGTCTTCTGGAAGGTGCGTAGCCCGGGGGCCTGGCCCATCCTGTTGGATGGCTTGGCCGCGAGCGCCCGTCTGGGGCGCATCGCCGTGGACTGATGTCCGGGCAGTGATTCTGGTGATAAAGATACCGGGCGCGCACCGGCACGGGATTGCGAAGATTGCTCAGATAAATAGCACTTGCGCAATTTTTAACCCTGGATTGATAATTCGCCGCAATCCGAACAGAAAAGGCATGATTCATGAGCAAGCTGGACCGATACGACCTGAGCATTCTGGCTGAATTGCAGCGCGACGCGCGCATCTCCAACCAGGAGCTGGCCGAACGCATCGGCCTTTCACCCTCACCCTGCTCGCGCCGCGTCAAGCAACTCGAAGACGACGGCTACATTTCCCGCCAGGTGGCCTTGCTCGATCGCAAGAAGCTGGGTTTGAGCCTGACCGCCTACGTGCTCATCGGCATGGACCGGCACACCCCCGAGCGCTTCGAAACCTTCGAGGCCACCATTCGCAATCTGCCCCAGGTGCTGGAGTGCAGTCTGGTGACCGGGATGGACGCCGACTATCAGCTCAAGGTCGTCGTGCCCGACATGGACCATTACCAGAAGCTGCTGCTCGGTAGCCTCACGCGCATCGAGGGCGTCACCAGCGTGCGTTCAAGCTTCGTGCTCAACCAGGTATTGGCCAGCACCGAGCTTCCATTGACCCACCTTCGCTGATCGGTTGCCACCTCACGCGTATACTTGCCCCCCTCAACCCGCCTGGAGCACTGCAATGGATCCTGCCGTATTCGAAGAGTGGATGATGATCATCCTGGTGACCGCCTTGATCGGCTTCATGGGCTTCATCGTCTGGGACCTGGCGAAAAAATCCCAGGCGGGGCGTTTCGGCACCCTGATCCTGTTCTTCGTGCTCGGCCTGGGTGTGCTGGCGTTCATCATCAAGAGCGTGGTGGTGGGGTTCATCGAGGGGGTGTAGCCGGCGCGGTCTTCACGTCCGCGCCGGCCATGACGCCTAGCGCCGCAGGGTCGGCGCCACCTCGCGCCAGCAGCCCTGCTCCAGCCCATCGAGTGCCCAATCGCCAATGCGCACGCGCACCAGGCGCAAGGTGGGCAGGCCCACAGCGGCGGTCATGCGCCGTACCTGGCGATTGCGGCCCTCGCGAATCACCAATTCAAGCCAACGGGTCGGGACGCTTTTACGAAAGCGTACCGGCGGGTTGCGCGGCCACAGCGTGGGCTCTTCCAGGCTGCGGGCCTCGGCGGGCAGCGTTGGCCCGTCATTGAGCTGCACGCCTTCGCGCAGCTGGCGCAGCTGCTCCTCGGTGGGCTCGCCCTCGACCTGCACCCAGTAGGTCTTGGGTAGTTTGTGTTTGGGGTCGGCAATACGCGCCTGCAGGGCGCCGTCATTGGTCAACAGCAGCAGGCCTTCACTGTCCCGGTCCAGCCGGCCGGCGGGGTAGACGCCCGGGATGTCGATGAAATCCTTGAGCGTGGCCCGCCCCTCGCCGTCGCTGAACTGCGTCAGCACGTCAAAGGGTTTGTTGAACAGGATCAACCGCGGCTCGGCGGGTGGCGCCTTGGGCTGGCGATGAGCGCCAGGCGCAGGCCGCCCCTGGGGGCGGCGCGGCTTGGAACGGGGTGGCAGTGACATGGATCCTCAGCGGAACGGCGGCTCGTCGAAGCTGCGCAGTTTACGCGAGTGCAGCGAATTGAGCTCGGTACGCAACAGATCCAGCGCCGCAATACCGATCTTCAGGTGCTGGCTGACCGCGCGGTTGTAGAACGCGTTGGCCGAGCCCGGCAGCTTGATCTCGCTGTGCAGCGGTTTGTCGGACACGCACAGCAAGGTGCCGTACGGCACCCGCAGGCGATAGCCTTGGGCTGCGATGGTGCCGCTTTCCATGTCCACGGCAACGGCGCGGGACAAGTTGATCAAGGGCCGTTCCTGAGCCCAGCGCAGCTCCCAGTTGCGGTCGTCGTAGGTCAGCACGGTACCGGTGCGCAGGCGCTTCTTGAGCTGCTCGCCCCGCTCGCCGGTCACCTGGGCGGCGGCTTCCTGCAGGGCCAGTTGCACCTCCGCCAGCGCCGGGATTGGAATGTTCGGCGGCACCACGCGGTCGAGGATGCCGTCGCGGCGCATGTAGGCGTGGGCCAGCACGTAGTCGCCAATGGTCTGCGACTGGCGCAGCCCGCCGCAGTGCCCGATCATCAGCCAGCAATGCGGGCGCAGCACTGCAAGGTGATCGGTGATGTTCTTGGCGTTGGACGGGCCGACGCCGATGTTGACCAGCGTGATGCCGTCGCCGTCCCCTGCAATCAGGTGGTAGGCCGGCATCTGGTAGCGGTGCCAGACCACACCGGCGACCAGCGCCTGGGCCTCGCCGTGGTCCATGCTCTTTTCGATCACGACGTTGCCCGGCAGCACCATGCGCACGAAACGCGGATCATCGCGCAACTGCTCAAGGCCATGGCTGATGAACTGGTCCACGTAACGGTGATAGTTGGTCAGCAGGATCCAGGGCTGCACGTGGCGCCAGTCGCTGCCGGTGTAGTGCACCAGGCGCCGCAGCGAGAAGTCCACACGCGCGGCATCGAACAGGGCCAGGGGCAAGGTATCGGTGCTGTCCCAGTCGTAGAGCCCATCGGCGATGTTGTCGGTGGCCGAGGACAGGTCGGTGCTGGGGAACACCCGCGCCAGCTGCGCGGCGGTGATGCCGCTGCCGGCCAGCTCGTCGCCCTGGTCCACCACGTATGGATACGGGATGGGCTGCTCGCTGACCCCCACTTCAACCGTGACGGTGTAGTCGTGCATCAGCGGGCGCAGTTGCTCCAGCAGGTAGCCGCGAAAAGCAGCCGGCTGGGTGATGGTGACGCTGTAGGTGCCAGCCACCTGGACCTTGGCATAGGCCCGCGTGGTGGCAGCGACCTCGCCATTGCTGTGGTAGGTCAGGCGCAGCGCCGGGTAGCGGAACAGGTCACGCTCCTGGGCGTCGGGCTCGGTGCGGTCCTTGAGGTAACGCTTGAGGGCCTGGCTCAGGGCACCGGTGGCCTGCTCATGCAAGGCCGCCAGACGATCGACGGCCTGTTCGGGAGTATCAACGACTTCAAACGCGTGGCTCACACTGTGCTTCCTGTCTGGACATGCATGCGAACCATCTTGCCTGCCTTCTTGGGTAAATTCATCCCCTTGATGATGCAGGGAGGCGCAGCTGGGGCGTACAGGGCCGGCCTGTCAGATGGCCATGGCCCGCGCCATCACGGCCTGTACGTCCACACCGCGCGGTAACGTGCCATAAGTGCGCCCCGTCCCTGTGAGGCGACTGGCGATGAACGCATCGCTGACCGCAGAATGACCAGCCTCCAGCAGCAACTTGGCCTGCAAGGCCAAGGCGATGGCCTCGGTCAGTTGTCGCGCCCGGTACTGGATATCGCCCGTGTCGAGAAACGCATCCTTCAGGTTGACGATGCAGGTGGCCAGGCGCTTGTCGCCGTGCCCGTCACCCAGTTCGGCGAACAACGCCTCCAGCACACCCGGCTCCTTGGACAAGGCGCGCAGCACATCCAGGCACTGCACATTGCCCGAACCCTCCCAGGTCGAGTTGACGGGCGCCTCGCGGTAAAGCCGCGGCAGGATGCTGTCCTCCACATACCCTGCCCCGCCCAGGCACTCGGCCGCTTCGTTGATCATGGCCGGGGCACGCTTGCAGATCCAGTACTTGCCCACCGCCGTGACCAAGCGCGCGAAATGCGCCTGCTGGGGGTCGTCGAGCTGTTCGAGGGCGTGGCCCATGCGCAGGCTCAGGGCCAATGCCGCTTCGCTTTCCAGCGCCAGATCGGCGAGCACGTTCTGCATCAGCGGCTGCTCGGACAACAGCCGGCCCGCCACCTGCCGATGCGCACAGTGGTGCAGGGCCTGGGTCAGCGCCTGGCGCATCAGGGCACTGGAGCCGACCATGCAGTCGAAACGGGTCATGGCCACCATTTCGATGATGGTCGGCACGCCCCGGCCCTCCTCACCGATCATCCAGGCCAGCGCACCGCGAAACTCCACTTCGCTGGAAGCGTTGGAGACATTGCCCAACTTGTCCTTCAGGCGCTGGATGTAGAACTGGTTGCGGCTGTCGTCCGGGCGGTGGCGGGGCAGCAGGAAGCAGCTCAGGCCGCGCTCGGTCTGGGCCAGGACCAGGAAGGCATCGCACATGGGCGCCGAGCAGAACCACTTGTGACCCACCAGCTCGTAGGCCTGGCCGGGCCCCGGCGCGCCCACGGGGTAAGCACGGGTGGTATTGGCGCGCACGTCCGTGCCGCCTTGCTTCTCTGTCATCGCCATGCCCAACGTGACGCCGGCCTTGTGCCGGTCGCCGACGTTGCGCGGGTCATATTCACGCGACAGCGCCTTGGGCAGCCAGTAGTGGGCGATCTCCGGTTGCACGCGCAGGGCCGGCACCGCAGCGAAGGTCATGGTCAATGGGCAGCCCGTCCCGGCCTCGGCCTGGCTGTGCAGGTAGGTCATCGCCGCGCGGGCCACATGGGCGCCCGGGCGCGGCTCGGCCCAGGGCAGCGACGGCAGCCCATGCTCGACGGCGGTGCGCATTAATTGGTGATAAGCGGGGTGAAATTCGACCAGGTCGATGCGATGGCCGTATCGATCATGGCTGCTGAACACCGGCTTGTGCGCATTGGCCAGAAAGCCTGCCTGCATCAACGGCCCACCGGCCAGCGCGCCGTACGCATCGATCCGCGACTGCGCCCAGTCGGCGCCAAAGCGCCTGGACCACTCCTGTAGCGGCAGGTCCAGGCGGTACAGGTTGGCCCCGTCCAGCGGTGGCGGCTGGTTGGTGACCTCGTGGGTTTCAGCGAACTGGTGCAGGTTCATGGAGGCGCTCCTGAATCCGGGCAGGCGTGAGATACCCAGTGAAGCACTGTCTGGTCGGTGGACAAAGGGGCATTCCTGACTAAAGGCAGGGGTGCGTGATGAGCGGCGCTTTTGAGACCTGCATTGTCGGGGCTGCCAGCGGCGTGTTCGTGCGACGCCCGAACAGGTGAGGCCGTCAAGAACTTGTAATCCGGTTCCCAATAGTCCGTGGGAGTCTTCCTAGAAGCTGAATCAAGCGCACATAAGTGGATACCGCCTGCTAGGTTGCGGGTTCTTTCATGAACAGCAGGCAAGCCATGAGTATGCGCATCAGCATCCTGGGTCGGTACCAAGGCCTGGACAGCGATGAAACCACCACCGGCGCCATTTGCATTGCCGGGCAATCCAGAGGTCGCGTCCATGGCCGCAACTGGCTGCTGGAAGGCGACAAGACCACGCCCTGCCCCCGCTGCGGGCAACCTGGCACGCTGGTGGAGGGCGAGCCCCGATGGAAGCAGGACGGCATACCTACGGTCCTTGACGGCGCATTGGTGGAGTGTGGGTGCCCTACAGGCAGCAACCGCGTAATTGCAGGCGGATCTGCAGTACCTGCAACGTTCAGGGCACCTGCATCTGAACCGGTCAGTGACGCACTGCGACATCCTCAAGCACGCAATAGGGCGATCAGTCCGGAGCGGTTCCGGGACGCCGCGCCTTCAGCGGCTCAGCACAGCAATGAACCTGGTTTCTACATCGTGCCGCGCAGCATGTCGTATGAAGAGGTGCTGGTAGAACTCGGTTCGCCCCACGCGCACCTGTCTCGGTCAGCATTGGAACGGCTTAATCCAACCTTCCGGAACGGATTCAAACCGGGCGAGATATTCGTCGTGGGTGAAGAATCGAGGTACCCGATGTGTACCCGGCAGGAGATGTCGGTTATGAGTGCAGCGGAGCAGGCGCGCGCTGCATTGGCCGGCCTCACAGAGGAGGAAGCCGGCTTCATGATGCAGCATCAGGCCGAGATAGCCGCGCTGTTTGGTGATACCAGTCTGGCCATGGGCGTAGCCGAGACAGTGGCGGGTAAGTCACTGGATGAGATCACCAGCCTTTTGCGCAAAATCGAAGACCTGCACAAAGCGCAATTTGCCAAGCACGGGCACCTTCGCCACCCGGAATTCTTCGCCCAGCGCCAGCAGCTGTTCAATCAGTTGAGTGCCGGTTTGAAGGCCACCCTTCTCAATAAGCGGCTTAATCTTGGGGATTACTCAACACTGCGCCGAGACTTGGGTATCTCTTCCAAAAGCCTGGTGCACCACTGGAGCAAAGCAGGCGGGCCCACGGACATACCGGGGTATTCCACTCACTTGGACAAGCTGACAAGGATGGCCAAGTATTTGAAGGCTGGAGGGGCAGTGGGTATTGCGCTCGGGGGTATTGGATCAGCGATTAATATTGCCGATGCGTGCCGGGTGGGGAATACGAAAGCGTGTAGAAGAATGCGTTTTACTGAGGCTGGTAATTTTTCGGGTGGTTTGAGTGGTGGGTGGGGGGGAGCGAACCTAGCTAGCAGGTTAGCCCCCGGGATTTGCTGGTGGGCCGGCCCAAAGGCATGGGCCTGTGGGATAGTGGTTACAGGGGCTGGAGCATTGGCTGGAAGCCTAGAAGGAATGGAATTCGGCGAATACGTAGGAGAGGTAATCTTCGAGGCTTTGCAGAATGATTGACCACCTTGACATAAAACTGAAGTTGTTTCTGCTCACTTCCCCTTTCATTATAGGCTTTATCTCACTGGCCATGGACCTGCGCATTGCATGTTCAAAAGAATACGACGTCATGATCGCAGCGCTCCAGCGCAGTGCTTGCTTAGAGTTTATTACAACACTCTGGGGAGAACAAAGCATACGCGCACGATTATTGGTGATCTCAATGGTGGGTGGGCTCATAGCATTTCCAACCTACCACATTCGCAAAGGTGCGCTTGATCCACTCGATTATCAGAATTTTCCAGCCTCCCTTAAAAAGAAGATCAACACCGCATCCTGGCTGAACACAGTAGCGTTCACTTGGCTAACAGTCGGTTACTTTTTCCTACTACCAAGGTGAAACTGTTTACTCATTACACGCACCATGGATCCACGCTGATGATTGGGTATTCGACGCATCTGGGCGAGCTGGCAAGTAGGCCAGGTACTCGAAGCTCGCACGGCGGACGGGAATACAAAGCCATGTTGAAGAACACTATTTACTGAGCCTGACGATTTTGGCTTGCCCAAAATGGTCGGGGCCAAAGCAGCTAATGAAGTGATACTTATTTCTTCCAGAAGAACTGCCTTGACGGTGCTGCATATGACATCTTGACCCCTGCAACAGCGCCTCTGACGGGAAGCCTTCGTGCATGCAATTAAGCGAAAACTTTCGAGGCCTTGAGAATGATCAAGAATTTTGACATTACGTTTCAATTACTTTTTCTTGCCACTCCCTTTGCCCTCGGACTGACTGGCCTCGTCATGGATCTGCGTATCGCAGGCTCCAAAGAATACAACGTCATGATCGGGGCCCTGCAGCGCAGTGCGTGCCTACCCTTTATTGTCACCCTTTGTGGTGAAAAGACTTTGCGTGCGAGAATGTTTGTGACATTCATGGTCGCCGGGGTCATAAAGTATCCAAAATCAAGTATTCGACAAGGCATGCTTGACGCACAAGACTATGAGCAATTTCCACCATCCGTGAGAAAGCGGATTGTGGCCGCCTCATGGCTGAACACAGTCGCCTTCGGCTGGTTAATCATAGGTTCTTACTTTCTTTGATACCCCGAGTCGCACGCCCACGTTATCGCACTGCCCATTTAGCTAACAGCAAATCGTCCTAACCTACCGATGCTTACCGCCAACGCCGCCCCTCACTCCCCTGCACAGCCACCTGCCCCTGCGAAATTGCCAACTCCACACTCATCTCGAACCGACTGCCCACCCCAGGCGCCGATTGATGTGACAGCCGTGCCCCCAGCAATTCGCTCATCTGCCGGCAGATGGCAAGGCCAATGCCCAACCCGCCGTAGCGCCGGGTCATGGACCCATCCACCTGGAAAAACCGCTGGTAAAGAATCGACTGGTCAAGGTCTTCAAAACCGATACCGGTGTCGCTCACGGTAAACGTCAAGACCAGTTGATTAGGCCCCCTGTGCTGTCCGCGAACCTGGATCATCACGCCACCCTGATGGGTGAATTTCAGGCCATTGTCCACCAGGCATCCCAGACAGCGGGCCAGCTTCGGCCCATCGCCCACCAGTCGGTCGGGCAGGTCCGCCGGGATGTCCACACTCAAATACAGGCCCTTGCCCAGTGCCTGGCCGGCATAGCCAGCGCGCACGCCGTGCAGCAGTGCCCGCAGGTCGAAAGGTGCTGGCTGCGCACGCAGCCGCCCTGCCTGGAGTTCGGACAAGGTCAGGATGGCGTCGACCATGTTCATCATGCCCTGGGCCGAACCCACCGCTGTCTGATGAAAGCGGGCCATTTCCGCGTCCATCGGCAGGGTATGCATCAACTCCAGGGAACCGATCACGCCATTCATTGGGGTGCGCAGTTCATGGGTGGCGCAGGCCAGAAACTCGTCTTTGAGCCGGTTGCTGTTGGCCAGTTGCTGGTTGAGTAGCTCCAGTTGCTGCCCCGTTTCACGCAGGGTACGGGCCTGCTCATCGCGCAGCGTCTTGATGCGGTCGGCCAGGGCCAGCGATAGCAACGCCACTTCCAGCGCAGCACCCAATTGACTGGCATACATGGTCAGGAACATGTTCGGCAGGTAGCCCAGCACCATCAGCGTGTTGACCAGCCCCCCGAGCAGGAACGCGGTCCAGGCGATGATGAACCAGCGCGCCACGCGCAGGCCGCGCTGCCAGGCGTTGAGCCCTGCGCACAAAACGCCCAGGCTGAACACGAGCGCCAAGGCGGTGGCAAGGCGCATGGCCACGCCATAGGGTACGCTCACGGCCAGCACCATCACCACGGCACCGCCCAGCATCAGCGCCTGCAGCAACCGGTCGAAGCCGCGGCTTTGATGGCGAAGCTGCAGAAAGTGCCGGGCGAACTGAGAGCCGAACAGCGCAGCTGCGCCGACGAACAACGGTGTGCAGGCGTTGGCCCACCATGGGCTGTCGGGCCACAGGTAAGCGATGCCGGCGCCATTGACCGAGACCTGGTAAAGGCCGAAGGAGGCGATGTAGAGGATGTAGTACAGGTAGCTGACGTCCCGCACGCTCAGGTACAGGAACAGGTTGTACACCAGCATCACCAACAGCACCCCGTAGATCATCCCCAGCACATACAGGCGCGTGGCCTGGGCTTCCAGGTAGGCCTGGGGCGACCAGAGGGCCAGCGGCGCCTGCACCGAGCCCTGGCTATGCAGCCGCAGGAAGACGGTGGTGACCTGCCCAGGCGGCAATTGCAGGTTGAACAGGTAATTGTCCTGCCGAACCTCCCGACTTGAGTAAGGCAGTGCGTCACCGGTGCGCTGGGCCAGGTGAAAGCGCCCGTCCGGGCCCTTCAGGTAAAGCTCGAGGTGGTCGAGGGGTGGGTAGGCCAGTTCCAGCAACCAGTGCCGGGGCATGCCCGGCTCCGCGTCAGGGTGCAGCTCGAGCTTGAGCCAGAACACCGACTTGGAAAACCCGGCATTGAGCACGTCTTCAGGGTGGGAAAGAAAATGCTGTGCGAAGTCGGGCGCACTGACCTCCGTGATGCTGGCGCTGCCGTCCGGGTCTTCGTAGACCTGCATGACCTTGCCCAGAGGCAGGTGACGGGTGGCCGCGGTGATGTCCACCGCCTCGGCGAATGCGGGCAGCAAACCCATGAGCATAATCAGCAAATAGCGCATACAGCCCCAGCATGGCCTGTCCGGTCGCGTCGCGGTTGCCCCCTTTCCGTTTGAGACGACGAAATCCTGCAGAACCTGTTTATCGATTTATCTGCGCACTCTAGCACAGCTTCTAGGTGCATCGAGCGGCGGCACAAAACCCACAGGACCGCTCTGGCACGGGCATAAGCGGCGTTGAGCGTTGCCCATCTCGCACCAAAAAATCCACCGACCTGCACGGGCAAGGTCCGCACAAACAGGTTTGGTGGTAAGCTCGCCGACCATGAATACCTACGCCTCCCGCCCCGTTGTCCTCTGTCTCTCCGGCCACGACCCCAGTGGCGGCGCCGGCTTGCAGGCAGATATCGAAGCCCTGCTTGCACAAGGTTGTCATG
This sequence comes from Pseudomonas sp. xss_4, assembly GCF_043104125.1. Taxonomy (NCBI): domain Bacteria; kingdom Pseudomonadati; phylum Pseudomonadota; class Gammaproteobacteria; order Pseudomonadales; family Pseudomonadaceae; genus Pseudomonas; species Pseudomonas sp. xss_4. Next base: position 56,330 of record NZ_JBICKJ010000089.1, read on the forward strand.
CCGCGCCCGCGGTGACCGCCCTGACCGTGCAGGATACCGTCAATGTCTCCGACTTCCGCGTGCTCGACCGTGAGTGGGTGCTGGCCCAGGCCAATGCCGTGCTCACCGACTCCACGGTGGCTGCGGTCAAGCTGGGCATGCTCGGCTCGATCGACATGGTCGATACCGTGGCCGAGCTGCTGGCTGCGCACCCGCACCTGCCGTTGGTGTGCGATCCGGTGCTGCGCGCAGGCGGCGGCGGGCGCCTGGGCAAGGATGAAGTAGGCTATGCCCTGCGTGAACGCCTGTTGCCGCTGGCGACCATCACCACGCCAAACCTGCCCGAAGCCCGCATTCTTGCCGAGTTGCCCGAAGGCAGCGCCGACGAGTGCGCTGCCAGGCTGCTGGAGTTCTGCCCGCACGTGCTGATCACCGGCGGACACGGCGACGAGGTCGAAATCCACAACCGTCTGTACAGCCGCGACGGTCACCGCAGCACCTCGACCTGCCAACGCCTGCCGGGCAGCTACCACGGTTCGGGCTGCACCCTGGCCAGCGCCCTGGCGGGTCGACTGGCCTTGGGCGAGCACCTGGAAAGCGCCGTGCGCACCGCCCTGGACTACACCTGGCGCACCCTGCGCGATGCGGAGCAGTTGGGACGGGGCCAGTTCGTGCCTCGGCGCCTGCCTCTGGATTTCTGCTCCTGACTCGAGGTGCTCGATGACCCTACGCGGCCTGTATGCCATCACCGACAGCCAACTGCTGGCCGGCCGATTCCTGTCTCATGTGGAGGCAGCGCTCGAAGGGGGTGTATGCCTTCTGCAGTACCGGGACAAAAGCGATGACGCCGCGCGGCGCTTGCGTGAAGCGCAGGCACTCCAGCAATTGTGCGAGCGCTATGGCACTCAGCTGCTCATCAACGACGATGCCCAACTGGCCAGGCACCTTGGCGTGGGCGTACACCTGGGGCAAACCGATGGGCCGCTGACCCCTGCACGCGCCCTGCTGGGCAGCGCGGCGATCATCGGCTCGACCTGCCATGCCAGCCTCGACCTGGCCGACCAGGCAGCCCGCGAAGGCGCCAGCTACGTCGCCTTCGGCCGCTTTTTCACCTCCAGCACCAAACCCGGCGCTCCGGCTGCCGACGTCCGTCTTCTGGCGCAGGCTCGCGCCCAGGTGAACCTGCCGATCGCCGCCATCGGCGGGGTCACCCTCGACAATGCCGCCGCACTGGTGCACCACGGTGCCGACCTGCTGGCGGTGATCCACGGCTTGTTCGGTGCCGACAGTGCGCAGGAAGTCACCCGCCGCGCCCGCGCCTTCAATGCCTTGTTCGCATCCTGATTCGAGAGAACTTTCCATGTCCCGTTCCGAAGCACTTTTCGCCCAAGCCCAGAAACACATCCCCGGTGGTGTGAACTCGCCCGTGCGCGCGTTCAAGAGCGTGGGCGGCACCCCATTGTTCTTCAAGCATGCCGAGGGCGCCTACGTCGTCGACGAAGATGACAAGCGCTACGTCGACTACGTGGGCTCCTGGGGCCCGATGATCCTGGGCCATGGCCACCCTGACGTGCTGGACTCGGTACGTCGCCAGCTGGAACACGGGCTGTCCTATGGCGCCCCGACCGCCATGGAAACCGAAATGGCAGACCTGGTGTGCTCGCTGGTGCCTTCCATGGAAATGGTGCGCATGGTCAGCTCGGGTACCGAAGCGACCATGAGCGCCATCCGCCTGGCCCGTGGCTACACCGGCCGTGACGCGATCATCAAGTTCGAAGGCTGCTACCACGGCCACTCCGACAGCCTCTTGGTCAAGGCCGGTTCCGGCCTGCTGACCCAAGGCGTGCCCAGCTCGGCAGGCGTGCCCGCCGACTTCGCCAAGCACACCCTGACGCTGCCCTTCAACGACATCGCCGCCGTCGAGAAGACGCTGGCTGAAGTGGGCCAGACCGTAGCCTGCATTATCGTCGAGCCGGTTGCCGGCAACATGAACTGCGTCCCGCCGGCGCCAGGCTTCCTCGAAGGCCTGCGTGAGCAGTGCGACAAGCATGGGGTGGTGTTGATCTTCGATGAAGTGATGACCGGTTTCCGGGTTTCGCTGGGTGGTGCGCAGGCGCACTACGGCATTACCCCCGACCTGTCCACCTTCGGCAAGATCGTCGGCGGCGGCATGCCGGTCGGCTGCTTCGGCGGCAAGCGCGAAATCATGGGCTGCATCGCCCCGCTGGGCCCGGTCTACCAGGCGGGTACGCTGTCGGGCAACCCGCTGGCCATGGCCGCCGGCCTGACCACGCTCAAGCTGATCAGCCGCCCGGGCTTCCACGCCGAGCTGACTGACTACACCAGCCGCATGCTCGACGGCCTGCAACAGCGCGCCGATGCTGCCGGCGTGCCGTTCGTGACCACTCAGGCTGGCGGCATGTTCGGCCTGTACTTCAGCGGGGCCGACGACATCGTCACCTTCGATGACGTAATGGCCAGTGACGCCGGTCGCTTCAAGCAGTTCTTCCACCTGATGCTCGAGGGTGGCGTGTACCTGGCGCCGAGCGCGTTCGAGGCTGGCTTCACCTCCATCGTTCATGGCGACAAAGAGCTGCAGATCACCCTGGATGCGGCTGAAAAGGCCTTCGCAGCCCTGAAGTAACCCGGCGCCTTCCCACCTTGGTAGCCGGTAGTACCCGCTATCACGGTGGGTATACCGGCCATCGCCAGGGGCATACCCCATGGGAACGGGCGCATGTGCAATGAGGCCATACAGGTAACGAAGGGGTCCTGCCATCAGCCTGTTTCGCCACGCCGACATAAATTCGAGTAAAACTTTGTAAGGTTGGCGCTGCTTATCCCATAATGTGCCACCAGAGACATTGGCCGCAGCTTTGCAGAGGTAAGTCGATCCCCATGAACCGCACCGGCCGCGCCCTCACCCTGGGCTGCCTGTTGCTTCTCCAGCCCCTGCTGGCCCTGGCGGAGGGCGGTAACTCGTTGCTCATCCCGACGACGGGTCGCTGCACCTTGAACGTGCAGCCGCAGGACCTGGCCAGCGCACTCAAAACCTGTGAACAGGTGGCCGATGCCGGCGATGCCCAGGCACAGTACGAGCTGGGCGAGTACTTCTATGCGCAAGCGCCGAAAAACCTCAACAAGGCACTGGACTGGTACCAGAAAGCGTCCCTGCAAGGCCATGCCGAGGCCCAGTACCGCCTTGGGTCGATGTTTTTCCGCGGCGAAGGGGTCAAGGCCAACAACGTGCAGGCCTACATCCTGTTGAAGATGGCGGCAGTCAACGGCGCTGAAGATGCCCTGGACATGGCGGACGAAGTCACCGAACAGATGCCCAGGGACGACCTGGAGCATGCGACGCAGGTGCTCGGCCAGATCTTCCGCAAGTACCTGCTCGAGCTGCAGAACGCCGAGGGTCGCTCGCCGTTCTCCCCGCTGCCCTAGGCTTTGCTTGCAGAATGCCGTTGAGCCCATCAGGACTTTCGCCACTGCCATTCAAGGGTTATTCTTGAGCTCACACTCATTGCCGTCGGGCGGCTAAAAACGACCTTGAACGCACCCATCGAACCCCATCGTTTCATCCTCGAACCTTTCGAGGCCCACCGTTTCGCCAACTTGTGTGGCCAGTTCGACGAGCACCTGCGCTTGATCGAACAACGCCTTGCCATCGAGATCCGCAACCGCGGCAATCAGTTCGAACTGATCGGCGAATCCAAGACCACCCATGCTGCCGAGCAACTGCTGCGCCGTCTCTACCGCGAGACCCAGGCTACCGAGCTGTCGCCGGAAACCGTGCACCTGTACCTTCAGGAATCGGCCGTCGAGCACATCGACAACCCGGCGGTGAACGAGGTCAGCGTCTCGCTGCGCACACGCAAGGGCAATATCCGACCACGGGGCGCCAACCAGCAGCGCTACGTCAAGGAGATCCTGGCCAACGACATCAACTTCGGCATCGGCCCGGCCGGTACCGGCAAGACGTACCTGGCCGTGGCGTGTGCTGTCGACGCGCTGGAACGTGAACAGGTTCGCCGCATCCTGCTGGTGCGCCCGGCCGTTGAAGCTGGCGAGAAGCTCGGGTTCCTGCCTGGCGACCTTGCACAGAAGATCGACCCTTACCTGCGCCCGCTCTACGATGCCCTTTATGAAATGCTGGGCTTCGAGCACGTGGCCAAGCTGATCGAGCGCCAAGTCATCGAAATTGCGCCGCTTGCCTACATGCGCGGTCGCACCCTGAACAACAGCTTCATCATTCTCGACGAAAGCCAGAACACCACGCTCGAGCAGATGAAGATGTTCCTCACCCGTATCGGCTTCGGCTCCACGGCGGTGATCACCGGCGACATCACCCAGGTCGACCTGCCCCGGGGCACCAAGTCGGGCCTGGCGCATGTGATCGAAGTGCTGCGGGACGTGCCGGGTATCAGTTTCACCCACTTCCAGCCCAAGGACGTGGTACGTCACCCCTTGGTGCAGCGCATCGTCGAGGCCTATGACCGCTTCGAAGCCCGCCAGGCCACTCCCGAGGCGCCCGGCAAAAATGCTTGAACTTGACATACAACGGGCGACACAGGCTGTCGCCCCGGTCGATGCCGACTTTCGCCGCTGGTGCGAGCTGGCCTTGCAGCAACGCAAGGCCGACTCGGAGATGACCATTCGTCTTGTGGACGAAGCGGAAGCGCGCGAGCTTAATCACACGTATCGGCACAAGGACTACGCGACCAACGTGTTGTCCTTCCCGGCCGACGTGCCAGACGACTTGCTCGACATCCCCTTGCTGGGCGACCTGGTGATCTGCGTCGCGGTGGTCGAACGCGAGGCGGCCGAGCAAGGCAAGTCGCTGGCGGCGCACTGGGCGCACCTGGTCATTCACGGCTGCCTGCATCTGCTCGGTTACGACCACATCGAGGATGAGGAAGCCGAGGAGATGGAAAGCCTGGAACGAGAATTGCTGGCGCAACTGGGTCACCCGGACCCATACGCCGATGACGAAACCGAATCAACCCCACACTGATAGACCAAGGATCACGAGAACCGCCATGAGCGAAGATCGATCGAGCAACGGGCAGAAGTCCTGGCTGGGTAAACTGACCCAGGCTTTTGCCCATGAGCCGAAAAACCGCCAGGAGCTCCTGGAGCTGCTGCGCGAAGCACATCAGAACAAGCTGCTGGACAGCGAGGCGCTGACCATCGTCGAAGGTGCCATCCAGGTGGCGGACCTTCAAGTGCGTGACATCATGGTGCCGCGCTCGCAGATGAACAGCATCAAGGCCGGCCAGTCGCCTCGCGAGTTCCTGCCGGCGGTGATCGACGCGGCGCACTCGCGCTACCCGGTAATCGGCGAAAGCCATGACGATGTGCTCGGTGTCCTGCTCGCCAAGGACCTGCTGCCGCTGATTCTCAAGGAGAACGGCGACAACTTCGACATCAAGACGCTGCTGCGCCCGGCCACTTTCGTGCCCGAGTCCAAGCGCCTGAACGTGCTGCTGCGCGAGTTTCGCGCCAACCACAACCACATGGCCATCGTCATCGATGAATATGGCGGCGTGGCTGGCCTGGTGACCATCGAGGATGTGCTCGAACAGATCGTCGGCGATATCGAAGACGAACACGACGTCGAAGAGGACAGCTACATCAAGCCGCTGCCCAACGGCGACTTCCTGGTCAAGGCACTGACGCCGATCGAGCACTTCAACGAGTCCTTCGACAGTGCGTTTTCGGACGATGAGTTCGACACCGTCGGCGGTTTGGTGATGAGTGCCTTCGGCCATCTGCCCAAGCGCAACGAAACCACCGAAATCGGCGCGTACAAATTCCGCGTGCTCAACGCCGACAGCCGCCGGATACACCTGCTGCGCCTGACCCCGATCAACCGTTAAGGAACGACATGCGCTGGATCACCCGCCCCGGCTGGCCCGGTAACCTGCTGGCCCTGGCGGCCGGCGCTTCTACCCTCCTGGCCCTGGCGCCATTCGATCTGTGGCCACTGGCGCTGCTGTCCATCGCCCTGCTCTACCTGGGCCTGCGCGAGCTTAGCCCGCGCCAGGCCTTGTGGCGTGGCTGGTGGTTCGGCTTCGGCCTCTACGGCGCCGGCACCTGGTGGATCTACGTCAGCATGACGAACTACGGCGGCGCCTCGCCGCTGTTGGCCATCGCGCTGCTGGTTGCGTTCTTTGCGGCCTTGGCCTGGTTCTTTGCGCTGCCCACCTGGTTGTGGGCACGCTGGTTGCGGCGCAACGAGGCGCCGCTTGCCGATGCCCTGGGCTTTGCTGCCCTGTGGGTGGCGCAAGAGGCGTTTCGCGGCTGGTTCCTCACCGGCTTCCCGTGGTTGTACGCAGGCTACAGTCAGCTGGACGGCCCGCTGGCCGGCCTGGCGCCTCTGGGCGGGGTGTGGCTGGTGTCGTTTGCGTTGGCGCTGACGGCTGCGCTGCTGTGCAACCTCAACCGTTTGCGTACCCGTCCGGGCTTTCTTGCCATCGCCTGCGTGCTGCTGCTCACTCCCTGGGCGGTAGGATTGGCACTCAAAGGGCATGCCTGGACTACTCCGGCAGGCGACCCACTCAAGGTCGCTGCCATTCAGGGCAACGTCGAACAGGACGTGAAGTGGGACCCGGCGCATATCGACGCCCAGTTGGCCCTGTACCGCGACTTGAGCTTCAGTTCAAAACCTGCGGACTTGTTGATCTGGCCGGAAACGGCGGTACCTGTGCTCAAGGACCAGGCGCAAGGGTATATCGACATCATGGGGCGCTTCGCCGCAGACCGGCATTCGGCCCTGATCACCGGCGTGCCGGTTCGCGAAGTGGTGCACCGCCAGCGTCGCTACTTCAACGGCATCACCGTCACGGGCGAAGGGGACGGCACCTACCTCAAGCAGAAGCTGGTGCCCTTTGGCGAATATGTCCCGCTGCAGGACATGCTGCGGGGGCTGATCGAGTTCTTCAACCTGCCCATGTCGGATTTCGCCCGGGGCCCTGAGGACCAACCGCTGCTCCAGGCCAAGGGTTATCAGATCGCGCCTTATATCTGCTACGAGGTGGTCTACCCCGAGTTTGCCGCCGGCCTGGCGGCACGTAGCGACTTGCTACTGACCATCAGCAACGACACCTGGTTCGGCACTTCCATAGGCCCGCTGCAGCACTTGCAGATGGCCCAGATGCGTGCGCTTGAAGCCGGCCGCTGGATGATCCGGGCCACCAACAATGGCGTGACGGCCTTGATCGACCCGTTCGGGCGCATCACGACCCAAGTGCCTCAGTTCCAGCAGGCAGTGATGTACGGCGAGGTGGTGCCGATGCAGCAGCTGACGCCTTATCTGCAATGGCGTTCCTGGCCGCTTGCAATCGTTTGTGGGTTGCTGCTGGTCTGGGCGTTGATGGCCGGGCGTGTGGCCAGGGCAGTGTGACGGGGCTTTGAAGTTGACGTTCCAAGGGGCTGTTGCTCAGCCCTTTCAGTAGAACAACCGATACCCCACCAGCCCAGCCACCTCATTGAGCAACTGCCCGCTCTGCCACATGGCCCGGCTTTCCGGCAGCCAACCACCGAATGGCCGCGCCGGATCACGGCCGAGGAAGCCGACTGGCGCGGGTACCACTTCGAAACCTGCCTGCTCGAAGCTCCAGCGTGAGCGCTGCATGTGCCAGGCCTGGGTCACCACCACGACGCGGCGTATCCCCAACGGCTCAAGCACACTCGCCGAGTGCTGGGCATTTTCCCAGGTGGTGCGGCTCGCCTGCTCCAACCACTTCACCTCAATGCCGAAGTCGTCATGCAGGCTGTCGGCCATCAGCTGCGCCTCGCTGGGTGGTGTGCCGTAGTGCAGCCCGCCGCTGGTCAGCACCGGTAGCCCGGACGCCTTGGCCAGGCGAGCGGCAAAGCGCAGCCGCTCCAAGGCCGTGGGCGTCGGCTGGTCGACACCCGCCCAGGCAGGGTCGCCCCGTTCACGCCCTGCGCCCAGCACGACGATGGCATCGGCCCGCTGCTTGAGGCCAGCCCAGTCCTGCCCGGCTAGCGCAGGCTCCGTCTCCAGGGCTCTTGCCAGGTACTGAACGGCCACCGGCAAGCTGGTCATCCACAGCCCGCCTAGCCCTGCCACAAAGCACACAGCGGCCAGCCGGGGGCGACGCCTGCGCAGCCACCAGGCTGCAAGCAGCAGGAGAAACAGCACGCCTGGGGGTAACAACCACTGTTTGATGAAATACCGAATGGGCATGCACACCTCCTTCGAAGGTGTGCAGACTAAAAGCATCGGCGCCGGCCAACAACATGGCCGGCGTCGATCAAGGTCGGATTACTGTGCAAACCCTTGAAAGGCGCCGCGCAAACCCCTAGCGGCGGGAGGCCTTGCGTGGGCGTGGCGTGCGCACTGTGCGCTTGATCTCCTTGAGCCAGATGATCCTGGCCGACGCAGGTTCAGCTTGCGGCCTGAGGTTTGCAGCCTCGTCGGCGCGTTTCTGGAAGGTATCCAGATAAGTTTTGATCACCTCGAACTCGGCGCGGCTCAAACCACGCAACTCCAACTCGGCTGGCGCCTCGTCCCGAAGTCGCATGGACGTTCTGGCTGTATCCAGGGCAAGCCCGAGCCTATCGATCAGGCGCTCATAGAGTTCTGGTTTTCCTGCAGGTAGCTGCGACTCTCCCATTCGTTCACCTCATTGAAGATAACGATTATCTCCCCCACCCGAGAGCTTAGCGTCGTTGCGAAAAGCAGCCCGACGCTGCGACCAGCGGCCATTCGCAACGAACGTTTCCCACGATGCGCGGCGCTGCTGTATGCTACGGCGTTCACTCCCGATGACACCGGAGTGCCGGACGCAGCGAGGTTCGCTGCCTGGAAAGGTCTCCTCTCTCTCAGCCAAAAGTAGCCATGCACGAACAATACACGCCCCGTGATATCGAAGCCGCCGCCCAGACATTCTGGGACGAGCAACAATCGTTCGCTGTTACCGAACAGCCAGGCAAGGACACGTACTACTGCCTGTCGATGTTCCCGTACCCGAGCGGCAAGCTACACATGGGCCACGTGCGCAACTACACCATCGGCGACGTTATTGCCCGCTACCAGCGCATGCTGGGCAAGAACGTCCTGCAGCCAATGGGCTGGGACGCTTTCGGCATGCCTGCCGAAAACGCGGCGATGAAGAACAACGTCGCCCCGGCCAAGTGGACCTACGAAAACATCGACTACATGAAGACCCAGCTCAAGAGCCTGGGCCTTGCCATCGACTGGGCCCGCGAGGTCACCACCTGCAAGCCCGACTACTACCGTTGGGAGCAGTGGCTGTTCACCCGCCTGTTCGAGAAGGGCATCATCTATCGCAAGAACGGCACCGTTAACTGGGACCCGGCTGACCAGACCGTGCTGGCCAACGAACAGGTCATCGACGGGCGCGGCTGGCGTTCCGGCGCGCTGATTGAAAAGCGCGAAATCCCGATGTACTACTTCCGCATCACCGACTATGCCGACGAGCTGCTGGAAAGCCTCGACGAGCTGCCGGGCTGGCCTGAGCAGGTCAAGACCATGCAGCGCAACTGGATCGGCAAGTCCCGCGGCATGGAAGTGCAGTTCCCGTACGATCAGGCCAGCATTGGCCACACCGGTACGCTGAAAGTCTTCACCACCCGCCCGGACACGCTGATGGGCGCTACCTACGTGGCAGTCGCCGCCGAGCATCCGCTGGCCACCCAGGCGGCCCAGGGCAACCCGGCGCTGCAAGCCTTCATCGATGAATGCAAGGGCGGCAGCGTGGCCGAAGCGGACATGGCCACCCAGGAAAAGAAGGGCATGGCCACTTCCCTGCTGGTCGAGCACCCGCTCACCGGTGAGAAGCTGCCGGTATGGGTCGCCAACTACGTGCTGATGCACTACGGCGACGGTGCAGTCATGGCTGTGCCAGCCCACGACGAACGCGATTTCGAGTTCGCCCGCAAGTACGACCTGCCGGTCAAGGCCGTGGTGCGTACCAGTGCCGGTGACGAGGTGGGCGCCCAGTGGCAGGCTGCCTATGGCGAGCATGGCCAGCTGATCAATTCCGGCGAATTCGACGGCCTGGATTTCGCCGGCGCCTTCGACGCCATCGAAGCGGCGCTGGTGCGCAAGGACCTGGGCAAGTCCCGCACCCAGTTCCGCCTGCGCGACTGGGGCATCAGCCGCCAGCGTTACTGGGGCTGCCCGATTCCGATCATCCACTGCCCGTCTTGCGGCGATGTGCCGGTGCCGGAAGACCAGTTGCCGGTTACCCTGCCCGAAAACGTGGTACCGGACGGTGCAGGCTCGCCGCTGGCGCGCATGCCCGAATTCTACGAATGCAGCTGCCCCAAGTGCGGCACTGCGGCCAAACGCGAAACCGACACCATGGACACCTTCGTCGAGTCCTCGTGGTACTTCGCGCGCTACGCCTCGCCCAACTACGAAGGCGGCATGGTAGACCCGAAAGCGGCCAACCACTGGCTGCCGGTCGACCAGTACATCGGCGGCATCGAACACGCCATCCTGCACCTTCTGTATGCGCGCTTCTTCCACAAGCTGATGCGTGACGAAGGCCTGGTGACCTCGAACGAGCCGTTCAAGAACCTGCTGACCCAGGGCATGGTCGTGGCCGAAACCTACTACCGCGTCGCCAGCAACGGCGGCAAGGACTGGTTCAACCCGGCCGATGTCGAAGTCGAGCGCGATGCCAAGGCCAAGATCGTCGGCGCACGCTTGAAGACCGATGGCCTGCCGGTTGAAATCGGCGGCACCGAGAAGATGTCCAAGTCCAAGAACAACGGCGTCGATCCCCAGTCGATGATCGAACAGTACGGCGCCGATACCTGCCGCCTCTTCATGATGTTCGCCTCGCCGCCCGACATGAGCCTGGAATGGTCCGACTCAGGTGTGGAGGGCGCCAGCCGCTTCCTGCGCCGCGTCTGGCGCCTGGCTCAGGCCCACGTTGCCCAGGGCTTGCCTGGCAAGCTGGAGGTGGCAACCCTGGATGACGCGCAGAAAGTGATCCGCCGCGCCATCCACGCCGCCATCAAGCAAGCCAGTACCGATGTAGGCCAGCACCACAAGTTCAACACCGCCATCGCCCAGGTGATGACCGTGATGAACGTGCTGGAAAAGGCGCCGCAGTCCACCGCACAAGACCGTGCCCTGCTGCAGGAAGGCCTCGAAGCCGTCACCCTGCTGCTGGCCCCGATCACGCCGCACATCTCCCACGAGCTGTGGAAGCAACTGGGCCATGACCAGGCCGTCATCGATGCCGCCTGGCCTGCAGTGGATGAAGCCGCGCTGGTACAGGACACCGTGACCCTGGTGGTGCAAGTCAATGGCAAGCTGCGTGGCCAGATCGAGATGCCAGCCGCAGCCAGCCGCGAAGAAGTCGAAGCCGCCGCGCGCAGCAACGAGAATGTCCTGCGCTTCATCGATGGCCTGGCCATCCGCAAGGTCATCGTAGTGCCGGGCAAACTGGTCAATATCGTCGCCAACTGATGGCAACGCCCGTTCGCAGGCTCTGCGCACGGGCGGAACAGGCTCACGAGGGAGCAACAACATGATCAAACGCAATCTGCTGGTAGTTGGCCTGGCGGTCATGCTCAGCGCCTGCGGGTTCCAGCTGCGCGGCACGGGCACCAGCGAAATGAGCGTCAAGGAGATGGACGTCAGCGCGCGCAACGCCTACGGCCCGACCGTGATTCAACTGCGCGAAGTGCTCGAGCGCAGCGGCGTGAACGTCCACGCAGGCGCACCTTACCGCCTGGTGCTGACCAACGAACAGGAGCGCCAGCGCGCCGTTACCTACAACAGCGGCAACCGCACGGCGGAATTCGAGCTCACCACCGAGCTGGACTACAGCATCCAGGGCCTGAACAACCTGGAGCTGACCAGCGACAAGGTCGAAGTGCGCAAGGTCTATGTGCGTGACGCCTCGAACATCACCGGTTCCGAGCAGGATGCCAAACGCGCCCGTGACGAGATGCGCCGCGACTTGGTCAATGCCATGATCGTGCGCCTGCAAAACCTCACCCCTGCCCAGCTCGATGAATTGCAGCGCAAGGCCGATGAGCGTGCCAAGGCCGAAGCGGATGCGCTGGAAGCCGCGCGTCGCCAGCAGGCCGAGACACCGCAGCAGTCGCCGCTGGAAGTGCCGGGCAACTGAGCCCGTGCAGGGCGCTGTCTGGCGCCCTGCCCCCGATGCCATGAAACTCGCCCCCGCTCAACTCACCAAACACCTGCAAGGCTCACTCGCGCCCGTCTACGTGGTCAGCGGCGATGACCCGTTGCTGTGCCAGGAAGCGGCCGACGCCATCCGCAGCGCCGCCCGCCAGCAAGGTTTCGACGAGCGCCAGGTATTCAGTGCCGATGCCAACTTCGATTGGGGCACCCTGCTGCAAGCGGGTGCGAGCCTGTCGCTTTTCGCCCAGCGACGCCTGCTGGAACTGCGCCTGCCCTCGGGCAAGCCGGGTGACAAGGGCGCTGCCGCGTTGCTGGAATACTGCGCCCGCCCTGCCGAAGACACGCTGCTGCTGATCAGCTTGCCAAAGCTCGATGCCAGCGCGCAGAAGACCAAATGGGGCAAGGCACTGGTCGAGGGTGATCATTGCCAGTTCATCCAGATATGGCCCGTGGACGCGCATCAGTTGCCCCAATGGATCAATCAGCGGTTGCAACAGGCAGGCCTGAGTGCCCAGCGTGACGCCGTGGACCTGATTGCTGCGCGCGTGGAGGGCAACTTGCTCGCGGCCGCGCAGGAAATCGAAAAGCTCAAGCTGCTGGCCGAGGGCAACGTCATCACCCTGGAAACGGTCCAGGCCGCGGTGGCGGACAGCGCGCGCTTCGATGTCTTCGGGCTGGTCGACGCCATTCTCAAGGGTGAAGCCGCCCATGCCTTGCGCATGCTCGAAGGCCTGCGCGGCGAAGGCGTGGAGCCCCCGGTGATCCTCTGGGCCCTGGCCCGTGAACTGCGGCAACTGGCGGGCCTGGCCCAGCAGTTCAGCCAGGGCGTTCCCCTGGACAAGGCCTTCAGCCAGGCACGCCCACCCATCTGGGACAAACGCCGCCCCTTGGTTAGCAAGGCCCTGCAGCGGTTACCCGCCCAGCGCTGGTCGCAGCTGCTGCAGGACGCCCAGCGTATCGACGCCCAGATCAAGGGCCAGGCGCAAGGTTCTCCCTGGACAGGCCTGGCGCGCCTGGTGCTACTGATGGCCGGCCAGCGCCTAGCGCTGCCTGCCCAATAGTCGAAGCCCTGCCTATAGAGCCCGCGCTTGTTGGCCATGGCCGGCAAGCCGCCTCATGAGGCCTGGATGACACTCACGACCATATAAACAATCAATTGGCCTGCCCACGGCCAAGCCTGCACAGTGCAGCCCGCACCGTCCCAACGCAGGAACCACCTTCATGAGCAAAAAACCAAACAAGCAAGGCCATAACAAGGCCAAGTCCATCGTCGCCCAGCCCCTGTTCCGTTGCCGTCAGGAACGGCCGGAGAAAGGCAAGGGCAGCTACCGCCGCGAAGCCTTCCAATCGAGAGATTGGGAGGCTTCTTACTTTTTGGCGGCATGAAGGCATCCGTAGCGCAGGCATGATATGGTCATCACCTGACCTGCAGACCTGGACCTGTGCATGCTCTACCGTCTTTTTCCTCGTTGGGAAACCCGCCAGCTCGTTGCGGCCTCCAGCTTCATCCTGCTCGTTGCCTGTGCGGAAAAACCCACGGCAGCCGATGCATTGCCCCTCGCCCAGGCGCAGCCGGCACCTGTCGTGAATGCACCTGGCAAGGCGCCAGACAGCAACCCAGATATCCAGCCGTCCCAAACCTTTGCCCAGTGGCAAGCAGGTTTCCGCCAACAGGCCCTGCAAGCGGGCATTGCCCCGGAAATCTTCGACAAGGCGTTTCTCGGCGTCACGCCGGACATGGACGTGATCAAGGCTGACCGAAGCCAGCCAGAGTTCACCCGGCCAGTCTGGGAATACCTGGAAGGTGCCTTATCCCCCGTACGCGTACGCAACGGCAAAAGGCTGCTGGAGCAGAACGCCGAGCTGCTGACCCGCCTGGAACAGCGCTACGGCGTTGATCGCCAGATCCTGGTCGCGGTATGGGGCATGGAAAGCAACTTCGGCCAGTTCCAGGGCAGCAAGTCAGTGATCCGCTCCCTGGCCACCCTGGCCTACGAAGGACGACGCCCACAGTTTGCCCAAGACCAGCTGATTGCCGCCCTGCAGATCATCCAGCACGGTGATATTCAGCCTGATGCGATGCGCGGCTCCTGGGCCGGCGCCATGGGCCAGACCCAATTCATCCCGACCACCTACAACACCCATGCCGTGGATTTCGACGGCGATGGCCGCCGCGATATCTGGAACAGCACGCCCGATGCCTTGGCCTCCACTGCACACTACCTGCAAAGCTCAGGCTGGAAGCGTGGCCAACCCTGGGGGTTCGAGGTGCAGGTACCGGCAGGCTTCGATTATTGGCAAGCTGACGGGACCTCGCGCAAGCCGATCGCCGAATGGTTGGCCATGGGCCTGACACTGCCTGCTGGTACGCAGTTGCCAGCCGGTAGCAATGAGTTGCCAGCCGCCCTGTTGCTGCCCGCTGGCGCGCGAGGCCCGGCATTCCTGGTTCTCGACAATTTCCGCGCCATTCTCAAATACAACAACTCATCGGCTTACGCGCTGGCCGTCAGCCTCCTGAGCGATCGCTTCACCGGCTGGGGCTTCATCGCTGGCAGCTGGCCCAAGGACGACACCCCCCTGAGCCGTAGCGAGCGCATGGAGTTGCAGAACTTGCTCAATGCCAAGGGCTTTGAGGCGGGCAACGCCGATGGGATCATTGGCGCCAACACCCGCAAGGCCATCCGTAATGCCCAGCAGGGCCTGGGCTGGCCAGCCGATGGCTATCCGACGCACAAGCTCCTGGAGAGCCTACGGTAGCCACACGCTCTCGCTGACTGGCAACAATGCGGGTCCCCCTGGGCACGGTAACCGTGACCCTGGGGTGGCCTTGGCGCCAGGCTCATGCCTGGAACAACGCCTGCTCCAGCACCAGGCGCTGCCGCTCGCTGTCCAGCGTTACTCGGGCACCTAGCGGCAGGCAGATATTGGGGTCACAGTGCCCACTGCGCCATCCGGCCAGCACAGGGACGCCCAGTGGGCCGAACGTGTCGCGCAGCAGCGGTGCCAGCGCCGCCGCGGTAATGCCAGCAAAGTCCCCTACCAGCACACCCCTGATGCCTTCTAGCTTGCCGGCTAGCCGTAACTGCGTCAGCAGGCGATCGACTCGGTACAACGGCTCGTTCACGTCTTCGATGAACAGGATGCAGCCCTGGGTATCCAGCTCTGCCAAGGTCCCAAGGGTCGCACCCAGCATCGACAGGTTCCCACCCAGCAGCGGGCCACTGGCAAGGCCGGGGAAGACCGTGTGCAAGGTGAACTGCGTCGGGTGCGTGATCGGGTCACCGGCTGCCACCTGCCCGCTCAACTGCGCCACCAGCGACGATTCGGTCGGTGCCTGCTTGCCACCCAGCAGGTCGGCGTTGAGCATGGCCCCGTGGAAGCTGATCATCCTCGTGTGACGGTAGAGCGCCGCATGCAAGGCGGTGATATCGCTGTAGCCAATCAAAGGCTTGGGGTGGTGTTGCAACAGCTCGAAATCGAGCTTGTCCAGCAGGCGCATGCTGCCGTAGCCGCCACGCATGCACAGAACCGCGTCGATGGACGGGTCCCGGAAGGCGTCGTGCAGATCCTGTAGCCGCTGCGCGTCGGCGCCTGCCAGGTAGCCCTCGGACTGAGTCGCACCCGGATAGACCCGGCAGCGGTAGCCGCGCTCGGCGAACCACTGGGCCGCTTTGTGCACATCCAGACGCGCCGGGCCTGCCGGGGCAACCACGGCAAAGCAGGCATCGGGCTCAATGGCCTTGCGCAGTGGCAAGGCAGAAGGTTCTACGCAGTTCATCGGGCAACTCCATACGGCTTGTCACAAACAGCTTACGGCTTGGCTGGTAGAAAAAAAAATGCCGACGCGGCCTTGCGGCGCATCGGCATTTCTCTTTTTACGGTCAGATCAGAGTTTGATCTTGGCTTCGTGCGCTTGCTGGTCGGCATGGTAGGACGAGCGCACCAGCGGGCCGGAAGCGACGTTCTTGAAGCCCATGCGGTAGCCTTCCTCGGCGAACCAGGCGAAGGTGTCAGGGTGCACGAAACGCTGTACCGGCAAGTGGCTGCGCGATGGCTGCAGGTATTGACCCAGGGTGAGCATGTCGATGTCGTGCTCGCGCATGCGGTGCATGACCTCGATCACTTCTTCGTCGGTCTCGCCCAACCCGAGCATCAGGCCAGACTTGGTAGGAACATGCGGTACCAGCTGCTTGAACTTCTGCAGCAGGTCCAGCGACCAGTCGTAGTCCGAACCCGGGCGAGCGGCCTTGTACAGACGCGGCACGGTTTCGAGGTTGTGGTTGAACACATCCGGCGGCTCCTGAGCCGTGATCGCCAGCGCGACGTCCATACGGCCCCGGTAATCCGGCACCAGGGTTTCAAGCTGCACGCCTGGCGACAAAGCGCGGATTTCGCGGATGCAGTCGGCGAAATGCTGGGCGCCGCCATCGCGCAAATCATCACGGTCAACCGAGGTGATGACCACGTACTTCAGGCGCAGGTCGGCAATGGCCACCGCAAGGTTCTTCGGCTCGTCCACGTCCAACGGCTTGGGACGGCCATGCCCCACGTCGCAGAACGGGCAGCGGCGCGTGCAGATGTCGCCCATGATCATGAAGGTGGCGGTGCCGCCCGAGAAGCACTCGCCCAGGTTCGGGCAGGAGGCCTCCTCGCAGACGCTGTGCAGCTTGTGCTTGCGCAGCAGTTGCTTGATGCGGTCTACCTCGGGCGAGACCGGGATACGCACACGGATCCAGTCAGGCTTCTTGGGCAGCTCGTCAGTGGGGATGATCTTGACCGGGATGCGCGCGACCTTGTCGGCGCCTCGCAGCTTGACCCCAGCTTCGACCTTCTTGGGGGCGGAGCGCGGCGTAGCGTCCTGGGTTGGGATCAGGTTCGGCACGGCTTCTTGCACAGTAGTCATATTCAGTCGATTCCGCCCGTGAGGGTCGTCTGCTCTGCGTAGTCGAGGTGCTTGACCAGCTGTTCGCGCAGCCTTGTCCTGACCTCGTCGAGTTCGATCGGGCCTGCCAGGTCACGCAGCTGGGTCATCGCCAGCCCCGCATAACCGCAGGGGTTGATTCGGCAAAAGGGCGCCAGGTCCATGTCCACGTTCAAGGCAAGGCCATGAAAGGAGCGGCCGTTGCGGATACGCAGGCCAAGCGAAGCGATCTTCGCGCCGTCCACATACACACCGGGTGCATCGGGTTTGGCAGCGGCCTGCACCGCGTAGCCATCGAGCAAAGCGATCAGGCTGCGCTCGATGCGGCTGACCAGGTCGCGTACGCCAAAGCCCAGGCGGCGTACATCCAGCAGCAGGTAGGCCACCAGCTGGCCTGGCCCATGATAGGTCACCTGGCCACCACGGTCGGCCTGCACCACGGGGATATCGCCCGGCACCAGCAGGTGCTCGGCCTTGCCAGCCTGCCCTTGCGTGAAGACCGGCGGGTGTTCGACCAGCCAGACTTCATCCTGGGTATCGGCAGTGCGCTGCTCAGTGAAACGCCGCATGGCCTCGAGCACCGGCTCATAGGGCTGCAGGCCAAGTTCGCGGACACCGAGGCAGCCGGGCATCACAGCACCATTTTCACGATGCCGGTGGCACGCAGGGCGCTGTTGATGTCGTGGAGCTGGTTTTCGCTTTCGGCCACGATGTGCAGTTGCACGGTGGTGTACTTGCCTTCCTTGCTCTGGCGTTCGGCCAGCGTGGAAAGATCGACCTTGGCGTATTTGCTGAGCACTTCGATCACGGTGTCCTTGAAGCCGACACCAGTGTCACCAATGACTTTGATCGGGTAGTCGGCACAGGGAAATTCGATTTTATGAGACTTGACGTCTGGTTCGCTCATGGCGGAAACGGCCTCGCAAGCCGTGGCAACAACAACACCCCCGCGATCACGCGGGGGTGTGCAGGTCACGTGTCAGTTGAACAACCCGTAGAAGAATAGACGGATGCTATCCCACATACGGCGGAAGAAACCACCTTCCTCGACGCCATCGAGGGCGATCAGGTCGGCGCTGTGAACCACTTTGTCGTCCAATTTGACTTCAACCTTGCCGATCACGTCACCCTTGGCAATAGGTGCGGTCAGTTGTGGGTTCATGGTCATCGAAGCCTGCAGGCGCTTAAGCTGGCCCTTGGGCATGGTCATGGTCAGGTCTTCGGCAAGGCCTGCCTTGACTTCGCTGGTGGCGCCTTTCCAGACCGGCGCCTTGGTCAGCTCGGTGCCTTTCTGATAGAAGGTCTGGGTTTCGAAGAAGCGGAAACCGTAGGTCAGCAGCTTCTGGGTTTCGGCAGCACGGGACTGCTCGCTATTGGTACCGAACACCACGGCGATCAGGCGCTGCCCGTCACGTACGGCCGACGCCACCATGCAGTAGCCAGCCTCTTCGGTGTGGCCGGTCTTAAGGCCGTCCACGGTCTTGTCACGCCACAACAGCAAGTTGCGGTTAGGCTGCTTGATGTTGTTCCAGAAGAACTCTTTCTGCGAATAGATGGCGTAGTGAGCCGGATCGACGTTGATGATCGCACGGGCCAGGATCGCCATGTCGTGAGCAGAAGAATAATGCTCCGGGTTCGGCAGGCCGGTGGGGTTCATGAAGTGACTGTTGGTCATGCCCAGGTCGGCAGCGGTCTTGTTCATCATGTCGGCGAACGCGTCTTCGCTGCCGGCGATGTGCTCGGACAGGGCGACGGACGCATCGTTGCCGGATTGGATGATGATGCCGTGCAGCAGGTCGCTGACGGTCACCTGGCTGCCCACCTTGATGAACATGCGCGAGCCCCCGGTGCGCCAGGCGTTTTCGCTGACGGTCACCGGGTCGTTTTCGCCGATCTGGCCACGGCGGATGTCCAGCGTGGCGATGTAGGCGGTCATCAGCTTGGTCAGGCTGGCTGGCGGAAGACGCTCGTCACCGTTGTTCTCGACCAGCACGTTGCCGCTGGACGCGTCCATGAGTACGTAGGACTTGGCTGCCAGTTGAGGCGGCGCGGGCGTCATCTGCTCGGCCGCGAAGGCTACCGGAGTGAGCAGGAGCAATACGGGCAAGCAAAGTCGTTTGGCAAGGTTGGTGATGTTCATCCGTCTCTCGAAAATCGCTTAATGGTCTGGAGATGTTTTCTGGGCAAGCACACGGCCCAGCACCGGTCAGTCTAGTTATTGGCCTGAGGCCTGGCCCGGCAACGTGCGACAGGGTGCCGCTGCGGGCAAAACCGGCATTGTACATGGCTGAGCCTGTCAATTCATGACAAAACCGCCACATTGCACCGTGCTTGCCCGTAGGTGAACCCCACACGCAGGCTGTTCATACCGTGCGCGAGGGGTCGGTCATCCTGCCGGGACGCCTGGTCAGTCAGCTGTGACCAGCTTGGCCTGCCCTAGGTTCGCCAGGCGAATGCTGTTCTGCGCCTGCTGGACTTCACCCTGGCTGTTGATCGGCCCCAGGCGTACACGATGCAATGTCTGCTGGTTACGCACGACCGAGCTGATGAACACCGGTGCGCTGACCATGCTGCTGAGCTTGGCGCGCAGCAGCTCGGCCGCATCCGGGTTGGCGAAAGCGCCGACTTGCAGGAAGCTGCCGCCAGTGCCAGCAGGCACGTTGTTGCCGCCCACCTGCACCGGCACCACCGGTGCTGCATGCTGCTGTGGCGGCGGCGTCCACTGCTCTACCCGACCGGAGCTGGCCGGGATCGCCTGGGTCTGGGCCACCTGGGGCTCCTTGAGCACCATGGGTGGCGTCTGGCCACGTTGCGCCCACCACTGCTGGGGGTCGATGCCTTCGACGCGTACATGGGCAGTGCCGATCTCGGCGTAGCCCAGCTTCTTCGCCGCCGCGTACGACAAGTCGATGATGCGATCGGAATAGAACGGGCCGCGATCGTTCACCCGCAGGATAACGCTGCGACCGTTAGCCAGGTTAGTCACCTTCACATAGGCGGGCAGTGGCAGTGTCTTGTGCGCGGCACTCATGCCGTACAGGTCGTACAGCTCGCCGTTGGCGGTGTTCTGGCCATGGAACTTGGTGCCATACCACGACGCCGTGCCCTCGGCGCGGTAGTTGCGCGCATCCTGCATCGGGTAGTAGGTCTTGCCCAGGACGGTGTAGGGGTTGGCCTTGTAGTTGCCGGTGTGCAGGGTGGGCGTGGCATCGGGGATCTTGTTGACGTCCACATCCCACCACGGCGCACCGTCCTTGTGGGCACGGTTGATGTCCAGGCCGGGCTGGCTGCGCACCACGCTCGCACCGCTGGAACTCTTGGGCGCCGGGCGGCTGGAGGAGCAACTGACCAATGCCAGGCCGATGGCTGCGCAGGTGATCAGTTTGAAGGAAGTGGTAGAGAAAATTGCGCGCATTAGTTGACGCCCCGTGCTTGGACCAGCTGTTGCGCAAGCTGATGCACCGCCATGGCATACATCACGCTGCGGTTGTAGCGAGTGATCGCGTAGAAATTCTTGAGCCCCACCCAGTACTCGGGGCCGTTCTCACCCTCCAGGCGGAAGGCCGTGACGGGCAGATCATCGCGCAGCGAATCATGAACCGACCAGCCAAGGGCACGCAACTGTCCGACCGTGCTGGCCGGCTCGATACCGGTGGTCAGGCCTTGATCGGCGCGCTCGCCCTGCACGGTTGCGCGGCTGACCACTTCCTCTCCGGCCATCCAGCCATGGCGCTTGAAGTAGCTTGCCACGCTGCCGATGGCATCATCGGGGTTGGTCCAGATGTTGATGTGCCCATCACCGTCGAAGTCCACGGCATAGTTGCGAAAGCTGCTGGGCATGAACTGCGGCAGCCCCATGGCCCCGGCATAGGAGCCCTTGAGAGTCAGGGGATCGAGCTGTTCTTCACGGGCCAGCAGCAGGAACTCACGCAGTTCCTTGCGGAAGAATTCGGCGCGGGGGGGATAATCGAAGCCCAGGGTGGACAACGCGTCAAGCACCCGGAAGTTGCCCGTGTTGCGCCCGAAAAAGGTTTCAACGCCAATGATCGACACGATGTATTGTGCCGGCACCCCGTATTCCTGCTCGGCCCGCGCCAGCACGGCCTCGTGCTGACGCCAGAAGTCCACGCCCCGCGCGATGCGCGCGTCGGTGAGGAACATGGGGCGATATTCCTTCCAGGGCTTGACCCGTTCGGCGGGCCGCGAAATCGCATCGAGGATCGACTGCTTGCGCTGCACTTCACGGAACACGCCCATCAGTTGTTCTGGGGCAAAACCATGGTCGCGGCTCATCTGGCCAACGAATTCGGCCACCTGGGGCGAGTTGTCGTAGTCGCCAGCCTCGGCCAGCTGTACAGCGCCAAACAGGCTCACCGCACCAAACCACGGCGCACAACGGGTAGCCCAGTTACGCACTGCTTGCATGTAATTGTTCACCTTATTCAAACCTGTGCGATCCACTTTCGATGCGTGTGGATCGACATCAGAACGCCAAACGCTGACAGCAGCGTCACCAATGAAGTTCCGCCATAGCTAATGAAGGGCAACGGCACGCCGACGACGGGCAAAAGGCCACTTACCATCCCGATATTGACGAACACGTATACAAAGAACGTCATGGTCAAGCTGCCTGCCAGCAGCTTGCCGAACAATGTCTGTGCCTGCGCCGTGATCATCAGGCCCCGGCCGATCAGCAGCAGGTAGACGATCAGCAACAGGCAAATGCCCACCAGGCCGAACTCCTCGCCCAGCACGGCGATGATGAAGTCGGTGTGGCTTTCAGGCAGAAAGTCCAGGTGCGACTGGGTGCCCAGCAGCCACCCCTTGCCGAACACGCCGCCAGAACCAATCGCTGCCTTGGACTGGATGATGTTCCAGCCCGTACCCAGCGGGTCGCTCTCCGGGTCGAGGAAGGTCAGCACCCGCTGCTTCTGGTAGTCGTGCATCACGAAGAACCACATGGCCACCGCCACCGGCACCGTGGCCGCCAGCACGCTGAGAATCCAACGCCAGCGTAGGCCGCCCATGAACAGGACGAAGGCACCGGAGGCCAGGATCAGCAACGCCGTACCCAGGTCCGGCTGGCGCACGATCAGGATGAACGGCACGCCAATCAATACCAGGCTGATGGCCACATGCTTGAGGTGCGGCGGCAGGGTGCGCTTGGACAGGTACCAGGCGATGGTCGCCGGCATGATGATCTTCATGAACTCGGAGGGCTGGAAGCGAATCACCCCGGGTATGTTGATCCAGCGCGTCGCACCCATGGCGTTGTGGCCCATCACGTCCACCACCACCAGCAGCAACACCCCGGTGAGGTAGGCCAGTGGCACCCAGCGCGCCATGAACCGTGGCTCGAGCTGGGCGATGACGAACATCGATACCAGGCCGATGCCAAACGAGGTGGCCTGCTTGAGCAACAGGTCCCAGTTCTTGCCGCTGGCCGAATACAGCACGAACAGGCTGCCTGCGGCCAGGGTCAGGAGGATGATCAGCAAAGGACCATCGACGTGGATGCGCTGCAGGAAGCTGGCGCGCCGACGCATCACATCCTCGCTGGAGAGCATGCGATCGAAATTGTTCATCACAGCGGCGACTCCTGAGTAGCGGTAGCCGGCGCAAGCTCAGGCTTGAGCCGGCCGTTTTCGTCCAGCAGCCAGGCATCCATGATCTGGCGCACCACTGGCGCAGCCACCCCAGAACCCGACTCACCGTTCTCGACCATGACCGACACCACGATCTTGGGGTCGTCTGCCGGAGCGAAGGCCACGAACAAGGCATGGTCGCGGTGACGCTCCTGAAGTTTGTTGCGGTCGTACTTCTCGCCCTGTTTGATGGCCACCACCTGGGCGGTACCACTTTTGCCGGCGATGCGGTATTGGGCGCCGATGGCGGCCTTGCGGGCAGTACCGCGCGCGCCGTGCATCACCTGCTCCATGCCATGGGTCACGCGCGCCCAATCGGCCTTGTCGCGCAGCACGATGTCCGGCATTGGGTTTTCGTCCACCGGCGGTTCCCCTTCGATGGTCTTGGCCAGGTGCGGCCGATTCCACACACCCTTGTTGGCAATCAGCGCCGTCGCCTGCGCAAGCTGCAGCGGCGTGGCCTGCATGTAGCCCTGGCCGATACCCAGGATCAGGGTTTCGCCCGGGAACCAGGCCTGCCGGCGCGTGGCCCGCTTCCATTCCCGCGACGGCATCAACCCTGCGGACTCTTCGAACATGTCCAGCGATACCCGCTGGCCGATGCCGAACTTGTTCATATAGCTGGACAACCGGTCGATGCCCATCTTGTGGGCCAGGTCGTAGAAGTAGGTGTCGTTGGAGCGCATGATGGCGGTATCCAGGTCCACCCAGCCGTCACCCGAGCGGTTCCAGTTACGGTATTTGTGATCGTAGTTGGGCAGCTGGTAGTACCCAGGGTCGAACACACGGCTGCTTGGGGTCACCGCGCCGCTGTCCAGGCCGGCGATCGCCACGGCGGGCTTGATCGTCGAGCCGGGCGGGTAGAGGCCGCGCAGGATGCGGTTGAACAGCGGCCTGTCGATCGAATCACGCAGTTCGGCATAGGCCTTGAAGCTGATGCCAGTGACGAACAGGTTGGGGTCGAAGCTGGGCTGGCTCACCATGGCGAGCACTTCACCGGTGCGTGGGTCAAGCGCAACCACCGCGCCACGGCGCCCGGCCAGGGCGGCCTCGGCCGCTTCCTGCAACTTGATGTCCAGGCTCAGCACGATGTCCTTGCCAGGCTTGGGATCGGTACGCTTGAGCACCCTGAGCACACGGCCGCGGGCGTTGGTCTCGACTTCTTCGTAGCCGACCTGGCCGTGCAGCGTGGCCTCGTAGAACCGCTCGATGCCGGTCTTGCCGATGTGGTGCGTGCCGCTGTAGTTCACAGGGTCCAGGGTTTTGAGCTCTTTCTCGTTGATACGCCCGACGTAGCCCACCGAATGCGCGAAATGCGCCCCCTGTGGGTAGTGACGTACCAGCTGGGCGACCACTTCCACCCCTGGCAAGCGGAACTGGTTCACCGCCACACGGGCGATCTGTTCCTCGTTGAGTTCGAACAGGATAGGTACCGGCTCGAACGGCCTGCGCCCCTGGCGCATGCGCTTTTCGAACAGCGCGCGGTCGTCTGGGGTGAGTTCCAGTATCTCGACGATGCTGTCCAGTACCTGCTGCCAGTCTCCGGCACGCTCCCGGGTCATGGACAGGCTGAAGCTGGGCCGGTTGTCGGCGATCACTACCCCGTTGCGGTCGAAGATCAGCCCGCGTGTCGGCGGGATCGGCTGCACGTGCACCCGGTTGTTCTCCGACAGCGTGGAGTGGTAGTCGTACTGGATGATCTGCAGGTAGTACAGCCGCGCAATCAGCACGCAGATGAGCAGCATGACCGCCACGGCGCCGACCACGACGCGGTTGCGCACCAGACGGGCGTCTTTTTCGTGGTCCTTGAGGCGGATCGGCTGCGACATCGGGCTGCTTACAGGCTCATTTGTGGTAGGGATGGCCGGACAACACCGTCCAGGCCCGGTAGACCTGCTCGCCGATGAGTATCCTGACCAGCGGGTGCGGCAAGGTCAGCGGCGACAGGGACCAGCGCTGATCGGCGCGGGCGCACACTTGCGGCGCAAGCCCTTCGGGCCCGCCCACCATCAAATTCACCGTGCGCGCATCCAGGCGCCAGCGGTCCAGCTCACCTGCCAGCTGCTCGGTGCTCCACGGCTTGCCATGAACCTCAAGGGTCACGACGCGCTCGCCGGGTTGCACCTTGCTGAGCATGGCTTCGCCCTCCTGGCGAATCAGGCGGGCGACGTCGGCATTCTTGCCGCGGGTGTTCAGCGGTATTTCCACCAGCTCGAGCGACAGTTCGGCCGGCAGGCGCTTGACATACTCATGCCAGCCCTCCTCGACCCACTTCGGCATGCGCGAGCCGACCGCGATCAGGCGCAGACGCACGGCGCTTTCCTTATTCGCGATCTTTGAGCTTGTCGGAGTACTCGTGGACATGGTCCGGGCTGTGGTGCTTGCCATCGGCGGCGCGGCTCTGCTCGGCACCCTGCCACAGGCGTTCGAGGTCGTAGAACTGGCGTGCAGCCGCGGTCATCATGTGCACGATGACATCGTTGAGGTCCAGCAGCACCCAATCGCTGTCACCCTTGCCTTCCTCACCCAGCGGCTGGGCGCCCTTGGCCTTGACCGCCTCGCGGACCTTCTCGGCCATGGCGTTGATCTGACGGTTGGAGGTACCGGTGGCGATGATCATGTAGTCGGTCAGGCTGTGCTTGTCACGCACGTCGATGACCTGGATATCCTGGGCCTTGACGTCTTCCAGCGCTGCCGTGGTCACTGCGACCAGTTCGTCGCCGTAAATTTTCTGCTTGGTCATATAAAACTCGTTCAACTCGTAGGATGAGGTGCCAGGGGCACCGTCAGTTGGGCGCACGATACAGTTCGTGCGCCTCGATGTAGGCCAGTACGGCGTCCGGCACCAGGAACCTCACCGACCTGCCGCTGGCCAGCAGCTGTCGGATCTGTGTAGCCGACACCGCAAGCGGTGTCTGCCAGACGAACGAAATGTTTCCCGCCGGGCCGGACATGGCGGTGGGATCGCTCTGCGAACGGGCAGCCAGCAGGTTGCGCAGTTCGTCGGGGGGGTCTACGTCCGCATCCGGGCGTTGCAGCACCAGGATGTGGCAGTGTTGCAGCAGTTCTTCCCAGCGGTGCCAACCGGGCAGTCCGCAGAAAGCATCCCAGCCCAGCACCAAAAACAACTGGTCGTCAGCAGCAAGCTCGGCACGGATCGACTCCAGCGTATCGATGGTGTACGACGGTTTGTCCCGTGCCAGTTCACGTGCGTCCACGCTCAGGCCTGCAACGCCCGCGACGGCGCCCTGCACCATGGCCAGGCGATCGTGCGCGGCCACTTGCGGCGTGTCTCGGTGCGGCGGGCGAGCATTGGGCAGCAGGCGCAGCTCGTCCAGGTCCATGAACTCGGCGACTTCCAGCGCACTGCGCAGGTGGCCGATGTGAACCGGGTCGAAGGTGCCGCCAAGAATGCCGACGCGGCGCACTGCCTGGGCCTGATTCAACTCAGCAGGACTCCTGGCCGCGCAGTTGACCGTCGCCGATCACCACGTATTTCTCGCACGTCAGGCCTTCGAGGCCGACCGGGCCACGGGCGTGAAGCTTGTCGGTGGAAATGCCGATCTCGGCACCCAGGCCATATTCGAAGCCGTCGGCGAAGCAGGTCGGGGTGTTGAGCATGACGGAGGCCGAGTCGACTTCCGCCATGAACTGGCGCGCCTGCCCCTGATGCTCGGTGATGATCGAGTCGGTATGGTGCGAGCCATAGTGGTTGATATGTTCGATGGCCTGATCCAGGCCTTGCACCACACGGATGGACAGTACTGCATCGAGGTACTCGGTGTGCCAGTCATCTTCGCTGGCCGCGTGCGCGTCGATCAGCGCACAGGTACGCTCGCAACCGCGCAACTCAACGCCCTTTTCCTGGAAGCGGCGCGCCATCTCGGGCAGGAAGCGCTCGGCGACCTGCTGGTCCACCAGCAGTGTTTCCATCGCCCCGCAGATGCCGTAACGGTAGGTCTTGGCGTTGAATGCCACGCGCCAGGCCTTGTCCAGGTCGGCATGCTGACTGACATAGACATGGCAGATACCGTCGAGGTGCTTGATGACCGGTACCCGGGCGTCGCGGCTGATGCGCTCGATCAGGCCCCGGCCGCCGCGCGGCACGATGACATCGACGAACTCGGGCATGCTGATCAGCGCGCCCACCGCCTCGCGGTCGGTGGTTTCCACCACCTGGACCACGGCCGCGGGCAGGCCTGCCGCCGCCAGGCCGCGCTGGATGCAGGCGGCAATGGCGCGGTTGGAGTGGATGGCTTCGGAGCCGCCGCGCAGGATGGTGGCATTGCCTGACTTCAGGCACAGGCTGGCCGCGTCGATGGTGACGTTCGGGCGTGATTCGTAAATGATGCCGATGACGCCCAGCGGCGTGCGCATCTTGCCGACCTGGATGCCCGATGGGCGGTAGCTCATGTCGCGAATGGCGCCGACCGGATCAGGCAGGCTGGCCACCTGGCGCAGGCCGGTGATCATGCCATCGATGCGCGCCGGGGTCAGGGCCAGGCGGTCGAGCAACGCGGCTTCCAGCCCGGTGGCACGGCCGTGGGCCAAGTCCTGCTCGTTGGCTGCGATCAGCACGTCACGCCCTGCATCCAGCGCGTCGGCGGCAGCGTGCAGCGCACGGTTCTTCTGCGCGGTACTGGCACGGCCGATTACCCGGGACGCTTCACGGGCTGCGCGACCCAGGCGGGTCATGTAGTCAAGAACGGACTCAGTCATGGGCTCGGTGTCTTGGCGGTGGGGAAACGGCTGATTATAACTGTCGCGCAGGTGTACGCCCAGCGGTGGGTGGCGGATGGTAAAAAAAGCTGTGGGTAATCCGTAGGAAAGATGTAACCGGGCTTATCCATAAAAACGCAGAACTCTGTGGAAATCGCTGCCGTGCGCCGTCGCATATTCGCAGGTTTCAGATTCGGTTAAGGTAGCGCTTGTTACCCTCATGCCTTTAGCCTGCGAAGTCCTTGCATGCCAGCACTGCCAGACAGCTTTTTCGACCGCGACGCCCAGACCTTGGCCAAAGCCCTGTTGGGCAAGGTTATCCGCCACCGCCAGGGCAACCTGTGGCTTGCCGCCCGCATCATCGAGACCGAGGCCTATTACCTCGCCGACAAGGGTAGCCATGCGTCGTTGGGCTACACCGAAAAGCGCAAGGCGCTGTTTCTCGATGGTGGGCACATCTATATGTACTACGCCCGCGGCGGGGACTCCCTGAACTTCAGCGCCCAGGGCCCCGGCAATGCGGTGCTCATCAAGTCTGCCTACCCATGGCAGGATGCCTTGTCCGGGCCAGACAGCCTGGCGCAGATGCACCTGAACAACCCCGACGCCAGCGGCAACCTGCGCCCCGTCGAGCGCCTGTGCGCAGGGCAGACGCTGTTGTGCCGGGCGCTAGGCCTCAAGGTGCCACAGTGGGATGCGCAGCGCTTCGACCCGCAGCGGCTGTATGTGGACGACTGCGCCAACCCGGTGCCCCGGGTGATCCAGGCAGCGCGCCTGGGCATTCCCCACGGGCGTGACGAGCACCTGCCGTACCGCTTCGTCGATGCCGCGTACGCCCGGTTCTGCACGCGCAACCCATTGCGGCGCGGCCAGGTCGAAGGCCGTGACTTCTCCATCATCGAACAAGAGAACTGAACCATGGAACAATGGCTCGACGGCCTGACCGGTTGGCTGGGCGCCAACCCACAGTGGCTGGGCGTCGCGATCTTCCTGGTCGCGTGCATCGAATGCCTGGCCATCGCCGGCATCATCGTCCCCGGCACGGTGCTGCTGTTCGCGGTCGCCGTGCTGGCAGGCAGCGGCGTGCTGGGCCTTGGCGAAACCTTGCTGCTGGGCTTTTTGGGCGGGTTACTGGGTGACGCGCTGTCCTACATGATCGGCAAGCATTTCCACCAGAACATTCGCCGCCTGCCGGTGTTGCGACACCACCCGGAATGGATCGGCAGCGCCGAAACCTACTTCAAGCGCTATGGCATCGCCAGCCTGCTCGTAGGCCGCTTCATCGGCCCGTTGCGGCCCATGCTGCCAATGGTCGCAGGCATGTTCGACATGCCCCTGCTGCGGTTCATCGCCGTTAGCCTGGTGGCAGCCGCAGGATGGTCGATCGCCTACCTGCTGCCCGGTTGGGCCACGGGCGCTGCCATGCGCCTGCCCCTGCCCGAAGGCTTCTGGCCCCAGGCCGGCATCATTTTTGGCACGTTGGCGGTGATCATCGGCCTTAGTCTGAGCACCAGCATCCGCGACCGCCGGCACGGCACACGGCTGATTGGTGCCCTATGCCTGCTGGCCTTGGTCGGGGTGTTTCTCGGTTGGCCTTACTTGCACGACTTCGACGACGGGGTGATGACCCTGGTCCAGGAGCATCGCAGCCAGGCCATCGACGGCGCCGTGGTGGTGGTGACGCGGCTTGGGGATTTTCGCACGCAGTTCTTTCTGGGCGGGCTGCTGACAGGCTTGCTGCTGGTGGTACGTCAGTGGCGGCACGCTTTCTTCGCCGCGGGGGCGCTGATGGGCACCGCCATCGCCAACGGCACGCTCAAGTGGCTGTTCGCCCGGGCCCGCCCGGAAGTGCTGACCGACCCGCTGACCAGCTACAGCATGCCCAGCGGCCACAGCTCGGCGTCGTTTGCGTTCTTTCTGGTGCTGGCGGTGCTCGCCGGCCGCGGCCAGCCACCGCGCATGCGCCTGACCTGGATCATGCTGGGCTGCATTCCGGCATTGGCCATCGCCCTGTCGCGGGTGTACCTGGGTGCACACTGGCCCACCGACATCCTGGCCGGTGCCCTGCTGGCCTGCTGCGTCTGCGCGATCAGCCTGACGTTGTCCCAGTACCGGCAGACCCTGCCGGCCCTGCCCCTGAAGGTCTGGTGGCTGGTGTTGCCGGCCTGCATCGCCTTGCTGGCCTTCTTTGCCACCCACGCCCTGCCCCACGCGCTGCTCAGGTACCAGTACTGACGCCCGGCGCTATTCAGGCAAACAGCTCACCCTGGATGCGCTCAAGCAACCTGTGGATCTCGCCCAGCCGCTGCTCGGGCGAGTCTTGGGCCAGCAAGTCCAGCTTGTCTTGCTCGGTGAAGGGCAGCAGATAGGCCAGTTGGTTGGCCAGTGTCTGACGCCCGTCCACGGCCCGGGGCATGTCGAGCGCCTCGACCATCGGATGTTCGCCCAAGGCCAGCAGCAGCGCCAGCAAATCGTCGTCCGCTTCCTGCAAGGGGCTGTCTTCAAGATCAGGCAGCCACTGCACCTGCCCCACCAGCAGCTGATCCTTGAGCACTTCGGTGGCCTGCAGATCGAAACGCCGCACGCCTTCGACGCGAATGCCCAAAAGGCCGTTTTCCTGCTGGACGAAATCGCGGATCACGGCTTCGCAGCCAATGGACGCCACCACGGGCGGCGCCTTGCCGACCTGCTCGCCCTCCACGATGCAGACCACACCAAAGCCTTCGCCCTGTTTCATGCAACGCCCGATCATGTCCAGGTAGCGGGCTTCGAAAATCTGCAGGTCGAGAAAACACCCTGGAAACAGCACGGTGTCGAGGGGAAACAGCGGTAGCATCATCATCACTCCTCAAGCCACCAGGCTGACGGCCAGCGGCAGGAACACTGCCGTTGCCACGCCCATCAGGCTCATCGCCAGCGCGGCGAAGGCGCCGCATTCGTCACTTTCCTGCAAGGCCACCGAGGTGCCGACCGCGTGGGCCGTGATGCCCAGGGACATGCCCCGCGCTTCAGGGCTGAGCACACCGCAGCGGCTCAACAAGGCAGGCCCGAAAATGGCCCCGATCACCCCGGTAATCAGCACGAAGACCGCAGCTAGCGCCGCCACCCCACCGATCTGCTCGGCTACCAGCATCGCGATGGGCGAGGTGACGGACTTGGGTGCCATGGTCATCAGGATCATGTGCTCGGCGCCAAACCACCACCCCAGCAACAGGCAACACACCGTGGCGAACAGGCCTCCGAGTACCAGCGTAGTCAAGGTCGGCCAGAACAACTGACGAATGCGGCGCAGGTTCAGGAACAGCGGCACCGCCAAGGCCACGGTGGCAGGGCCCAGCAGGATGTTCATGATTTCGGTGCTCTTGCGGTATTCGGCGTAGTCGATGCCGCATAGCAGCAGTACGCCGATGACCAGCGCCATCGACACCAGCACCGGCTGCAGGAAGATCCAACGGGTCTTCTCATACCCGGCCAGCACCAGCTGATAGGCCCCCAAGGTCACGCCAATGCCGAACAACGGGTGGTGGACCACTGCATTCACTGCGCCTTGCCAGTCGAGCATCATGGCTGGTCCTCGCGCCGGGCCTGACGATGAATGAGTTTCTGCATCAGCACGCCCACCACCACCAGCGTCAGCAGGCAGGAAATCAGCAGCGCGCCGACAATGGCCCAGAAGTCGGCGGCGATGTCGCGGGCATACACCATCACCCCCACGGCAGGAGGCACCAACAACAGCGGCAAGTAGCGCAGCAGGCTGCCGGCAGCTTCATTGAGGGGGGCCCCCACCTCGCCGCGCACCATCAGAAAGCCCAGCAGTAGCAAAAGGCCAATGATCGGCCCCGGCAAGACGGGAACCAATAGATGATTGACTGCCGTCCCCAACAGCTGGAACAGCACCAGCCAGGTCAAACCCCGCAACAGCATAACGTTCTCCTTCAGGCGTGCGGCTCATTATAAGCATGGGCACGCTGCCAGCGCCGAGCGCAACTTGACCGGCCTGGCCGGGCGTGTTGATCTTGCACGCACGTACCATTTAATACCCATGAGGCTCACCATGCCGCTAGTGCCGGTCACCGCGCTTACCCAATACATCGGCAAGTCCCTCGGCCACTCGGCCTGGCTGACCATCGACCAGCAGCGTATCGACCGTTTCGCCGAGGCGACTGGCGATCATCAGTTCATCCACGTCGACCCGCAGCGAGCGGCGCAGACCGTGTTCGGCTGCACCATCGCCCATGGGTTTCTGACCCTGTCCCTGATACCTGCGCTGATCGAAGACATCCTGGTCTTGCCACAGGGGTTGAAAATGGTCGTCAACTACGGCCTGGACAGCGTGCGCTTCATCCAGCCGGTGAAGGTCGACAGCCAGGTGCGCCTGCATGTGGAGCTGGCCGATGTGCAGCAAAAGCGCCCCGGCCAATGGTTGCTCAAGGCTATCGCCACACTGGAGATAAAAGACGAGGACAAGCCCGCCTACCGGGCCGAATCCCTGTCCCTGTGCTTTGTTTAGGCACCGGCACCTGGCAGGCGCAGGCGTCTCTACAAACCCCACGCACTCGCGTAAACTGCCAGGCTTCCGCGCAGCCTTGGGCTGCCCTTCTGGATCTATCAAAGGTACACGCCATGCCCTGGCTGCAAGTACGTCTGGCCATCAGCCCGGAACAAGCCGAAACCTACGAAGACGCGCTGCTGGAAGTCGGCGCGGTGTCGGTCACCTTCATGGACGCCGAAGATCAACCCATCTTCGAGCCAGACCTCAATACCACGCCGCTGTGGTCGCACACCCATCTGCTGGCGCTGTTCGAGGCCGACACCAACCCCGAGCAGGTATTCGCGCACCTGCACCTGCTGACGGGGGTCGAGCTGCCCCAGCACCAGGCCGAAGTGATCGAAGACCAGGATTGGGAACGCAGCTGGATGGACAACTTCCAGCCGATGCGCTTCGGCCGCCGGCTGTGGATCGTGCCCAGCTGGCACGATGCCCCGGAAAAGGAGGCCGTGAACCTGTTGCTCGATCCTGGCCTGGCGTTCGGCACGGGCACGCACCCCACCACGGCGCTGTGCCTTGAATGGCTCGACGGTCAGCAACTGCAAGGCACCCAGGTCCTGGACTTCGGCTGTGGCTCGGGCATTCTGGCCATCGCTGCACTGCTGCTGGGCGCGCGCGAAGCGGTAGGCACGGACATCGATGTGCAGGCCATCGAGGCCTCTCGCGACAATGCCCGGCGCAACGGCATTGCCGACGAGCTGTTCGCGCTCTACCTGCCCGAGCACATGCCTGCCATGCAGGCCGACGTGCTGGTGGCCAACATCCTGGCCGGGCCATTGGTGGCGCTGGCACCGCAACTCAGCGGCCTGGTTCGCCCGGGCGGCCTGTTGGCGCTGTCGGGCATCCTCGCCGAACAAGGTGAAGAAGTGGCTGCCGCCTACGCTGCCGATTTCGACCTGGACCCCATCGTCGTTCGCGATGGCTGGGTGCGAATCAGTGGTCGCCGCCGCCAGTCGAACCTAGAATAGCCCTCAGCACAGCCTCCGGATCGCCGCATGACCGACAGTTTCGTCACCCAGTGCCCGCATTGCCAGACCAGCTTTCGTGTCACCCACCACCAGTTGAGCGTGGCCCGTGGCGTGGTGCGTTGCGGCCAGTGCCTGCAAGTGTTCAATGCCGCCAAGCAGCTGCTGGCACAGAACCGCAGCGCCCCCCCTCAGGCGAACCCGCTGCCGGCAACCGAGGCAGCGCCGTCGCCTGCCGCGCCCACCCCCGCGCAAGGGCACCCCATCGCCCCGGACGACGAGGCCTGGGCCCAGACCGCCCAGGCCTTGGACGAACTCGATCTGGACAAGGAACTGGAGCGCCTGGAACGCCGCCACGCGCCTGTACAGGTGGGTGAGGCCGACCAGACGCCCGTGCTGCAGGCACGGCGTCACGAGGAGGACACAGAGGAACACCTGGACGAGGTCTTCGGCACTGCAGCCGGCGAGCCGTTTGAACCGGAACAGGCTGATGCCGCCCCCGTGCTCAAGCCCGCCCCCCAGGCAGATTCACGGCGCGAGGCGCGTACCGAGCCGACCTTCACCGCTGACCTGAACACCGATGCAGAAGGTGAGCCGCCGCTGGGCAGCATCGTTACGAATGAAGATGAGCCGAAACTGGGAGCGCCGCTGCGCCCCGATGACGATGACGATGACGATGTGTCGATTGCCGGCCTCACCGCGCACGACGACGAACCTTTGGCAACTAGCCTGCGCGCCGACGATGAGCTCGACGAGGCGCCGTTGCCCATGGGGCGTCTGGAGCCTGAAGTCACTGACAAGGTCGAACGCCCAAGGCGCAAGGAACCCCTGGTGGATGTGGTGGACGACCCGCTGCAACTAGGCTGGGAGAAACCGGCCCCGGCCTGGGGCAAGCGTTTGTTATGGGGTGGCTTGACGCTGATCGCTGCCGCCACGCTAGCCTTGCAGTATGTGTGGTTCCATTTCGACGAGCTGTCCCGACAGGACCAGTATCGCCCACTGTTCGAGCAGGTGTGCCCGGTCGTGGGCTGCCAGGTCCCCTCTCGCGTCGATGTGAACCGGATCAAGAGCAGCAACCTGGTGGTGCGCAGCCACCCGGACTTCAAAGGGGCGCTGATCGTGGACGCCATCATCTATAACCGCGCACCTTTCGCCCAACCGTTTCCACTGCTCGAACTGCGCTTCTCGGACCTCAACGGCCAACTGATTGCCAGTCGCCGCTTCAAACCGGCCGAATACCTGTCCGGGGAGCTGGCCGGACGCGGCGAAATGCCCAGCCAGACCCCGATCCACATCGCGCTGGATATTCTGGACCCAGGACAGCGAGCGGTGAACTACAGCCTGAGCTTTCGCTCGCCGGAATAAACCCAGGCGGCCTACCCGGTACGCTGCCGGCACGCCGGCCATGATGCCGCTTGTCCGGGTCTGACGACCCGGAGCCCAAGGTGCAGGGGCGGCAACCCGCAGTTGTTCAGATTTTATCCAAATCCATCTTTATCCGGTCATCCAGAGCGGGTATCATGCCAACCCTTTTTCGAACCTCAAGATTCGGCCCCACAACAGGGAACACCTATGTCGGCGGTACGCATCGGCCCTTATACACTGCGCAATAATCTGATCCTCGCACCCATGGCTGGGGTCACGGACCAGCCGTTCCGAACACTTTGCCAGCGCATGGGCGCAGGCATGGTGGTGTCGGAAATGGTCTCCAGCGACCTGTCCCTGTGGAACAGCCGCAAGTCGAGCCTGCGCCGCATCCACGAAGGCGATCCCGAGCCCCGCTCGGTCCAGATTGCCGGGGGCGATGCACAGATGATGGCGGCGGCCGCACAGGCCAATGTCGCCGCGGGCGCCCAGATCATCGATATCAACATGGGCTGCCCGGCAAAAAAAGTCTGCAACAAGGCGGCAGGCTCTGCTTTATTGAGAGATGAAGCCTTGGTCAGCGAAATTCTGCACGCCGTCGTGGGCGCCGTGGACGTGCCGGTGACGCTGAAAATCCGCACCGGCTGGGACCGGGCCAACAAGAATGGTCTGAACGTGGCGAAGATCGCCGAACAGGCTGGCATCCAGGCGCTTGCGGTGCATGGCCGCACACGCGCCGACCTGTACACCGGTGAAGCCGAATACGACACCATCGCCGCTATCAAGCAAGCGGTGTCCATCCCGGTCTTCGCCAACGGCGACATCACCTCGCCGGAAAAGGCCAAGGCAGTGCTCGACGCCACGGGCGTGGATGGCCTGCTGATCGGCCGGGCCGCTCAAGGGCGGCCCTGGATCTTTCGCGAGATCGAGCATTACCTGCGCACTGGCGAGCAGTTGCCAGCGCCGCAGCTGGACGAGGTGGAACGCATCCTGCTAGAGCACCTGGCCGCCCTGCACGCCTTCTACGGCGATGTCATGGGCGTGCGAATCGCCCGCAAGCACGTGGGCTGGTACCTGGCGACACGACCCGGCGGCAAGGAGTTTCGCTCCCGGTTCAACGCTTTGGAAGACACACAAGCGCAGTGCGCCAACGTTCGCGCGTTTTTCAGTGAACGTCGACAGAGCCTTGAGACAGAGGACGGACAAGGGGTGGCCGCATGACGATGATGACCGAAACATTTGTGAGTGGAACAACGCCCGTGAGCGACAACGCCAACCTGAAACAGCACCTGAACACGCCAAGCGAAGAGGGCCAGACCCTTCGCGACAGCGTCGAGAAGGCGCTGCACAACTACTTCGCCCACCTCGAAGGCGCGACCGTCACGGACGTGTACAACCTGGTGCTCTCCGAAGTCGAGGCGCCGCTGCTTGAAAGCGTGATGAGCTATGTGAAGGGCAACCAGACCAAAGCCAGCGAGATGCTCGGGTTGAACCGAGGCACGCTGCGCAAGAAGCTCAAGCAATACGACTTGCTGTAAGCCAGAATCCCGATCGAAAAAGGCGCCTGTCTCAACACAGACGCCTTTTTTGCTGACTCCACCGCGTTATTGGAACCCGAAATGACCGACCAGACTACCCGCCTGCCAGTCCGCCGCGCCCTGATCAGCGTCTCCGACAAGACCGGTATCCTCGAATTTGCCCGTGAGCTGCAACTGCTCGGGGTCGAGATACTGTCCACCGGCGGCACCTACAAGCTGCTCAAGGACAACGGTGTCAACGCGGTGGAAGTGGCCGACTACACCGGCTTCGCCGAAATGATGGATGGCCGGGTCAAGACCCTGCACCCGATGATCCATGGCGGCATCCTCGGTCGTCGCGGTACCGACGACGCGATCATGAACGAGCACGGGATCAAGCCCATCGACCTGGTGGCGGTCAACCTGTACCCCTTCGAAGCCACCATCTCCAAGCCTGGCTGCGACCTGCCGACCGCTATCGAGAACATCGACATCGGCGGCCCGACCATGGTCCGCTCGGCTGCCAAGAACCACAAGGACGTGGCCATCGTGGTCAACGCCAGTGACTACGCCAGCATCGTCGAGGGCCTGAAGGCCGGCGGTCTGACCTACGCCCAGCGCTTCGACCTCATGCTCAAGGCCTTCGAACACACCGCCGCCTACGACGGCATGATCGCCAACTACATGGGCACCGTGGACCAGGCCAGGGAAACCCTGAGCACCGAGGCACGCGGCGATTTTCCGCGCACCTTCAACACCCAGTTCGTCAAGGCCCAGGAAATGCGCTACGGCGAGAACCCGCACCAGCGCGCGGCGTTCTACGTGGAAGCCAAGAAAGGCGAAGCCAGCATTTCCACTGCCGTGCAGCTGCAGGGCAAAGAGCTGTCCTTCAACAACGTGGCCGACACCGACGCTGCGCTCGAGTGCGTCAAGAGCTTCGTCAAGCCGGCCTGCGTCATCGTCAAGCATGCCAACCCGTGTGGCGTGGCCGTAGTGCCTGAAGACGAAGGCGGTATCCGCAAAGCTTACGACCTGGCCTACGCCACCGACACCGAATCGGCCTTCGGCGGCATTATTGCCTTTAACCGCGAGTTGGACGGCGAAACCGCCAAAGCCATCGTCGAGCGCCAGTTCGTCGAGGTGATCATCGCACCGACGATCTCCCAGGCTGCGCGCGAGGTGGTTGCAGCCAAGCAGAACGTGCGCCTGCTCGAATGCGGCGAGTGGCCAGCGGAGCGGGCTGCCGGCTGGGACTTCAAGCGAGTCAACGGCGGGCTGCTGGTCCAGAGTCGTGACATCGGCATGATCAACGCCGATGACCTGAAGATCGTCACCCAGCGTGCACCCACCGAGCAAGAGATCCACGACCTGGTGTTCGCCTGGAAAGTGGCCAAGTTCGTCAAATCCAATGCCATCGTCTATGCCAAGCAGCGCCAGACCATCGGTGTTGGCGCGGGCCAGATGAGCCGCGTCAACTCCGCCCGTATCGCCGCCATCAA
Organism: Pseudomonas sp. xss_4; assembly: GCF_043104125.1. NCBI lineage: Bacteria > Pseudomonadati > Pseudomonadota > Gammaproteobacteria > Pseudomonadales > Pseudomonadaceae > Pseudomonas > Pseudomonas sp. xss_4. Next base: position 93,646 of record NZ_JBICKJ010000089.1, read on the forward strand.
GGCCGAACATGCCGGCTTGCAGGTGCAGGGCGCCGTCATGGCCTCGGACGCATTCTTCCCGTTCCGCGATGGCATCGACAATGCGGCCAAGGTCGGCATCAGCGCGGTCATTCAGCCCGGCGGCTCGATGCGTGACGCCGAGGTAATCGCTGCCGCTGACGAAGCCGGCATCGCCATGGTGTTCACCGGCATGCGCCACTTCCGCCACTGATTCAGGGCAATCGGCCGCACCCAGGCAGGCAACTGCTGCGGTGCGACCTGGCACAGCGAGAGGCACAGCCTTTTGCTCGACAGATCTAGAGGTTTTGACATGAAAGTTTTGATCATCGGCAGCGGCGGCCGTGAGCACGCCCTGGCATGGAAAGTCGCCCAGGACCCACGCGTCGAAAAAGTCTTCGTGGCTCCAGGCAACGCTGGCACCGCCATCGAGGCCAAGTGCGAGAACGTCGCCATCGACGTTTGCGCTCTGGAGCAACTGGCTGACTTTGCCGAGAAGAACGTCGACCTGACCATCGTCGGCCCGGAAGCGCCACTGGTCATCGGTGTGGTCGACCTGTTCCGCAGCCGTGGCCTGGACTGCTTCGGCCCGACCCAGGGCGCTGCCCAACTGGAAGGTTCCAAGGCGTTCACCAAGGACTTCCTGGCCCGCCACAAGATCCCGACGGCCGACTACCAGAACTTCACCGAGATCGAGCCGGCCTTGGCGTACCTGCAGGAAAAAGGCGCGCCGATCGTGATCAAGGCCGATGGCCTGGCCGCTGGCAAGGGCGTGATCGTCGCCATGACCTTGGCAGAAGCCGAAGCCGCCGTGCGAGACATGCTCGCGGGCAATGCCTTTGGTGAAGCGGGTTCGCGCGTGGTCATCGAGGAATTTCTCGATGGCGAAGAAGCCAGCTTCATCGTCATGGTCGACGGCCACAACGTGCTGCCCATGGCCACCAGCCAGGACCACAAGCGCGTCGGCAACCAGGACAGCGGCCCGAACACGGGCGGCATGGGTGCCTACTCCCCTGCCCCTGTAGTCACTGACCAGGTTCACCAGCGAGTCATGGATCAGGTGATCTGGCCGACCGTGCGCGGCATGGCTGAAGAAGGCAATGTCTACACCGGCTTCCTGTATGCAGGCCTGATGATCGACAAGGCGGGCAACCCCAAGGTCATCGAATTCAACTGCCGCTTCGGCGACCCGGAAACCCAGCCGATCATGCTGCGCCTGGAGTCGAGCCTGGTACTGCTCATCGAAGCAGCCTTTGCCAAGGCCCTGGACAAGGTCGAGGCGCAGTGGGACCCACGCCCTAGTCTGGGTGTGGTGCTGGCCGCAGGCGGCTACCCTGGTGACTACGCCAAGGGCGCAGCCATTTCAGGCCTGGAGGCGGCCGCAAAAATCGAAGGCAAGGTATTCCATGCGGGCACTGCCTTGAAGGACGGTGACGTGGTTACCGCTGGGGGGCGCGTGCTGTGCGCCACGGCCATGGGTGAGACCGTCGAATCCGCTCAGCAGCAAGCGTATCGCCTGGCCGAGCAGATCACCTGGGACGGCAGCTTCTACCGGACCGACATCGGCTACCGGGCCATTGCCCGGGAACGTGGCGAGCAATAACCGCTTTATCGCTGCACTGTCGAGGCGCCCGGACCTGTGCAGCCGGGCGCACGGCAACCGGCTCGTTGGCGTGCCCGCGGGCCTTGCCTTCAACTCCAAACGCCGCGCATAGTTAGCACCCCGCACATGGGCCAAGAAGGGATTTCGTAGTGCGCCGGCTCCGGATTGCCTCAGCGTTGATCGTCAGCTTGCTGACCCTGATCTGCATGTTCCCCGCGATGGCGGAGCATGACAGTGGCTGGGCCCTGCTGCTCGACGAACAAGGCAACCTGCAACTGAGCGACGTGCGCTCGGACCGTTATCGCAACCAGTTCAGCCCGCTGGAGCTGGCAGAACTCGATGCGGCGCCCCCCGACCAGGCCCTGTGGCTGCATTACCGCCTAGAGCCCGGTGAGCAGGAACAACTGCTGCGCGTCTTCGCGCCTGATCTTTCTGGTCTGGACCTATACGCCCTGCAAGGCGACAAGCTGATACGCCACCTGCATCACGGCCGCCAAACCGGCAGTGCCAACCCCACATTGCGCGGCAGCGACCACGTGCTGCCATTGCCTAACAGCAAGCAAAGCCTGGATATCTACCTGCGCCTGGTATCGGAACACCAGCTGCGCCCGGCCATCAGCCTTGAGCCCGCTGCGCGCGCCGCCGCCAATCAGACCCAGCCGTTGCTGTTCGGCATGCTGTTCGGTGGCCTGGTGATGCTGATCCTGCATAACCTGATTCGCTTCATCTACAGCCGCTCGAGCACTGCCCTGATCCTGGCGTTCTACCATGGCTTGATGTTGCTCAGCGGCCTGATCCTGCTGAACCTCAGCGGCCCATGGTGGCATGTGTGGTACAGCGCCCAGACGCCAGCGGCGTACCTTACGCTGGTCCTGGCAGGGCTGGCAGGGCTGTACTTCACCCAGCGCTTCTTCGCACCGCGCAACTCGCCGCGCCTTAACCGGCTGTTGAGCGGCGAGATGCTGCTGGTGGGGGTGAGCGGGATCGTGCTGCTGTTCATCGACACCTTGCCGCTCAATCTCATGACCTATGCCTTGATGGCACTGGGCAGTGTCACGATGCTGGTGGTCAGCAGCTACCATTGGTACCGCGGTTACGCACCCGCCCGTTTGTTCGGTCTGGCGATGATCATCTTCAACGTTGGCGGGCTGGTGCTGCTGCCTGCCCTGCTTGGGCTTACACGCACCCCCACGCCTTGGTTGCTGTGCATTCTGTTGGGGCTGGCAGTGGCGAGCGGGCTGCTATTGAACCTGGCTGTCAGCGACCGGCTGCGACGCATCAATGAGGAGCGCTTCAGTGTCAGCCGCGCCTTGGCAGCCAGTGACGCCGAAATCAACGCCAAGGCCGAATTTCTGGCCAAGATCAGCCACGAAATACGTACCCCCATGAACGGCGTGCTGGGCATGACCGAACTGCTGCTGGGCACGCCGTTGTCCGTCAAACAGCGCGATTACGTTCAGACCATTCACAGCGCGGGCAACGAGCTGCTCACGTTGATCAACGAGATACTCGATATCTCCAAGCTCGAATCCCGTCAGATCGAACTCGACGATGTCCAGTTCGACCTCAACGCGCTAATCGAAGACTGCACGAACATCTTTCGGGCCAAGGCCGAGCAGCAGAACATCGAGCTGATCAGCTTCACCCAGCCCCAGGTGCCCCGTGTGGTCAGCGGCGACCCCACACGCTTGCGCCAGGCGCTGTCGAGCCTGATGGAAAACGCGCTGAAAAACACCGACCAGGGGGAAATTCTGCTTGTCGTTGCACTGGACCAGCGCGGCGAGGTGCCCCGCTTGCGCATCGCGGTACAGGACAGCGGCGACCCCTTGCCGGCAGCCGATCGCAAGGCGCTGCTGCAGGCGGAACTGCACAGCAGGCACTTCCTGTCCAGCAATCGGCTGGGCGGCCACCTGGGGCTTGTAATCGCCAAGCAGCTGATTGGCCTGATGCATGGGGAGTTTGGCATCAAGAGCAGCACCGGCACCGGCAATACCTTGTGGCTGACCTTGCCGCTGGACCCAGCCTGCCTCGAGCAACCTCCGGCCGACCTGGACGGGCCGCTGCGCGACGCGCGGGTACTGGTGGTGGACGACAACGACACGTGCCGCAAGGTACTGGTCCAACAGTGCAGCGCCTGGGGCATGAATGTCAGCGCAGTGCCTTCAGGCAAGGAAGCCTTGGCTTTGCTGCGTACCAAGGCTCACCTTCGCGATTACTTCGACGCGGTGCTCCTGGACCAGAACATGCCCGGCATGACCGGCATGCAACTGGCCGCCAAGATCAAGGAAGACCCCAGCCTCAATCACGACATCCTGGTGGTCATGCTGACCGGTATCAGCAACGCCCCCAGCAAGATCATCGCCCGTAATGCCGGGATCAAGCGGATACTGGCCAAACCGGTCGCTGGCTACACGCTCAAGACCACGCTGGCCGAAGAACTGGCTCAACGCGGCCGCGAGCAGGCGCTGCCGGCTGTTGCACCAGGCCAGCCCCAGGCCCTCGACCTGCCCCCAGATTTCAGCGTGCTGGTCGCAGAGGACAACACCATTTCGACCAAGGTCATCCGCAGCATGCTCGGCAAGCTCAGCCTGCAGCCCGATACTGCCTCCAACGGCGAAGAAGCCCTTGAAGCGATGAAAGCCAAGCGCTATGACCTGGTGCTCATGGATTGCGAAATGCCGGTTCTGGATGGTTTCTCGGCAACCAGGCGCCTGCGCGAATGGGAAGCCGCCAACCAGCGCGTGCGCACGCCCGTCGTTGCACTGACCGCGCATATCCTCGCCGAGCACAAGGACCGCGCCAAGCAAGCCGGCATGGACGGCCATATGGCCAAGCCCGTCGAATTGTCCCAACTGCGAGAGTTGATCCAACACTGGTCCAGCCAACAGCCGGCCAATGCTGATCAGGGCATGGGCCCTGACGGCAGTTGGCCGCGCAACTAGAGCACCAGATCCCTGATGACACGCTCGGCCGTTCGCGCAACACTGGCCTCTGCCCTGCGCCGATAATCCTCACGGAACCCTTGCAGATTGAAATGGATCACTTCCAGTCGCAGGTCTCTCACACTGATCCCGTTGCTTGCGCCCATGAACAGGAAATCGCTGGTGCTTGTCTTCATCGAGATATCCATGTGCAGCAGCACCATGTCGATAAAACCATTCGACTGCTGAGCACAGGGCAACAACTGCACGCGCGCCTGAGTGCCCACGGTCGAATGTGCGCTGAACAGTCTCAGCGCCTTGTCATCTCGACGTAGGGCCTCTAGCGCCTGGTTGGCCGCTTCGGCCAGGCGTGGAGAGCTCGCCTGGCTGATGTGCTCGACTGCCTGCGCAGCAAGGCTGCCTCGGTCAGGCCCGGGCCGCCGCCCTACTGGCGCCAGCTTGCCATCGAAGCCAAGGGCAGCGAGGTTGCGCCAGTAATTCCTGAACCAGTCAGGTTCGAGACCGTCTTTCGAATCCCCCCATGCCACCTGCTGCGCAAAGGCGTTGGCCAACAGTATGTCTGAACGTGCTTGCGGGCATACGCCTGGCAGAAAGACCAGCACGCTGCTGTGGACCAGCTGGCCGGCGATAGATGATGCGTCGGTGTTAGTCATGGTTGAGCTCCTGCACGCTGATTTCGCTGCGGTGATGGGCCAGCTTGCCCTGAAGTTTTTTTGCCAGCCCCGGACCGATGAGGTTCATACGCCTGGAATCGATCAAGTATTGCCCCTGGAACTGCCAGCACACCTGCACCGCCTGAGGGTCGAACAGTTGCCAGAGCCAATCAGAATCAAGAGGCTCTCGACTCCCCAGGTTCAGTTGAGTGCTGATGATGGAATACTCAGGCAGCACCAACCGAACCTCGGCATGCGCGTAGTTCAGACCAGTGTCGCCAGGGTGTTCGCCAAGATCCCAGCGCTCCCCCGTCCGGTCATCGCGTGTTTCACTGCTGGCGCAGGCTGCCAGACACTGCGCGACAGCTTCGCGAAGACGGTGAGGCGTAGCCTGAAGAAGACTGTCGCAAAGCATGTCCCAAGGCTTGAAAGCGGCAACCGGCACCATGGATATGGTTTGCGACCGCAGCGTAGCAAGCGTGCAGCCGAAACTGCTCTGCACACGTATGTATTCATTGAGCCAGCTGTCACCATCAGCCCCGGAGACACCGCCATTGCACGCGGCCAGGTAGGCCGCCAGCTGGATATTGAGCATATCGTGCCTGCAAGACTCGCTGATGGTCTTGTCGACGAGCACCAGACTGTTGCCATTGCGCCACACGCTGTAGTTATTTGCCATTGATGCACCCTCCAGGCTCACCGAAGCCAAGGCCCCGGTGAGTCAGACCGACAGGTTAGATTTCGAGGGCCAGCAACACTTCCAGGGCGTTGTCGTCGAGCTTGGTTTCAACCACGGCGCGTACTTTCTCGTACTGGCGCTGATCGAGATTCAGTACGGCACCGCAGGCGTAGTTGGTGGTGCCGCTGCTCTCCCATTTGGCCAACAGGTAGTTGGCTTTCTTATCAGGCTTGGCATCGGTCTGGACTGCGCTCACCATCATGGCGACCTGGCCAGCACCGGTCTGCTCACACTTGTTCAGGCTCAGGCTGTTGCGGTCATCCTCCACGGATTTGCGATCCAGCAATTCGACATTCTTGGTGCTGGCAGCCAGTGCGGAAATGACGGTCTTGCCCAACCCTTCCAGCGCCGATGCCACGTCGCCGGTAAAGGCGCCACAGGCAGCCTGCAGCCCCTTGCCAACCAGGTTGCTGATTTCCAGGTGCCTGTCGCTCTGGGTAATACGCTGCACATCAACGCGCGTGGGTGTCCAACCCATCTTCGACATCAGGAACACGTACTGGTTGAACCAGGCTTGGGTTTCCTGGATCGGGTGGTGCTGTCTATTGGCGCCCTGGGTAGCAAGGGCGTGGCAGGCCTTGGCCGCGCTACGGTTAACCTCGCTCATGGTGTCCGGGAACACGAACAGGTTCATGTCAGGCAGGACTTGCAGTTCAAGGTTCTCTTTGTTGGTGGTCATGTCAAAGGCTCCAGTTAGGTCCGGTCGAAACCAGGTGGTTTCGGCCGTGAACCTAACTGCTCGACGCTGCTCATCCTGCCTCGAAACGCTTCCCCCTCGGATCGAGCTTCCGTACTTCAGGGCTTTGCGCCATACCACCGCGGCGTGTAGACCCACTGCCCGCCGTCCGGGCGCTCGAAGGTGCACGTGGTCGATGAGCCCACCAGCACCATGGTGCGCATATCGACCATTTCTGGCACCAGTTGGGCCAAAGAGACGACGCGCAAAGTCTGCCCCGGCCTACCAATGTCACGGCCAAGGACTACAGGTGTATCAGCACCACGGTGCCGGCGCACGACGTCCAGCGCGGTCCCCAGTTGGTGAGGACGTGCTTTGGAAATCGGGTTGTAGAAGGCCAGCACCAGATCGGCCTGGGCAGCGAGGTCCAGCCGTTTTTCGATGATCGACCAGGGTTTGAGATTGTCCGACAGCGACATGACACAGAAGTCATGCCCCAGCGGCGCGCCAGCCTGTGCAGCCGTTGCCAGCGAGGCCGATACGCCAGGCAGTATCTCCAGATCGACAGCGTGCCAGTCAGGATTCGTGGACTCGTGCAACGCCTCAAGGACCGCAGCGGCCATGGCGAATACACCTGGGTCGCCCGATGACACCACCACCACCGAACGGCCCCGCGCGGCCAGTTCGAATGCGTGGCGGGCGCGCTGCATCTCCTCACGGTTGTCGGTGCAGTGCAGCACCTGATCGTCCCGGAATGGGCCTGCCATTCGTACGTAGGTTTCGTAGCCGAGCACATCCTCGGCCCGTGCCAGCTCAGCCTTGACCGCTGGCACCATCAGCTCCGCTGCACCGGGTCCCAGACCGATGACGGCCAGCCGTCCACGGCGACGGCCAATCTGAGTCACCTCGACCGGCGCAGGTGCCACGGCGATGACCACCTCACCCTGGCACTGCAACCGCGCCTCGGGCAGTGCAGCGCCCACCATGCCAGCCACATCGTCGGGCCTTGCCGCAAAGCGCAATTCGACACCCAGCGCCTGCGCGGCGGCATGCAACCGGGTGTCCGTCATGGCCCGCTCATCGGCCAGCACGCAGGCCAGCGATGCCTGCGCAATACCGGCCTGCTGCAGCGCGTCACGAATCGTCTGCAGATCGCCGCTGGCGAGACCGACCACGACGGAGCGGGGGTGGATCAACAGCTCGTCTCGGCTGGCGGGGCGCGCCAAATGGCCCACATGGATGGTGCGCTGCGCGGCATCACTGGCAGGCAACTGAGCCTGCGCTAGCCACGGCGCTTGACCCTCGATGCGAACCGGCTCTCCAGCCAGCAGGTCGGACACGAAACGCTTGCCTTGTTCCAGATCCGCCAAGGCGTAACCCTGAGGCGGATTGAGCAGGCACGTACCAAAGCGCAACTCGCCGCTGGTGGTGATGGCCGCTGACACACCCAGCGCAGCGGCGATGTCGCGTGCCATCTGGTTGACGCCACTGAGGCCACCGAGCAGGGGCACCACAGCGCTGCCGTCTTCTGCCACGGCAAGCACAGGCGGCTCGCTACCTTTCTCGCCCAACAGGCTGGCCAGGCTGCGGATCACGATCCCCGCGGCGCACAAGGCGATGATCGGCGTACCACGCTGGTAAAGGCTGCGCAGCAGATCGCCAAAAGTGCTGTAATCCTGGTCTGCCCCCTGGACGCGCCCTTGCAGGCCGTAAATTGTGGCTTGGGCGTAGATCTGTTGAAGGCAACGGGCGGTGGTCAGACTGCCTTGCCCCAGGATGACGATGGCCGGTGCCACCTGCGTGTTCAGCCCTGCCATTTTTCCCCCGGCACGATGATCAGCGAAAAGTAAGGCGAGGACTGCGGGTCGACCTGGTCCAGCGGTACGATTTTCTGGTTGGCCATGGTGGCGCGTTCCACATACAGCGCACGCTCGTGCAGGCCCAGCTCACCGAGCACCTGCCGCACCTTGGGAAAATTGCGCCCCAGTTTCATGATGACGGCCGCATCGGCGTCGGCCAGGCGGCGCTTGAGGTCTTCGGCCGGCAAGACGCCAGAGAGCACCGAAAGGCTCTGGTTGCGATAGACTAGCGGTGCACCCAGCACCGAGGCCCCACCGAGCATGGAGCACACGCCAGGAATCACCTGCGCTTCATAGCGCTGGGCCAGGCGGTCGTGCAGGTACATGTAGGAGCCATAGAAGAACGGGTCACCCTCGCAGATCACCGCCACGTCACGCCCTGCGTCCAGGTGTTCGGCCACCTGGACGCTGGCTTCGTCGTAGAAGTCGCTGATCACCTGCTCGTAGGACAGGGGCGCGGGCAAGGCTTCGGTAGTCACCGGATAGACCAGCGGTAGTAGCGTCTGCTCGGGTTGCAAGTGCGCTTCGATGATGCCGAATGCGTTACCGCGCTTGCCCTTGGCGACAAAGTAGCCGACCACCGGCGACTCGCGCAGCAGGCGCAGGGCCTTGAGCGTGATCAGTTCAGGGTCGCCCGGCCCTACGCCAAGGCCGATCAGGCGTCCGCGCGGGGCCATCATTCCACCTCCGTGGCCAGGGCGTTCACGGCCGCGGCGGCCATGGCGCTACCGCCCAGCCGCCCCTGCATGATCACGAAGGGCACGCCACGGCTGTCGGCCGCCAGCATGGCCTTGGATTCGGCAGCGCCAACGAAGCCGACGGGGAACCCCAGGATGAGCGCTGGGCGCGGCGCACCGGCGTCGAGCATTTCCAGCAGGTAGAACAACGCCGTCGGCGCGTTGCCGATCACCACTACGCTGCCTTCCAGGTGGGGGCGCCACAGCTCCAGGGCAACGGCGGAGCGGGTATTGCCAGCGGCCTTGGCCAGGTCCGGTACGCTCGGGTCGCGCAAGGTGCAGATGACCGGGTTGTTCGCTGGCAGTCGTGCCCGGGTGATGCCTTCGGCGACCATGTGCGCATCGCACAGGATCGGCGCGCCACGCAGCAGGGCCTGACGGCCGGCCTGGCCGGCGCCCTCGGAGAATTGCAGGCCATCGATCGCATCGACCATGCCGCAGGCATGGATCACGCGTACCGCAAGCTTTTCGAGGTCTGCGGGAATCCGCTCAAGTCGGGCTTCCTCACGAATGATCCGGAAGGAATTGCGATAGATCTCCTGACCATCGCGGATGTAGTCAATCATCAAGGTGCTCCGTCGGCAGGTCGAGCATGGCGCCTGCTTCATTCAAGGTAATGTCAGTGGCGCGCAGGGCGCCGAACCCCGGCAGGCGGGGGTCACGCTGGTAAAGATCGTAGCGCCCGGACGCGCGGGCCAGCAGTGTGGCCGGGGCGGTGTGGGCCAGGGCACAGGACCGGGGGCAGCCAGTAAGATGCACGCTGGCAGGCGCTCCGGGCCCCAGTAATGCGGCCAGTGCCACGGCGTCGGCCTTCGTCTCGCTCAAGGCCTTGGCACAGCCGCTGGCGCCGGTGCAGGCGCTGATGCGCGCAAAGGGCTCAGCCGCGTGGCAGAGCAGCCCGACCGTCATCAGGCTGCGCTGCGCCTGGTCGATGGCGCCGGGCGCCAGGTTGGGCAGCACCAGGCTCTGCCAGGGGGTCAAGCGCAGGCTGCTGTCGCCCTGTTCACGCGCGACACGCGCCGCCTCACGCAGCATGGCCGGGGTGAGCCGCCCCAGTGGCGGTGCCACGCCAAGCGCAACCCCACGCCGCTGAGCCAGTGCCCCAAGCCACGACACTGGGCGAACCGGCCGGCGCCAGCCCAGCACGGCGGGGTCTTGGCGCAACGCCACGCCAAGCCCACCGATGAAGTCGGCAGCCTTGTAGGTCTGCAGCACATGCCGCATGCGCGACTGGATTGGGGTGGCCAGGTCCAGAAAACGTTCGAGCACGGCGCGTACCAAGGTCAAGCCCTGGCTGAACGGCACCGCACCCAGTACGTCACTCTCCCCGAGGCTGCCGGCCAGGCCAAATGCGAGCCAAGGCTGCTGCTCAAGCTCAAGCACCGAAAGCCACAGGTCGTGCGGGTGATCGAGCATGGCCAGGCGTTCACCGGCATCGAGCTGAAGGGCGAACTTGGCCGATAACGCGTGAAAGCGTGGCGTGCCCTCGAGCAGGTCGAGGATTTGCCCCCCCAGCGGCCTGACGTCCAGCACCATCGCCGGGTCAAGCCCGGCCAGTGGGCTGAGCATCAGGTTACGAACATCGTCGCCGGCTGCTTCACGCGGGCCCAGCCCAGCTGCAAGCAGCGCCGCCACCAGGCCCTGGTGATCAGGGCCGACGCCACGGATTTGCAGATTGCCCCGGTTGGTGGCCTCGATCACCCCCCCTGCGAAGCGCTCGGCGGCGCTGGCGACGGCCTCGGCCTGCTGGGCCAGCAACACCCCGCCCGGCAGTTTGATCCGGCAAATGCCGCCATCCAGGGCGCTGACGATACGCCACAACCCCGGACAAGCCGAGGGGCGAGGCGAACTGTAGGAAGCGTGAGGTGGCATCGCTGAGGTATCCGGCAATCCGTGAAACTGCGCTTGAGTGGAGAAGGCGCGGTATTATGCCTGCTTTGGCCGCCCGCATGAAAAGCCGGTGGTCGAGCATCTTTCGGGTAAAGGCACAATTGGGCGTGCTGCACACGCACGAACTCTAGAGGTATCAATGGCACCCTGGCTCACAGTAGTAGGCATCGGCGAAGACGGTTTCAGCGGTCTGGGCAAACAGGCTCGCCGAGCGCTGCTCAGTGGGACACGGATTTTCGGCAGCCCTCGCCAGCTGGCCCTGCTGCCGCGTTGCGTGACCGGCGAACGGCTGCACTGGCCGAGCCCTTTCTCGCTAGCGCCGGTACTGGCGCTGCGCGGCTCGCCTGTGTGCGTGCTGGCCAGTGGCGACCCGATGTTCTATGGGGTGGGCGCCAGCCTGGCGCGCCAAGTGCCTGCCAATGAAATGCAGGTGCTGTCGATGCCCTCCTCGTGCGCCCTGGCTGCTGCGCGCCTGGGGTGGGCGCTGCAGGACGTACAGGTGGTGTCGCTGGTGGCAAGGCCCCTGGCCGCGCTGAACGCGCACCTGCATGGCGGCCTGCGCCTGCTGGTACTGAGCAACGATGGAGACAGCCCGGCGGCCATTGCCGCGTTGTTACGCGAACGGGGTTTCGGCCCCAGCCGCCTATGGGTCTTCGAACACCTGGGTGGCGAGGCCCAGGGCCAGTTGCACGGGCAGGCGTCCACGTGGCAGCACGGGCAAACGGCTGCGCTCAACCTGGTGGCCATCGAATGCGTGGCAGCGCCCGAAGCGCCTCGCCTGCACCGCCTGGCAGGCCTGCCCGATGACGCCTACCGGCACGACGGCCAACTGACCAAGCGCGATGTGCGCGCCATCACCCTGGGCCGGCTGGCCCCCGAGCCCGGGCAGCTGCTCTGGGACGTGGGCGCGGGCTGCGGCTCGATCGGCATCGAATGGATGCGTGCACACCCGGCATGCCGCGCCGTGGCCATCGAGGCCGACGAGGGCCGTCAGGGGTTGATCGAGTACAACCGCGATGCCTTGGGCGTACCTGGCCTGCACCTGGTGCGCGGCAAGGCCCCCATGGCACTGGAAGGGTTGGAACCGCCGCATGCGGTGTTCATTGGTGGCGGGGTCACCCGTCCAGGGGTACTGGCGCATTGCTGGTCCAGCCTGCGCCCAGGCGGTCGGCTGGTGGCCAACGCCGTGACGGTGCAAAGCGAACTGGCCCTGGCCCACTTCAAGGCGCAGCACGGTGGCGAACTGACGCGCATTCATGTTGCCCATGCCCAGCCCTTGGGTGCGTTCGATACCTGGCGCCAGGCGCTGCCCATCACCTTGCTCGACGTGGTCAAGTCGGCCGATGCGTGAAGAAACCCGCGAACAGGCCGCCCCGCTGCGCAGTGGCCTGACCACTGGCAGTTGCGCCACCGCGACCAGCCTGGCGGCAGCGCGTCTGCTGCTCACCGGTGCAGACAGCGACGCAGTGAGCATCACCCTGCCCAAGGGCAAGGTGGTGCAGATGCGCCTGGAGTTCTGCCGCCTGGTCGACGATTACGCCGAAGCAGGCACGCTCAAGGACGCCGGCGACGACCCGGACGTGACCCATGGAGCACTGCTGTACAGCCAGGTGCGCCTGCGTGCCCAGGCCGGTGTGCACTTCGTCGCAGGCACAGGCGTGGGCACTGTGACCCGGCCTGGGCTGGTCCTGGCCGTGGGCGAGCCGGCCATCAACCCGGTGCCACGGCGTATGATCACGGACCACCTGCAGGGCCTGGCCGTCGAATGCGGCTACACCGGCGGGTTCGAGGTCACCCTCAACGTGCGGGACGGTGAAGCCTTGGCGCTCAAGACCATGAACCCACGCCTGGGCATCCTCGGCGGCCTGTCGATCCTGGGCACCAGCGGTATTGTGCGCCCCTTCTCCTGCGCAGCCTACATTGCCTCCATTCATCAAGGTATCGACGTGGCGCACACCAACGGCTACACCCACATTGCCGCGTGCACCGGCAACGCCAGCGAGGACACCATGCGCCGTGTCTACGGGCTGCCGGAAATCGCCCTGATCGAGATGGGCGACTTCGTTGGGGCGGTGCTCAAGCACCTGCGCAAGGTGCCGGTTTCACGCCTGACCCTGTGCGGGGGCTTCGGCAAGATCAGCAAGCTGGCCGCCGGGCACATGGACCTGCACAGCCGTCATTCGAGCATCGACCTGCCGCAATTGGCGGGCTGGGCCGCAGCAGGCGGGGCCGATCCGGCGCTTCAGGCTGCCATCGTGGCCGCCAACACCAGCCAGCAGGCCCTGGCGTTGGCCCACAGCGCCGGTGTCCAATTGGGCGATGCCGTGTGCCAGCATGCCCTGGCCTTCGCCCGCAGCGTCGTGCCTGCCCAAGTGAACGTCGAGGTGGTCGCCATCGACCGCCAGGGCGGCATCGTCGGTCGAGCGGGCCAGCCATGAAGGCGCGCATTCTGCTGCTCGGCGGCATTACCGAGGCGCTGGCCATCGCACGCCTGCTGGGCCCGGACCACATCTACAGCCTGGCCGGCGTCGGCCGGGTGCCCGACGACCTGCAGTGCCAGGTACGCGTGGGCGGCTTCGGGGGGGCCGCTGGGCTGGCCCAGTACCTTTATGAAAACGGCATCACGCTGCTGGTCGATGCCACCCACCCCTACGCCGCCCGTATCAGCGCCAACGCGGCCAGCGCCGCGCAGCGTGTCGGGATCCCTTGCTGGGCCCTGCACCGTCCGGCCTGGCAGGCACAGGCGGGGGATGACTGGCGCGAAGTCGAAGACTGGCCGGCGCTGATGCAGGGCATTGGGCCCTATGCCCGACCGCTGTTCACCCTGGGCCGGGAACCCCTGCAGCACCTGGACGCCATCCCGGATGGCCAGTTCTGGACATTGCGCGCCCTGCAGGCCTGTCCTGGCAATGCGCGCTGCGAGGTGATCGGTGCTCGCGGGCCTTTCGACCTGGACCAGGAGCGTGCGCTGTTCACCGACCGGCGCATCGACGTTCTGGTCAGCAAGAACAGCGGCAGCGTCGCCACCGAACCCAAGCTGGAAGTAGCCCGTGAGCTAGGCCTGCCGGTGTTCATTCTCAAGCGACCGACATTGCCGATTGCCGATCGGACGTTCCATGCCCTGCCGGAACTGGTGGCGGCTTTGTTCGCTATGTGACGAAAGCCCCCTTGCATAGCGCCTAGGGGGGGTTGAGCTCCTACACCCCTTTGGGCATTTTCCGAGCGCCTGCAAGTGGCCATGTGTCGCAGTCCTGCCTTAAACTCGGGCGCCCCCCCTCGGAAGACGTGCCTGATATGGAACTGCAATGGTGGATCTGGTTGGTGTTCGGCATCGCGCTGATGTTGCTCGAACTGGTCTTGCCCACGTTCTTCATCCTCTGGTTCGGTATCGGTGCCGTGCTGGTGGCCTTGGCCTCCCTGGCGTTTCCAGGCCTGGAGCTGGACATGCAAGGGTTGCTCTGGGTCGTGCTTTCATCGCTGACTACCCTGCTGTGGTTCAAGGTGTTTCGCCGTAAGCAGCCGGATGAGCGCTGGACCGCCGCCAGCGTGATCGGCGAGGTCGGCTTGCTGACCACAGGTGTGTCCGAATTCCAGAAAGGCCGGGTGCGCTTCCAGAAGCCCGTACTGGGCAATGAGGAGTGGACCTGCATTGCCGATACCACCATCCCGGCCGGCGAGCGGGTACGCCTGATCGCCGTCGAAGGAAATACCGCCCGCGTCATCCGGGCCTGAATCCGTAAAAAAGGAATTTGCCATCATGACCAGCCTCATCGTCGTCGGCGCCATCGCCCTGTTCGTCCTGATCACCGTGTTCAAGGGGGTACGCATCGTCCCCCAGGGTGAGGAATGGATCGTCGAGCGCCTGGGCCGCTACCACACCACCCTCAAGCCTGGCCTCAACGTCGTCATCCCCTACATGGACGTGGTTGCCTATCGCCTGCCGACCAAGGACATCATCCTCGATGTGCAGGAACAGGAAATCATCACCCGCGACAACGCCGTCATCGTCGCCAACGCCCTGTGCTTTGCCAAGGTCGTTGACCCGCAGAAGGCGTCTTATGGCGTGCAGGACTACGCATTTGCCGTCACCAGCCTGACCATGACGTCCCTGCGCGCCATCGTCGGCGCCATGGACCTGGACGAAGCCCTTTCCAGCCGCGAGCAAATCAAGGCGCGCCTGCGCGAGGCCATGTCCGAGCAGACCGAGGACTGGGGCGTGACCGTGCGCTCGGTGGAAATCCAGGACATCAAGCCGTCCCAGAACATGCAACTGGCCATGGAACGCCAGGCGGCCGCCGAGCGGGAGCGCAAGGCCGACGTCACCCGTGCCGAAGGCGCCAAGCAGGCGGCAGTACTCGAAGCCGAAGCGCGCCTGCAGGCCGCCCGGCTGGATGCCGAGGCGCAGATCAGCCTGGCCGAAGCCTCGGCGCGGGCCATCTCGCTGGTCAAGGACGCGGTCGGCAACGAAACCGTCCCGGCCATGTACCTGCTCGGTGAGCGTTACGTCGGGGCCATGGAAAACCTGGCGAGCAGCAATAACGCCAAGGTGGTGGTACTGCCGGCCGACCTGCAGGAAACCGTACGCGGCCTGATGGGCCGTAACAAGGCCTGAACCTGAACGGCTTCGCGGTGCCAGGGCATCCCGAAGCCAGCGGCCAGGCACGCCACCTGCGTCACGTCACCGCACCCCGCCAAATTTGCTTATACTCGGCCGTACAATAGTCACCACGATTCCTGACCGGATCTCTCCATGCCCCCACGTCGGCACATTGCCTGGATAGCCTGCCTAGCGGTGCTGTTCAACCTGCTGGCCATGCCGTTGTCCTCTGCTGCGCCCAAAGGCCCGGCAGAGCAACTGCTATGGGGGGCGTTCTGTTCCAGCATGGCCAACAAGGCAAAGGTCGATGTGCAGGCCCTGGCCAAGATCGACCTGGGCCCGCAAAGCGATGACAGCGCCAGCACAATGCACTGCTGGTGCTGCCTGGGTGCCGCGCCGCCACTACCATTGGGCGGACAAGCGTTACAGCTGCATGCCTCGCCTGCACGTCTTGCCGGCCCACTGTCGCTGGATGCGCCACCCACGCCCACGCCGCGCCAGCTCAGGCCCGCGCTCAACCCCCGTGCCTCCCCGCTTGCCTGAGTGTCTCACGCCGCCTGCCTGAACCTCATTCCATCGGGACATTCATCATGCTCAAGCACGCCCTTGCCGTGGCCGCCCTCCTGCTGCCCGCCGCTTTCGCCCATGCTCACGAATACACCGTGGGCGACCTGCATATCGCCCATCCCTGGTCGTTGCAGCTGCCGCCCAATGCCCCCAACGTCGCCGCGTATTTCGTGGTGCACAACAATGGCAACACCGATGACCGCCTGCTGAGCGCCGAGTCCCCCATCAGCGATGACACCCAGTTGCACGAGCACGCCATGAGCGCGGCCGGTGCCATGCGCATGCAGCAAGTGCCAAACGTGGTAGTGCCCGCAGGCAAGGATTTGGTGTTTGCACCCAGCGCTTACCATGTGATGCTCATGCAGCCCAAGGATCGCAGCCTGCTGACCGATGGCCAGCGCTTCCCGCTGACCCTTCGCTTCGAGAAAGCCGGCCCCATCACCGTGCAAGTGGCTGTGCAGAAAGCACCGCCGACTGGCCAGCCGCAGGCTCATCAGCACTGACTGCCGCTGACAGGGCGTGATGCGCTCGTCGCCACACCGCCAGTCCCGTACCACCCGCCCTGATCGCAGGCGCGCCGGTGGCGGATGGCTGAGCCTGTTCGCCATGTGGATGATTTTCATCGGGCCGCTGGTTTCCCAGTCGATGCCCATGGATCACCATGGCGCCGGCATGACCATGCCAATGGACATGCCGATGCCGGCTGCTCATCAGCATGGCGACGCTCATCACGGCCCGAGCCAGGACGGCCAGCTTCATGTGATGTGGGAGAAGTGCGGCTACTGCAGCCTGCTGTTCAACTGCCCTGCAGTGCCCCAGGCGCTCAGCCCCCTCAACCTGGCAGCCGCCCTGCCTCAGGTCCATCTTCAGCCTGCCACGCGCCACGGGCATGCCAGGCAGGCCGTTTTCCCCGGCGCCCGCAGCCGCGCACCGCCCGTTTCGATCAGTGTTTGACCCATTAGCGCACGAAGCCTGAACGCTTCGCGTTTTCTCACGACTGATCGACTGGAATCATTATGTCCGGCTGCACCCCTCTTTTGTCCCTGCGCGGGACCATTGCCGCTCTGTGTGGCTCGTTGCTGACCCCTGTCGCACTGGCGGCAGACCCAGGCCACGTTGGCCATTCATCCGCTGCACCTGAGCTCGGCCCTACGGTCATCACCGCCATCGCCCCCAGCTCGCCACTGACCGTGGTCACCAACCCCAAGGACCCTCGCCAGCCCGTGCCGGCCAGTGACGGTGCCGATTACCTGAAAACCATTCCCGGTTTTTCGGCCATTCGTGCCGGCGGCACCAACGGCGACCCGGTACTGCGCGGCATGTTCGGCTCGCGGCTGAACATCCTCACCAATGGTGGGCTGATGCTGGGCGCCTGCCCCAACCGCATGGATGCCCCAACCGCCTACATCGCCCCGGAAACCTACGACCGACTGACCGTGATCAAGGGCCCGCAGAGCGTGATCTGGGGGCCGGGCGGTTCGGCAGGCACCGTCTTGTTCGAGCGTGACCCCGAGGCATTCGGCACCCTTGGCAGCCGCGTCAATGCCAGCCTGCTCACCGGCACCAACGGCCGCTTCGACAAGGTGCTGGACGCTGCTGTCGGCAACAGTCAGGCCTATGCCCGTTTCGTCGGCAATCAGTCGCGTGCCGGTGACTACCATGACGGGGCTGGCGATTCAGTGCCGTCGCGCTGGGAAAAATGGAACGGCGATGTCGCCCTGGGCTGGACGCCCGATGCCGATACGTTGCTCGAACTCACCGCCGGCAAGGGTGATGGGGAGGCGCGCTATGCCGGTCGGGGCATGGACGGTTCGCAGTTCAAGCGTGAAAGCCTGGGCCTGCGCTTTGAAAAATCCAACCTCGGCGAGGTGCTCGACAAGATCGAAGCCCAGGCCTATTACAACTATGCCGACCATGTGATGGACAACTACAGCCTGCGCACACCCTCTGGCAGCGGCATGATGGGCATGCCGATGGTCAGCAATGTCGACCGCCGCACGATGGGTGCACGCCTCAAGGCGACCTGGCGCTGGGCCGATGTACAGCTGATCAGCGGTATCGACGCACAGACCAACGCGCATCGCCAGCGCGGCGGCATGGGCGTGGATGCGCACAAAGGCCAGGCCTGGACCAAGGATGCCGATTTTCACAACTACGGCGTGTTCGGCGAGCTGACCTGGTCGCTCAGCGGCGACGACCGGGTCATCACCGGCGCCCGCCTGGACCGCGCGTCGGCGCGGGATCTGCGCCAGGCCAGCCCGACCCGCAACGACACCCGCGCCGACACGCTGCCCAGCGGCTTCGTGCGCTATGAACACGACATGGCAGCCCTGCCGGCAACGGCCTACATCGGCCTTGGGCACGCCCAGCGTTTCCCGGACTACTGGGAGCTGTTTTCGCCTAAAACAGCGCCCACCGGGTCGGTCAATGCCTTCGACGGCATCGAGCCCGAGAAGACGACGCAGCTCGACTTCGGTGTCCAGTACCGCAGCGAACGGTTGGAAGCCTGGGCTTCGGGTTATGTCGGGCAGATCCGCGACTACATCCTGTTCGACTACCGCACTGGCATGATGGGCATGGCGACTTCGAAGGCGCAGAACATCGACGCCCGCATCATGGGTGGCGAAGTGGGTGCGGCCTACTCGCTGAGCGATACCTGGAAGGCCGATGCCACACTGGCCTACGCCTGGGGCAAGAACAGCAGCGATGGCAAGGCGCTGCCCCAGATGCCGCCCTTGGAAAGCCGCCTGGGCCTGACCTACAGCCGCGATGCATGGAGCGCAGGCGCGCTCTGGCGGCTGGTCGCAGCGCAGAACCGCATCGCCCGCAACCAGGGCAATGTGGTTGGCAAAGACTATGACGCCAGTGCAGGTTTTGGGGTGTTCTCGCTCAACGGCGCGTACAAGGTGAGCAAAAATCTGAAACTCAGTGCAGGGGTCGACAATCTGTTCGACAAGACCTACGCCGAACACCTGAACCTGGCGGGCAATGCCGGTTTCGGCTACCCGGCCAGCGATCCTCAACCGGTCAATGAGCCCGGCCGGAGCGTCTGGACCAAAGTCGATTTCAGCTTCTGACATCCACCGCGGGCGCGGCAGTGACCGCGCCCTGTGCGGGTTTACCTGGAGGTTCCCATGAGAGGAACACGCGTTTCATTCTACAACCTGGCCTGGCGTTGGCATTTCTATGCAGGGCTGTTCGTGGCCCCCTTCATGATCCTGCTGGCCCTTACCGGGCTGGTATACCTGTTCAAGCCGCAGCTCGATCCATGGCTGTACCGCGACCTGATGGTGGTTGAGGCCGGCCATCATCGCCAAGGGGCCGATGTGATGCTGGCCGAAGTGCGCAAGGCGCACCCCAAAGGCCATGTGGGCCAGTACCTGCCGCCGCTGAACGCGCAGCGCAGTGCGCAGTTCGTGGTGCACGAAGAGGGCCGCGAGCTGAACGTGTTCGTCGACCCGTACAGCGGCAAGATCCTCGGCGAGCAGGACGGCAAGCGCAATCTGCAGGCCATCGCCCGCGCCCTGCACGGCGAATTGATGGTGGGCACCCTGGGCGATCGCCTGGTGGAACTGGCCGCAGGCTGGGGCATCGTGCTGGTGATTTCGGGCCTGTACCTGTGGTGGCCTCGCGGGCGCCTGGGCGCAGGCGTGCTGTGGCCGCGCCTGGCCGCCCGAGGCCGGCTGTTCTGGCGCGACCTGCATGCGGTCAGTGGGTTCTGGGGTTCGGCGCTGTTGTTGTTGATGCTGCTCAGCGGCATGACCTGGACTGGGTTCTGGGGCAAGCAATATGCCGACCTGTGGAACCGCTTTCCGGTAGCGATGTGGAACGATGTGCCGAAGTCGGACCAGCAGGCGCGCGAGCTCAACCATGCTCACCGCCAGACCGTGCCCTGGGCCATGGAGAACACGCCGATGCCTCAATCTGGCGCCCATGCCGAGCATGCCGGGCATCACACAATGTCCAGCCAACCGGCCGCACCGAATGTGAGCGTGCAACAGGTCGAAGACATCGCCACTGCGCGGCAGGTGGAGCCGGGCTACAGCATCACCTGGCCAACCACGGCCGACGGCGTATTCACCGTCGCGGTATTCGCCGACGACCCACGCAACGACGCCACCCTGCATGTGGACCAGTACACCGGTAAGGTGCTGGCCGACGTGCGCTGGCAGGACTACAGCCCTGTGGCCCGCGCCACGGAACTTGGGGTCATGCTGCACGAGGGCAAGATGTTCGGCCCGCTGAACCAGATCGTCATTGCGCTGGTGTGCCTGATGATTCTGCTGGGTTCGGTCAGTGGCCTGGTGATGTGGTGGAAACGTCGGCCCGAAGGCGGCCTGGGCGTTCCCCCCTTGCGCCACGACCTGCCGCGCTGGAAGACGGCCGTGGTGGTGATGCTGGCATTGGGGCTTGTCTTCCCGCTGGTGGGGGTGTCGATGATGCTGATGTGGGTGCTCGACAACATGATGATACGGCGGGCAAGGGTGGCGGCGCAGGCATAGCGGCTCGGTAGGCGGCGTGAAACCTCAGGCGAGCCGAACGGCCCGCCGAGCGTTTCACGCCTCTGCCTGTGGGCGCAGGTTCATCCTCTAAAGAGCCGACGCTTGACCCCGATCATTTCTAAAGCGCCCTGCACTCGCGATATCGTGTCGATCTGTCACGCCCGCACCTTTGCAGTGCGTGATAGCCTAGCCGGCTACGTCAGCCAATGCGACTGACCTCTACAAGGGAATGCAGCCTATGACGCAAACTGCGCCGACTCCACCCGACGACCAACACCTGCAACGCAACCTCACCAACCGACACATCCAGCTCATTGCCATTGGCGGCGCCATCGGCACCGGTCTGTTCATGGGCTCGGGCAAGACCATCAGCCTGGCTGGGCCTTCGATCATCTTCGTCTACATGATCATCGGCTTCATGCTGTTCTTCGTCATGCGCGCAATGGGCGAACTGCTGCTGTCGAACCTGAACTACAAGTCGTTCATCGACTTTTCCGCCGACCTGCTCGGTCCCTGGGCGGGCTACTTCACCGGCTGGACCTACTGGTTCTGCTGGGTGGTCACCGGCATCGCCGACGTGGTAGCCATTGCGGCTTATACCCAGTTCTGGTTTCCCGACCTGCCTCAGTGGATACCGGCGCTCACCTGCGTGGCCGTGCTGCTTTCGCTGAACCTGGTCACGGTCAAGCTGTTCGGCGAAATGGAGTTCTGGTTTGCCCTGATCAAGATCATTGCCATCCTGGGCCTGGTGGTCACCGGCCTGTACATGGTCATCACCGGCTTTACCTCCCCCAGCGGACGCACGGCTCAACTGGCCAACCTGTGGAATGACGGCGGCATGTTCCCCCACGGCATGATGGGCTTTTTCGCCGGGTTCCAGATCGCGGTCTTCGCCTTCGTGGGTATCGAGCTGGTCGGCACCACGGCAGCCGAAGCCAAAAACCCGGAGCGCACGCTGCCCAGGGCGATCAACTCGATCCCGATCCGCATCATCGTGTTCTATGTACTGGCACTGATCGCGATCATGGCCGTGACCCCCTGGCGCGACGTGGTCCCGGGCAAAAGCCCGTTCGTTGAGCTGTTCGTACTGGCTGGCCTGCCAGCGGCGGCGAGCATCATCAATTTCGTGGTGCTCACCTCGGCGGCCTCGTCTGCCAACAGCGGGGTGTTCTCCACCAGCCGCATGCTGTTCGGCCTGGCCCAGGAAGGCGATGCGCCCAAAGCGTTCGAGAGGTTGTCCCGTCGCGCTGTGCCGGCCAACGGCCTGTACTTCTCCTGCCTGTGCCTGCTGCTCGGCGCGGTGCTGATCTACCTGGTCCCGAACGTGATCGAAGCCTTCACCCTGGTCACCACGGTATCGGCGGTGCTGTTCATGTTCGTCTGGACGTTGATACTGCTGTCGTACCTGAGCTACCGCAAGCAGCGCGCGGCGTTGCACGAGCAGTCGATCTACAAGATGCCTGGCGGGCGCTTGATGTGCTACGTATGCCTGGCGTTCTTCGCCGGCATCCTGGTGCTGCTGAGCCTTGAAGCCGACACCCGCTCGGCGCTGGTGGTGACGCCGATCTGGTTTGTGATCCTGGCGGTCACCTACCAGTTCGTGCGGAGCCGGCGCCAGCCGCGTTCGGCTGTACGTGGGTCGTCGAGCAACTGATCAGGAAACTGTGCAGCCCATTCTCAGGCAGAACTGGCGAATGGGCGCACAACAGCCGGACTGCTTCAGCCTTGCTCCAACCCCTTGAGCACTGCCTCGGTCAGGGCCAAACCTTTCTCCAGCGAGTTTTCCGTCGCGGTCAGCAAACTACGAAGCGGCTCCCCCACCCTTTCCAGTGCTGCGGCATTGGTTTCATAAGCCGCTTTCAGCGCGGCCACAGCGCACACAAGTGCGTCCTCGCTATCGATTCCAGCCTGAACCGACAGTATTGGATCATGAGCCTGATTGCAGGTGCCGAAATCGGCACAGGCGGTCACGGAACGAGATGTGCGGGGTGGATCTGGGACGATCTTCTTGAGCATAGTGCTACTCCTGAAGCCTTCTGAAGTGTATCTCCGTGCCCATACGCCAATATGGGTGGACGGAGCCGTGCGGGTTGGCGTTACCGGTCAGAAGTTCCGGTGAGCCCGAAGGCTCCCACACACGGATCCGCCCATAACGGGTGCAACCATGCAGGACACGCTATCGCAGGTGCGATGTGCCCGGTTCTGACAGCGGGACGCCAATCCCGAACGCAGAAACTACTGCGATGCGGCACGGTACTCAAGTGCCGATTATGTGTCAAAAATGTTCACCGTCAGCTCCATTCCTGTGCAGGCTAGGTCGACAGGCACCAACCTGGCTCTCGATTGCGCTCCGATTCCTTGCACAACCGCTCTACCAAGCGTGCGCCGTCGTCAGGCACAGCCTTTGCAATCTCTCCACTGATTACCACTACCCGATCTCAGCGGAGAGAGCACATGAAGCGACGCAGTCTGATCAAGGCCTTCACCCTCAGCGCCTCGATGGCGGCGATGGGCCTTAGCTGGAGCCTCCAGGCAGCCGAGACCATCAAGGTCGGCATCCTGCATTCGCTGTCCGGGACCATGGCCATTTCCGAGACGTCGCTCAAGGACATGGCCTTGATGACCATCGATGAGATCAACGCCAAAGGTGGGGTGAACGGCAAGATGCTGGAGCCGGTGGTGGTGGACCCGGCGTCCAACTGGCCGCTGTTCGCCGAAAAAAGCCGCCAGTTGCTGACCCAGGACAAGGTCGCGGTGGTGTTCGGTTGCTGGACGTCGGTGTCGCGCAAATCGGTATTGCCGGTATTCGAGGAGCTCAACGGTCTGCTGTTCTACCCGGTGCAATACGAAGGCGAAGAGATGTCGCCGAACGTCTTCTACACCGGCGCTGCGCCCAACCAGCAGGCGATTCCGGCGGTGGAATACCTGATGAGCGAGGACGGCGGCGGCGCCAAGCGCTTCTTCCTGCTGGGCACCGACTACGTCTACCCGCGCACCACCAACAAGATTCTGCGCGCGTTCCTGCACAGCAAGGGCGTAGCCGACAAGGACATCGAGGAGGTCTACACGCCGTTCGGCCACGCCGACTACCAGACCATCGTCGCCAACATCAAGAAGTTCTCGGCCGGGGCGAAGACGGCGGTAATTTCCACGGTCAACGGCGACTCCAATGTGCCCTTCTACAAAGAGCTGGCCAACCAGGGCTTGAAAGCGACCGATGTGCCGGTCGTGGCGTTCTCGGTGGGCGAAGAGGAGCTGCGGGGTATCGACACCAAGCCGTTGGTGGGCCATCTGGCCGCCTGGAACTACTTCGAGTCGGTGGATAACCCGGTCAACCAGAAGTTCGTCGCTGATTGGAAGGCCTATGCCAAGGCCAAAGGCCTGCCTGGCGCCGACAAGGCGGTGACTAACGATCCAATGGAAGCCACCTATGTGGGCATTCACATGTGGGCGCAGGCGGCGGAAAAAGCCAAATCCACCGATGTGGACAAGGTGCGCGAAGCGCTGGCCGGGCAGACCTTCAAGGCCCCTTCGGGCTACACCCTGACCATGGACAAAACCAATCACCACCTGCACAAGCCAGTGATGATCGGCGAGATCCAGGACGATGGGCAGTTCAGCGTGGTGTGGGAAACCGAGCAACCGCTGCGGGCCCAACCCTGGAGCCCCTTCATCCCAGGCAATGACAAGCGCCCTGATTACGCCGTGAAAGGCAACTGAGGCCCTGGGCTGCGCTGCAGCCCGCCCGTGGGCGGCCCGGTGTTCGGGTACGCCTGCGCGTAAGCGCTGATTCACAGGAGAGCCTCATGCTCAGATTCCTGCTTACCCTGCTACTGCTGTTGCCCATGGCAGTAGACGCCAGCGAAGGCGAGTTTTTCTTCGCCGCCAAGCCCGCCGAGCAGGCGCGCCTACTCGATACCTGGGCCGCCCAACCCGAGCCAGGCCGACTGGCACTGCTGGAAAACCTGCAGGCCGGCCGAATCGCCAAGGACGACAGCCGCAAGGTGCGCCTGAACAACCGCCTGCGCGGGCTGATCGACAATGCCCTGGCCAGCCACCGGTTACTCAGTGACGACAGCGCCACCCGGCTAGCCGCCGCCAGGAAGTTGCAAAAGAGCGCACAACCGGCCCAGGTCGCCTTGCTCGACCGGCGCTACGCCAGCGAACCGGATGCGACCGTGCGGGCAGCCTTGGGCCTGGCATTGGCCAACCTGCAGCTCGGCGCCAGCGACCCTTCGGTGCGCCTGGCGGCCGTACGCCTGTTAGGGGAAACCGGTGACCCAACGGCCCGTACGCGCCTTGAGGCGCTGTTGCAACCCGAGATGGAAACGGACCCCACGGTGCGTACCGCCGCCGAAACCAGCCTGACCCAGGTCAAGCGCAAGCTGCTGGTCGGTGAAGTACTGGGCCAGGCCTTCAGTGGCCTGTCGCTGGGGTCGATCCTGCTATTGGCGGCGCTGGGGCTGGCGATCACGTTCGGACTTCTGGGTGTGATCAACATGGCGCATGGCGAGATGCTGATGCTCGGCGCCTACAGCACCTACATGGTGCAGGTAGTGGTGCAGCGCTACGCACCGGGTGCCCTGGAGTTCTACCCACTGATCGCCCTGCCCGTGGCGTTCGCCGTCAGTGCCGGTGTCGGCATGGCGCTGGAACGTACGGTGATCCGCCACCTGTACGGCCGCCCTCTGGAAACCCTGCTGGCCACCTGGGGCATCAGCCTGATTCTGATCCAGGCCGTGCGTTTGCTGTTCGGCGCACAGAACGTTGAGGTCAGCAACCCGGCCTGGTTGTCAGGTGGCATCCAGGTTCTGCCCAACCTGATCCTGCCTTACAACCGCCTGGTGATCATCGCGTTCGCGCTGGCCGTGGTGCTGCTGACCTGGCTGCTGCTCAACCGCACGCGCCTGGGCCTGAACGTGCGCGCTGTAACCCAGAACCGCAACATGGCGGCGTGCTGCGGCGTGTCCACCGGGCGTGTGGACATGCTCGCCTTCGGCCTGGGTTCGGGCATCGCCGGCCTGGGCGGCGTGGCCTTGAGCCAGGTCGGCAACGTCGGGCCGGACCTGGGGCAAAGCTACATCATCGATTCATTCCTGGTGGTGGTGCTCGGGGGTGTCGGCCAACTGGCCGGAAGCCTCTGGGCGGCGTTCGGGCTGGGCATCGCCAACAAACTGCTGGAGCCGCAGATCGGTGCGGTGCTCGGCAAGATCCTCATCCTTGCGCTGGTCATCCTGTTCATCCAGAAGCGCCCGCAAGGCCTGTTTGCCCTCAAGGGACGGGTGATCGACTGATGAACCAGCCACTGCTTGTCACCGCTGCGCATAAAGCCGGCCTTCGCCTGTCGCTGGCACTGGGTATCGCCGCCCTGGCGCTGCTGCTCGCCTTGCCGCTGTTGTCGCTGCTGCCCGCCGACCACGCCCTGCATGTGTCGGCCTATGTGCTCACGCTGGTGGGCAAGATCCTCTGCTATGCCATCGTGGCCCTAGCCCTTGACCTGGTCTGGGGCTATGCGGGGCTGCTGTCGCTCGGCCATGGTCTGTTCTTTGCCCTGGGCGGCTACGCCATGGGCATGTACCTGATGCGCCAGGCCGCCGGGGAGGGGCTGCCAGGCTTCATGACGTTCCTGTCCTGGAGCGAGCTGCCCTGGTACTGGGCCGGCACCCAACACTTTGCCTGGGCCCTGTGCCTGGCGGTGCTGGCGCCTGGCATGCTGGCCCTGGTGTTCGGCTGGTTTGCCTTCCGCTCGCGGATCAAGGGTGTGTACTTCTCGATCATGACCCAGGCCCTGACCTTTGCCGGGATGTTGCTGTTCTTTCGCAACGAGACCGGTTTTGGCGGGAACAACGGCTTCACCAGCTTTCGCACCCTGCTGGGCTTCGACATCGCCGCACCCGGAACCCGCGCCGTACTGTTCCTGCTCACCGTTGCGCTGCTGGTCGCCAGCCTGTACCTGTGCTGGCGGTTGACGCGCAGCAAGTTCGGGCGCCTGTTGACAGCCGTTCGCGATGCCGAGAACCGGTTGATGTTCTGCGGCTACGATCCGCGTGGCTTCAAGCTGCTGGTATGGGTGCTCAGCGCCATGCTGTGCGGCCTGGCAGGCGCGCTGTACGTGCCTCAGGTCGGCATCATCAACCCCAGCGAAATGTCGCCCACCAACTCCATCGAGGCTGCTGTCTGGGTGGCACTGGGCGGGCGCGGCACCCTGATCGGCCCGCTGCTGGGCGCGGGGCTGGTCAACGGCATGAAGAGCTGGTTCACGGTGGCTTTCCCGGAATTCTGGCTGTTTTTCCTCGGCGCGCTGTTCATCCTCGTGACCCTGTACTTGCCCAAGGGCCTGGTCGGCCTGTGGAACAAAAGGAGCCAGTCATGAGAGGCCTGCCCCCGGTACACCCGGAGTTCATGCTCGAACCTGCCTTCGACCCGCAGGGTATCGGCCGCGACGCCATAGGCCTGGGCCATGCCCGCGTACCAGGCCTGGACGCGCGGCATGGCACCGTGCTGAGCCTTGAAGAGGTGAGCGTCAGCTTCGATGGGTTCAAGGCACTCAATGCGCTGACGCTGTATATCGGCGTGGGCGAGCTGCGCTGCATCATCGGGCCAAACGGTGCGGGCAAGACCACGATGATGGACGTGATCACCGGCAAGACACGGCCCAGCGCAGGCAGTGCCTACTTTGGTGACACGCTCGACCTGACGCGCATGAGCGAGTACCAGATTGCCCAGGCTGGCATCGGCCGCAAGTTCCAGAAACCCACGGTGTTCGAGGCGTTGAGCCTGTATGAAAACCTCGAGCTGGCGCTCAAGACCGACAAGTCGGTGTGGGCGAGCCTGAGGTCGCGCCTGAGCGGCGAGCAACGCGACAGGATCGACGAAGTCCTGACCACCGTGCGCCTGAACGGGCTGGCCTCACGTCAGGCCGGGCTGCTGTCCCACGGCCAGAAGCAGTTTCTGGAAATTGCCATGCTGCTGGTCCAGGAACCTCAACTGCTGTTGCTCGACGAACCCGTGGCCGGCATGACCGACGCCGAAACCGCCTTTACCGCCGAGCTGTTCAAGGGCCTTGCAGGCAAACACTCGCTGATGGTGGTCGAGCATGACATGGGGTTCGTGGGCAGCATCGCCGACCATGTGACGGTGCTGCACCAGGGCTCGGTGCTGGCTGAGGGATCGCTTGAGCAGGTGCAGGCCGATGATCGTGTGGTCGAGGTGTACCTCGGTCGTTGAACAGGCGCACGTCTTCTCGCGTACACCGGTGAGCTGCCGGGGACGCCCAACCCGTTACTTCAGGAGCCTTGCATGCTCAAGATCGATACGCTGCACCAGTACTACGGCGGCAGCCATATTCTGCGCGGCCTTTCCTTCGAAGCCAGGCTGGGCGAGGTCACCTGCCTGCTGGGCCGCAACGGCGTGGGCAAGACCACGTTGCTGCGTTGCCTGATGGGCCTGGTGCCCGTGCGCGAAGGCAGCGTGGAATGGGAAGGCAAGCCCATCACCGCACTCAAGCCGCACCACCGGGTGCAGGCCGGCATTGCGTACGTGCCACAGGGCCGCGAAATTTTCCCGCGCCTGAGCGTCGAGGAAAACTTGCTGATGGGCCTGTCACGCTTTCCGGGGCGCGAGGCGCGTGAAGTGCCTGCCTTCATCTACGAGTTGTTCCCTGTGCTCGAGCAGATGAAGCAACGCCGTGGCGGGGATTTGTCCGGGGGGCAGCAACAGCAGCTGGCCATCGGCCGGGCACTGGCCAGTCGTCCGCGCCTGCTGATTCTCGATGAGCCCACCGAGGGTATCCAGCCTTCGGTGATCAAGGAAATAGGCGCGGTCATCCAGCGGCTGGCGCAGCGCGGCGACATGGCCATCCTGCTGGTCGAGCAGTTCTACGATTTTGCCGAGGCTTTGGCTGATCACTACCTGGTCATGGCCCGTGGCCAGATCGTGCAGCGTGGCCGGGGCGAAAACATGCAGGCCGAAGGTGTACGCGGGCTGGTAACCATTTAACCTGCACGCTTCGACCTAGCGAGACGCTGCCATGAGTCACGAAATCCGCGACGCCCTGCCTGCCGACCTACCGGCCATCCTCGACATCTACAACGATGCCGTGCGCAACACCACGGCCATCTGGAACGAGACACCGGTGGACCTGGCCAACCGCCAGGCTTGGTTCGACACCCGTGCGCAACAGGGTTACCCGATACTGGTGGCCGTGGACGGCGCCGACGTGCTGGGCTACGCCTCCTTCGGGGACTGGCGCCCGTTCGAGGGGTTTCGCCACACGGTCGAGCATTCGGTATATGTGCGCAGCGATCAGCGCGGCAAAGGGCTTGGGCCGGCGCTGATGATTGCGTTGATCGAGCGCGCCCAAGGCTGCGGCAAGCACGTCATGGTCGCGGCCATCGAAAGCGGCAACGCAGCGTCTGTGCACCTGCACGAGCGCCTGGGTTTCGTGGTTACCGGGCAGATGCCGCAGGTGGGCGTGAAATTCGGGCGCTGGCTGGACCTGACCTTCATGCAGCGGGTGCTGAGCCCAGGGGCCGATCCAGACCAGCCATGACACCGGGCCCAGGCAGTCCTCACGCAGCCTTGCCGGGTGACACAAGGCTGCACTGGCCAGCGTTCCAGCCTTGCCCGCGCCTGATGACACTCACATCTGCGTGAACCTGCCCAGGCGCTGGCGCAGCATGCTGTTCTCGTTGCGTAGCTGCTGCACCTCCTGGAGCAATTCCAGGGCCAGCGCCACGCCTTCCCATTCCAGTTCCAGCTCCTGGTGCAGCTTGGCCGCGCGCCTTGCCAGCAGCGGTGCCTGATCGTCGAACAGCCAGTCTTCAGGCCTGCGCCCGGTTGGCTCCACAATGCCGTGCTCGACGATCTCGATCACACAGTCCGCCGTGAGGTCGGCTTCCTGACACAAGGTATGCATGTCCAGTTGAACGATCAGGGTGCTGCTCATGATCACTTACTCCATTGTGCCCTCGGGTCGAACGCGGCCTTCTCGGAAAGCTTGGCCCACAGTTCTCGGGTAGATTCGTCAGAGGTGGTCGGCATGACGACCTTGAGCTGTGCATAGAGGTTACCGCGCTGGCCCTGCTTGTCGGCCAGGCCCTTGCCTGGCACCCGCAGGCGCTGCCCGCTCTGGCTGTCGGGGCGGATGGTCAGGTTGATCCTGCCTTCGAGCGTAGGTACCGCCACCTTGGTGCCCAGGGCCGCTTCCCAGGGTGCCAGCGGCACGGTGATGATCAGGTCGTGCCCTTCGACGTCGAACAGCGGGTGCGGGGCCATGCGGATGGTCAGGAACAAATCGCCATTGGCACCGCCACCGATTCCCGGGGCACCCTGGCCCTTGAGGCGAATGCGCTCGCCATCGGTCACGCCGGCCGGGATCTTCACGTTCAGGGTCTTGGTGGTGAACCCGGTGCGCTGGCCCATGGCATTGGTTTGCGGTACCTGGAAGCTGATCTGCTTGGACTCTTTGCTCAGGGTTTCTTCCAGAAATACCGCCAGTTCAAGCTCCACATCCTGCCCTCGCCTGCCGGCACTGCGCTGTTGTTGACGGGCACCCCCGAACGGGTTGCCTCCACGACCGCCGAACATCGAGCTGAAAAAGTCCGAAAAATCGCCACTCTCGAAACCACCCCCGGCCCCACCTCGGCTTTCCCAGCCCGGCGGTGCCTGGAACGGCCTGCCATGCTGGCCGCCGTACTTGCGGATTTCATCGAATTCGGCGCGTTTCTGCGCGTCGCCCAGCACTTCGTAGGCCTCGTTGGCTTCCTTGAATTTGTCTTCGGCGTCGCGCTCTTTGCTGACATCAGGGTGATACTTGCGGGCCAGCTTGCGGTACGCGGCCTTGATCGCCTTATCGTCCGCCGTGGGCTCTACGCCAAGTATCTTGTAGTAGTCTTTGAAGTCCATCTAGGGATCACCAGTGTGAATGTGCGTGTTGCTGGAGAAGATAGGGATCAAGCATAGCCTTTCAAGGCCCGCTTGGGGTTGCTCCATGGCAGACGACCGGTCTTGATTCTGTCGCCAGCTGGCATACACTGCGCGGCCGTTTTGCCTCCGGAAGCCTTTTCCCATGTCCGACGTATCCCCGGCCCGCGCCCTTGGCATCGACTTTGGCACCTCCAACTCGACGGTTGGCTGGCACCGTCCGGGCATGGAATCGCTGATTGCCCTGGAAGACGGCAAGATCACCTTGCCCTCGGTGGTGTTCTTCAACATCGAGGAGCGCCGCCCTGTCTATGGCCGGCTGGCCCTGCACGAATACCTCGAAGGTTACGAGGGGCGCTTGATGCGCTCGCTCAAGAGCCTGCTCGGGTCCAAGCTGATCAAGCACGACACCAGCGTGCTGGGCAGCGCACTGCCGTTCAAGGACCTGCTGGGGATGTTCATCGGTGAGCTGAAAAACCGCGCGCAGGCTGAGGCCGGGCGTGAGTTCGACCAGGTGGTACTTGGCCGCCCGGTATTCTTCGTCGACGAGGACCCGGCAGCCGACCAGGAAGCCGAGGACACGCTGGCCGAGGTGGCACGCAAGATCGGCTTCAAGGACGTATCGTTCCAGTACGAGCCCATCGCCGCGGCGTTCGACTACGAGTCAGGCATCAGCCGTGAAGAACTGGTGCTGATCGTCGACATCGGCGGCGGTACGTCCGACTTCACCCTTATTCGCCTGTCGCCGGAGCGGCACGCGGTGGCCGAGCGCCAGAGCGACATCCTCGCAACCGGTGGCGTACACATCGGCGGTACGGACTTCGACAAGCAGCTGAGCCTGCAAGGGGTGATGCCGCTGTTCGGATATGGCAGCCGCATGAAAAGCGGTGCCTTGATGCCAACCAGCTATCACCTCAACCTGGCCACCTGGCATACGATCAACGCGCTGTACTCACAGAAGTCGCAGTTGGCGCTGGGCAACATGCGCTACGACATCGAGGACACCCTTGGCGTTGATCGGCTGTTCAAACTCATCGAGGAGCGCGCCGGGCATTGGCTGGCCATGGAAGTGGAAGCCAGCAAGATCGAATTGACCGAGCAGCCGAATCGTCACGTCGACCTCGGCCGCATCGAACCAGGCCTTGGCGTGGACCTGTCTCGCAACCTGTTCGAGACGGCCATCGAAAGCCTGTTGGAACGGGTGCGGGCCAGTGTCACGGACTTGCTGGCCAAGGCCGGGGTCAGCCAGGGCCAGGTCGACACGGTCTTCTTCACGGGCGGCTCCAGCGGCATTCCAGCTCTGCGCAACAGTGTGGCGGCGATGTTGCCCAATGCCCGTCACGTGGAAGGCAATATCTTTGGCAGCATCGGCAGTGGGCTGGCCATTGAGGCACGCAAGCGTTATGGCGCGTGACGAAACGACGGGGTAAGGGGCGCCTGTGTCGCCCCTCGTTGACGGTAGCGCTGGCTGTAACCGCCTGACCAAGCCTGCGCCGGCCTTGTTATGTCCTGAGCAGGCCCGCCGTGGCCGCCTTCAAACCAGCTCCATCCTGCGCAGCTCGCTCTTGAGATAAGCGTAATAGACCGGCCCTGCCACCACCCCCGGCAGGCCGAACGCCGCTTCGAACACCAGCATGGCCAACAGCAGTTCCCAGGCCTTGGCCCTGATCTGCCCACCGACGATCTTGGCGTTGAGGAAGTACTCCACCTTGTGGATCACGATCAGGTAGACCAACGCCGCCGCCGCCACCCACACCGACAATGACAACCCGACGATGGTGATCAGCGTGTTGGACATGAGGTTGCCGATGACCGGTAGCAGACCCAACAGGAACGTCAGCACGATCAAGGTCTTGGTCAGCGGCAGGTGCACGCCGAACAACGGCAACACCACGGCCAGAAAGATGCCAGTGAAGGCGGTGTTGAGCAGGGAAATCTTGATCTGGGCGAAAACGATGTTGCGAAACGCCTGTACCAGCAGGCTCAGGCGCTCGAACAGGGCGGCTGCCAGAGGTTTGCGCCGGGAGATGTCGGGTATGCGCTGCAGGGCGACGATAGCCCCCAGGATCATGCCGATCAGCAAGGTCACGAACATGTGGGCCATGCCCTTGCCCACCAGTTGCAAATCACTGAGATGGCTCTTGATCCAGTCGCCGATCGCCACCTTGAACTCAGCAGCACTGGCCGGCAAATAGCCCTCGATGAACGGCGGCAACTGCCCGCGCGCTCGCTCAACCAACGCCATGAACTTGTCCAGCGAAGCGCCAGGATTTTCCGCTTCATGCAACAAGAAGCTGAACGCCCCGGCGATCAGCAGCGCCAGGCTGATCACCACCAATGTGCCCAGCAGCGCCACTGCCAGCCAGCGCGCACGCTGCCCGGCAATCAATGGCTGCAGGCGCGGCGTGAGCATGTTGACCAGTTCGAACACCAGCAGGCCTGCCAGCAGACTGGGCAGCAGCTTCAACGGCAACGCCAACAGCAAGCCTGCGAACACGATAATCAAACTGGCCAGGGTGACTTGGCGGGGGGTGAAGGTCATACAGCCTCAGCGGCAGCCAACGAAGAAGATCCGCAGTCTGCCAGCGTTATGCCTGCAGGCATAGGCACCGATCATTTCTTCTTCAGGCACTCACTCATGAAGGCCTTGCGCTCATCACCCTTGAGCACCTTGGCGGTGGCGTCGGCATTGCACGCCTTCATCTTCTCCTGCTGGGTCTGTGGCACCTGTTTCTTCAGGCACGTACTCATGAAGGCCTTGCGGGCGTCGCCCTTGAGCGATTGCGCCGTGGCATCTGCATTGCACGTTTTCATCTTTTCCTGCTGGGTGGTATTTGCCGCGAAACCTTGGGCGCTGAACAACAGCGCAAC
Organism: Pseudomonas sp. xss_4; assembly: GCF_043104125.1. Lineage (NCBI taxonomy): Bacteria > Pseudomonadati > Pseudomonadota > Gammaproteobacteria > Pseudomonadales > Pseudomonadaceae > Pseudomonas > Pseudomonas sp. xss_4. The sequence goes on from NZ_JBICKJ010000089.1 coordinate 127,203, forward strand.
CATCACTAACGGAATGTGCAGCCGTTTCATGTCGTGTTCTCCTGAGCCCGCGCCCAACGCACGGTGACATTTGCAGTGTAGACAAGCGCTGACGCGAGGCCCGTTTCGTCATCAAGTGCACGACAACCTTTTTGCACGCAGGCAATTGGCTACCTCGATCGAACTCCTGGCGCTGCGTGAGGTTCAAAACCTGCACATACCCTTTTGTGCAAGGAGCGGGACGATGTTCAAGCAGACTCTGGCAATCCTTCTGGCCAGCGCCACCCTGACGGCATGCGGCAGCCGCCCGGAAAACCCGGTGGACTATGTGACCTACCGCAACGAGCCCCTGGTCAAGCAGGTCGAAAATGGCATGACCATGCAGCGCGTCATCGCCATCGGCGGCAGCCCGTCCAACGTCATCGACCTGCCCAATGGCGGTACCTGCAACGACTACATCCTCAACCGCGACGGCAAGCAGCAGCCGTACTACGTGCGCTTCGATGCCACCGGCCATGTGGATGCCAAGGGTTTCAAGACCTGCAAACAACGTGAAGAAGACCGCGAGGCCGTCAAAGGCGCGTAAGGCTTCCGCTACCTGACTACGACTACCTGATGCTTTTTGGAGATGAAACATGAACACGACTGAAATGACCGACATTCAGACCTTGCGCCAGCGTGCGCGCGAACATGTGGAAAACGGTGCCGTGACCGAAGGCTACAATGCCGATCGCGAGCGCATCATCAAGCTGCTCAACGATTCGCTGGCCACCGAACTGGTCTGCACCCTGCGCTACAAGCGTCACTACTTCATGGCTTCTGGCGTCAAGGCCAGCGTGGCTGCCGAAGAATTCCTGGAGCATGCCAACCAGGAATCCGAACACGCCGACAAGCTGGCCGAGCGTATCGTGCAGCTGGGCGGTGAGCCAGACTTCAACCCGGATAACCTGAGCAAGAACTCCCACGCCCAGTACGTGGCAGGTGCAACCCTCAAGGAAATGGTCCTGGAAGACCTGGTGGCCGAGCGTATCGCCATCGACAGCTACCGCGAGATCATCCAGTACATCGGCGACAAGGACCCGACCACCCGCCGCATTTTCGAAGACATTCTGGCGCAGGAAGAAGAGCACGCCGACGACATGTCCGACCTGCTCGATGGGCTGTAAGACCAGTAGCAACCGACAAGGCCGCTGATGCGGTCACGCTGTTCACGCAGGGCTGCTTCGCAGCCCATTGCGGCCAGTCCGGTGCCCTGACCGGACCATTCCACCTCGGAGATTGTGAAGCACTGGCGATCTTTCATTTGACTCTGGATTACTCAAGCCCACGACCGGCTCCGCCGGAGCGTTGGACTGGCTGCAATTGCCTGCGCAGTAGCCCCAGGATCTTAGCTTCGCAGCGCATAATGCCGGGGCCGCGCTGCGGCCCATCGCGGCACCAGGCCGCTCCTACCTTGGTTCTGTATTGGCTGAGATAGCGGGGCCTGGACTTTGCAGAAGCAAATGTCTAAGGCCGCCCCGAAGGCTAACCGATTTCTAGGTAGGAGCGCTCTAGTGCCGCGATGGGCTGCGCAGCCGCTCCAAGGTTCAGCTCGCAGGCCCATGCCCCGCCATCACTTGCGGCTTTTGACGGCCGCCGGCGCCTTACCTTCCTTCATCTGCTGCAACAAGGGTGTGCACTGGTTGGGATCATCCCCACTGCTGGGTGCGATCAGCGCCAAGAGACCGGCCGCAGGCCCCGCGACCACCCCAAGGGCAACCATACCGGCGCCGCGCAGTGCCAGCGGTACGGCCTGTACCCCGGCGCTAGGTTTGGCGAAAGCCCCCCGCACATACAGCGGCGAGCGCAGGGAGAACAGCCTCAACCCCTTGGATTCCGGCGTGATCTTCAGGTCCAGGCGCTCGTTGGCGAAGTTGGCGGTGCCGTTGATATAGATGATCGCGTTCTCGGTGTCGAAAATGAACAGGCGCGTACTGGCAAGGCCATTCTTGATACCGACATCGGCTGCGGCGCAGTTGATCTTCACGTCCTCATCACCGAAGAGTTTGTCGACGATGTAGTTGCCCACGTTCAAACCTGCGATTTCCATGAGGCTGCGGCTGATCGCGCCATCGTTGACCAGCATGCGCAGATCGCCATTGGCGCTACCGAGCAGTGCTGCCACGGAGTTGCCGCGACCGGCGATGTCGGCATCCCCATTGAGCTCGCCAAAGCTGCTTTGCATCGGTGCGAAGGTGGGGAACAGTTGCTTGAGCTTGAACCCCCTCGCAGTAAGCCGTGCACGCCCCTGCAACGGAACGTTGCGGCCGTCCAGACGAATGCGTGATGCCAGGTTGCCGCCCGCTACGCCGAACCTCAACGGCTCCAGGCGCAGCAGGCCGTCTTCCAGGATCACGTGGGCCGACAGGTCGTTGAAAGGAAGCTGCTCGCTGTGCACGATGCGCTTGCCGGTGAAGGTGACATCGGCATCCATGGCACGCCAGCGATCGGTACGGAATTCCTCGACCGGCAAGACCTTGTCGGACGGCTGCTTGCTGGCACCACCACGGGCTTTTTGCTCGGCATTGGAGTCAGCGCCGATCAGTGGTGCCAAGTCCTTGAACAGGAGCTGGTTGGAAACGAGCTTGCCCGTGAGCTTGGGCCGAGGCTTGCTGGCGACATACGCCAGGTCACCGTGAATGTCGCTGTCACCGATCTTGCCATTGAACCCTTGGTATTCGAAGGTAGCGCCTTGCTCGGCGTGCAGGTTGGCGTTGAGGTGACCATCGGTGGAATACGCTGGAGTGTCAGGCAATGTCACGCCGGTCAACGGGAACAGATTGCCAAGGCTGGCGCCTGACAGGCGCAGCCGCAGATCGAGCGCACCCAGGTTGAGCGGGTCGGTCAGGGTACCAGCCAATACCACATGGGTATCGGCGATGCGCACATCCGCTTGCAGCGGGAAGGGTTGATCGGACGCTTTGAGTGCCAGCAGGCCGCCGATCTTGCCGGTGCCGGACACGGGCTGGTCCTTGTAGCGTCCCTGCGCCTTGAGGCCAAACGCATAGTCCTGTGCAGGCGCCGACTTCTCGGCCGTGGCCTTGCCCACGATTTCGCTGAATGCAATGGGCTTGCCCAGAGGATCGATCTGGACCTTCATGCGAGCCTTGAGCGTCTGGTCGTCAAAGCTGACATTGCCTTGGTCGAAACCGATCGCGCCGATGTCCATCTGCCATTTGGACGGTTCTTCGTTCTCGTCCTTCGGGCCGAAGTCGAAATTCCAGTTGGCCCGGCCGTCCGCCAGGCGCGTCAGGCTGGCAGTCGGCTTGGTCAGGTTGATACGCGGGATGCTGACCTGGTGGAACAACAGCGGCAGCGGCGACAGGCGAAACTCCACGCGCTCCAGTGCAACCATCTGCGGCTCTTTGAGCCAGTCCGGGTTGCCCAGGGTAAGATCTTCAGCCGTGAAATGCGGCCAGGGTATCCACGCCCGCCAACCGCCTTCTTCAGGCTCGGTGCGCCAGTGCACTGCAAGGTTGCCATTGATGGCGAAGGGCCGATGCAAGGCCTCGGACACCTTTTCGTTGAGCAGGGGCTTGACGCGGTTCCAGTCGAAGGTGGCAATCACCACGACCAGGATTGCCAGCACGGTCAGCAGTGTGGTCAGGGTCCAGAGGATGATTCTGGCGGGGCGCGTCATTGCGTGAGTCTCCATGCGGCAAGGCGAAAACAAGCGTAGCGGTGAGGGGTCATGTATCTGGGACTGATGAAAGGCGTGAGGGTTTTATCTCAGGGGGAGGATAGCCAAGAATTTCCCGTGCCTGGGTGCGCCTGGCGCGTCCGGTTCGCTTGGTGCATCCCGTGCGCACCCATGCCATCAAGCCACCTGCGACCCTGCCAGGGCTCTGAATAGAGCCTTTGGCGGCTGATATCAATGAGGTCGATTTTTACCATTACCCGGATGAACTTCTCTGTGCCGGTGCGCGGCGTAGCATTGGCTACACACCCACTTTCCAGCCCCGCAGAGGAGCACTGAATCATGAAACGCCACCTGTTGACCCTCACCCTTTCCCTGCTTGCAGCCAATGCGTTCGCCCTGCCAGGTGCCGAGCAGCACCTGACCGCCGAATCACGTTCGAGCGCTGTTCAAAACATCCAACCGCTTGAAACACTTGCCGAAGGCGGTTCAGACCGGTTGATCGAGCGTAGCGCCCGTGTTGCCGAAGGCGGCTCCGATCGCCTGATCGAGCGTAGCGCCCGTGTTGCCGAAGGTGGCTCCGATCGCCTGATCGAGCGCAGCGGCCGTGTTGCCGAAGGCGGTGCAGATCGCTTGTCGCAAACGGCACGGGTGAGCTGACCTTATGCAAGACGCACCGCGCTGTCGTCTGCCTGACCTACCCCTTCGAGCCCGGTCCATTGACCGGGCTTCGTTTTTTTAACTAGAGTGCCCAGCCACCCTCTATAGAAACCTGCATCATGTTGCCGCGTGCCGAACAGAAGCTACAGACCCGCCAGGCCCTGCTCGACGCCGCCTGCCTGCTCATGGAGAGTGGTCGCGGTTTTGGCAGCATCAGCCTGCGCGAAGTGGCCAAGGCGGCCGGCATCGTGCCCACCGGCTTCTACCGACATTTCCCGGACATGGATGCACTGGGCCTGGCACTGGTCAGCGAGGTGGACGATACCTTCCGCCAGACCATCCGGCTGGTGCGACACAACGAGTTCGAGCTGGGCGGTATCACGGATGCGTCGGTCCGTATATTCCTCGACGTGGTCGCTGCCCACCGTGCCCAGTTTCTGTTCCTGGCGCGTGAGCAGTACGGAGGGTCGCAGCCCGTGCGCCAGGCCATCGCCCAACTGCGTGAAAACATCACCGCTGACCTGGCCACCGACCTGGGCCGGATGCAGCGTTGGCAGCACCTGGACAATGCTGCGCTTACCGTCATGGCGGACCTGGTGGTCAAGACCGTGTTCGCCACCTTGCCCGAATTGATCGACAGGCCAGAAAGGGGTGAACCCCAGGCGTTGACCCCTCAGGAAAAGATCACCCAGCAACTGCGCTTCATCTTCGTCGGTGCGCGGCATTGGCAAGGCCTTGGCAACCCGGGCTGACGGGCTCGGCAAACCCGACTTCTGCTACCATGGCGCCCTGCCCGACAGCGACGAGCGCCAAGATGTCCAACCCCCGCCCCACCCTGCCCGAACTGACCCGCTTCAATCAGCACTTTGCCACGTGCATCGTGCCCCTATGGCAGGGGCCAGGCTGGAACACCGAACTGGCACTGCCCTACGAAGCGCTCGACGCCGAACATCAGCCGCTGCCTGTGCAGCGCTATCGGGCCATGGCGTGCGCACGCCAGTTGTACCTGTTCAGCAGCCGCATCGATCAACCGGGTGCGGCCGAACGCGCCGCGGCATTGTTCCGCTCCTTGCAAAAGCACTTCCATGACCCCGAGCACGGTGGCTGGTTCTACAGCATCGACGCCCAGGGCAAGCCGCTGGACCGGCGCAAGGACCTCTATACCCACGCGTTCATCGTCTTCGCCTGCGCGCACTATTGGGGCCAGGTCCGCGACAACCTGGTGGTCTCCGCCCTGGCTGCTGCGCTGGACGTCATCGAGCATCGCTTTGCCCGGGATGATGGCTTGTACGAGGCCAGCCTGGGTGAAGACTGGGGCAACCTGGGCAGTGGCGCGCTGCAGAACCCGCAGATGCATTTGGCGGAAGCCTTCCTGCAGGTGTTGGCCGTGCGTGATGACCAGGCTGTGCAGCAGTCACTTTTGCAGTTATGCACCGCGATGCAGGCCCACTTCATCGAGCCTGCCCACGGCCTGATGCTGGAAAAGCCCAGGGGCACTGTGGATAACTGGTTCGAGCCGGGTCATCAGTTCGAGTGGTTCTATTTGCTGCACACCTCGCCGCTGCTGCGTGGGACGGCGTTGCATGCTTCCATTGAGCGGGGGTTCGCCTTTGCCGAGCGCCATGGCGTGAAAAACATGGCGGTACTGGCGATGCTGGATGTGCAAGGGCACGTGCTGGATGCGACCCAGCGTATCTGGGCACAGGCCGAATACGCCAGGGCCTTGGCATTGCGCCCTGACGCAGACGTGAAGCTGCCCCAGCTGTTGCAGGCCCTGCAGGGGCGGTTCTTGCGGCAGGCGGGATGGTATGAGTGCCGGGATGGGCAGGGCGATGTCAGCCGGCATGATATGCCGTCGACTACGCCTTATCATCTGGCTACCTGTCTGGAAGGGTTGAAGCGATTGGGTGGGTGAAGGCGGACGCTGCTAGCGTTGTTACCGTAATGCGTGGTTAGGCCTAGATTCTGGAGCCGTCCAGCGCGCTGAGAAGCTTGCGCCATTGAAATACGTTCAATGGCGAGCGTTGTCAGGACTGCTACAGTATCGAGTGCCTGATTTACTGGCGTAGTTATATTCACATTGCTACTACTCTTGTAACAGCAACAGCATATGTAAATACAAGATCCTAGTTACGCCTGTACATTCTTTGAAGACGACTCAATTACCGTGTGGGAGCGGCCTTGTGCCGCGATGGGCCGCGCAGCGGCCCCAAAATTTGAGCAATATCGCTATGACTGGGGCCGCTGCGCGGCCCATCGCGGCACAAGGCCGCTCCTACACGGGATATATATCGCGGCAAGTTTAGAAGTTATCACTCCTACTATAGACACTGTTGCTGTGGCTGTGGCTGTGGCTTTTGATCTTGCTTTTGATCTTCGCGACTTCAGAAGGCCGAACGCAGGGCTTGCGGAGGGAGGTGACAGGCATGGATGCCTGT
>NZ_JBICKJ010000008.1:0-1580 GCF_043104125.1 Pseudomonas sp. xss_4
ACCACCGTCGTGGTTCCTGCCAACAGCACCGTAGGTTCGGCCACCGCTACTGCGCCAGATAACGTTTATGTGGGCACGAACCCTGCGGTCGTGAACTCGATCGAATCGGTCAGCGGTGCGGATGCCTGGAAGTTCGAGCAACTGACGCTGGATAAAACCCAAGTCAGCACCGAAGTTACCGACGAGCCAGGCTCGGGTACGCCAGGCAATGACAACCAGGGTGATCTGGTTCTGGTTAACATCGTGGCCAATCAGGTCTCGGTCAACGAGGCCACGCCACCCCTGTTCACCCTGACCCTGAACCGCGTGCTGGACAAGGATCTCACCGTCACCCTGAGCAACAACGCCACTGTTGTGTTCAAGGCCGGCGAGACCAGCAAGTCCTATGTCGCACCTGCCCAGGGTGATGACGTCTTCAAGGACGAAGGCAAGATCCAGATCGGCATCGTCAAGGCCGAAGTGCCGAATGCTACCTTCGAGAACCTGGTGCTAGGCGCACCTGCATCGGTCGATGTCACCGACACCATCAGCAAAGTCACGGCTGTGCTGGCTGTGGATAACACCTCGGTCGTCGAAGGCGGGAAGATCACCTACACCGTGACCTTGATCAGCGAAGACAGCGACCTGCCGGTGACTGGCCACGGCGGCGTGACCGTTACCTTGACCGGTGGCACCCAGGTGTTCATCGCCGCTGGCTCTGCCACGGGTACCGTCACCATCAATGCGCCAGATGACGTATACGTGGGCGGCCAGCCTGCGGTCACCAAGTCGATTACCGACATCACGGTCGCAGGCGCCAAGCAATTCGAAAACCTGGTGGCGGACAAGTCGCCGGTCACCACCACCGTGCACGACGAACCTGCCGGCCAGGGCGACCTGGTGCAGGTCAATATCGTCGCCAACCAGGTGTCGGTGAACGAAGCCACGGCACCGACCTTTACCCTGAGCCTGAACCGTGCACTGGACAAGGACCTGACCGTCACCCTGAGCAACAACGCTACCGTTGTGTTCAAGGCTGGCGAGATGACCAAGACCTACACGGCCGCGGCGCAGGGCGATGACGTGTTCAAGGACGAAGGCAAGATCGAGGTCGGCATCGTCAAGGCAGAGGTGCCGAACGCCACCTTCGAGAACCTGGTCATTGGCGGCCCGGCTTCGGTCAACGTTACCGACACGATCAGCAAGGTTACTGCGGTACTGGCTGTGGATAACACCACCGTGACCGAAGGCGGCAAGATCACCTACACCGTGACCTTGGTCAGTGAAGACAACAACCTGCCGGTCACCGGCCATGGTGGCGTGACCGTCACCCTGACCGGCGGCACCCAGGTGTTCATCGCCGCCGGGTCTGCCAGCGGTACCGTCAGCATCAACGCACCGGATGACGTATACGTCGGCGGCCAGCCTGCAATCACCAAGGCCATCACGGATATCAGTGTGGCCGGTGACAAGCAGTTCGAGAACCTGGTGGCCAACAAGTCGCCAGTGACCACCACCGTGACTGACGAACCTGCTGGCCAGGGCGACCTGGTGCAGGTCAATATCGTCGCCAACCAAGTGTCGGTGAACGAAGCCACGGC
>NZ_JBICKJ010000090.1:0-210568 GCF_043104125.1 Pseudomonas sp. xss_4
TCTAAATACTGTGTTGCTTAACGATAAGCCTGAAATTAAGGGCGTGACAGGGCGTCGTCAAGACGGCAGGAAAAGCCCTTGGTCAAACCCTGTTAAGGCTGCTGATCTGTTAGATGATTTGTTGGAAAGGGCAGATTTTCGTTTTGTTGTAATGAGCTATTCCGGCGATAGCGTTATGTCCTCTGAGATGGTCGCTGACGTGTTTGCAAGCAACGGCAAATATTCGCTCTATACACAACAGCATCAACGCTACAAAAGCCGTAAGGATGCTGATAGCGCTCCTATGGTGGTTACTGAGTATTTGCATGTGTTAGATAAAAAAGCTGCATAACTCTGTGCTAACAGACCAGTCTGTCAGCAGAAAATTTTTTAACTATGAGGAGAGGGTTTATGAAAAATCTAAAAAGTTTCAGAAAATGGATATCAGACGGAAACTGTGAATTTTATTATGTCACTACGAACATTGATAAGTTTGAGATGGCATTCGCAGGGTCTAGTGAGTATGAAATAGTTTTTGAAACAGCAGGTTTTCCTAAAGACAAATTGATTATTAAATTCATTAACAAGGAATTGGTAAGAGTAATTGTCGCAACGGAAGGAGCTTTTTTGAAAAGCAAGTATGAAATAACATCGGACATTTTAGATGTTAATTTCATTAGCGAAAGTTTGATAGAGGTTAAAACATGCAAATTTGAATTTTCAATGTGTAAGCAAGTTTGAAAAACTAATTATTTAAACAGGGAAAATAATATGATTTTTATGAAAATTGATAGATCGAAAATATTCGACTATGTGAGTGCAAGATTCAATGAAGTGGCTCCGCTGACTTCTGCTGCATTGGATAACATAAAAAGATATTCAGTTCAAAAGCACAAAGACAAAATTGTTTTTATTGGGCAATTCGAAGTGCAAGGTGATGACTTAGATTCTACAATCACAATCTACAAGAATGGGAATATTAAATTTGAATATTTTATGTTTGGAATTCCCGCAATGGCATCTTCGACTTACAAAATAGTAGATGTTTATGAAGCCATTGAGCGTCAATTTGTAAGTATTGTTCTTGGGCAGGTTAACGAAAAACCAAAAGAATCACCAAGTCGTTTTAGTCTTGATGCAGAGCAGACAGTGGATTTTATCGCTAAAACTATAACTTTTGACTTTGATCGTGAAATGGGGATTTGAAGTATGGAACACAATAAATTGAATTTAGTAGTATTGTTTGAGAAGTTTAAAGAAGTTGAAAATTATCATGTGTTCGGTATATTTGAAGATGATGCCTACGTGAGTGAATCTAAATGTGATTCAGAAAGTCTGAATCGCAGATTGGAAAACGAATTATATAAATTGGAATATAAAGATGAATATAAGTTAATCTTCAAAAAAATATTTTCTGATACAGGGGATGTTCTGACAGGCAATGATAAAAAAATAAGTTATGTTCTTAATGCTCATACTGGGATTCTAAGTTATCACCTCTGGCATAAAGATATTGCTCATGTTTTTTTAATTCAAGAAGGCTATGAGGTAATGTATAAAGGTTGTAAGGCAGTGTTTCTTGAATTGAATGAGATTGTTAAAAAAGATGAAATTAGCGAGTCAAGAAAATTATCTAATTTAACTATGGCGGGGGTGTTAATTATTCCTTTTTTAGTTGACTAAAAATTTTTTTAGTAAAAAATAGAGGCCATCGACGGCCTTTTATTTTATCTGATGTATGGTAAATCTGTATCTGTTTTCAGGTGCGCCATGTAGTTATGGAATTCCTTCTTGATCCATTCATAGTATTCCGACCAATGATTATCAATGTTCTTATCCAAGGCTGCTTTTACTAACTCATAATTTTCTTTGGATTCAATTTCATGTGGTTCAAGCGATAAGTCATATAAGCAGAAATACATAACATAAGCCTTTACTGAGCCTTTAAGCATTACCTCCAATGGGATCAAACCCATATCTACTGTGATTTTCAACAGCATGAATTTTTCGCAATATTCATCAAACTTTAAACAGTCAGTTACCAATCGATCCCTTGGGTCTGCCCACCACTGATCTCTCAATGCAACAAATACAAGCTCTTTGTTATTTTCAATACCTAGTAATATATCGCTTATCATATTATTAACCCTTAAGTTTTTCATTGTTATATTTTTAAAGTAAAAGTCAAGGGTAATATTTTAATGCTGCCCTAGCTTCCAGTTCTAATGCAGCAATGGCTCTGTCTTCATACTGTTCTTCTTTTTCCTGCTCTTGAATGTCTGTCAGTAATGAAGGGTGAAGATTTTTAAAATGGCTGTATTTCATTGCAAGAGATTCAGCTAACGAGTCAAGATTAGTAGCCAGTTTTTCTTTGTGGTTTCCTTTGAGATCAAACATCACTAGTCTTTCAGAGGATATTTTCTTTCCCCATAGCGCAATTGACAATTTGAATATCAACGCCTTGGTAAACTGAATTTTTTCTTTTTTGCTGATGTATAATAACAACTCAGTTTTAAGAATTGATTTTGCAAGGCGTTTTTTAGCTGAGGCTTCCGCTCCTTGACGTGCTCTCTCAGACATTTTTTGTGAGTTACTTTTTTCCATTACAACCCCACCAAATAATGAAAGGTTTTTACTAGTAATGTAGATGCTATATTTGTGCAATACTGTATAGTTCTAAAAATCCTCGCTATGAAGATAACAGGAGCAATTAGTGTCAATAAGATTGCAAATATATCTAGTCCATTTCGTTGTTCAATTTGCACTTCTTGATAAATATGCGCAACTAAACAAAACATATTAAGAATGAGGCTTACTGTCAAAAAGTTAGACAAAATAATTATTTGTTTATTTTTGGTTTTTTCAAAGTTATCTATTATTTTTGCTAAGTCCATGTCACACCTCAACCTTTCTAAATATTCTCTCTTTTATTCTCCAGGAAAATGCTGCGACATAAAATAGTATAGATAATGGGATTATATTTAACGCTCCGCCCAATACATTTGAATAAGAAATTCCTAATATTTCCAATATTTTTGATTCATCTAAACCAATTCCACTCAATTTTAGGGGCATTATAACCATGTAAGCTTCGCCATAGATTTTTATTGCTAAAAATCCGAGAGTTGAAAGTCCAACGAAAATGTATATCGCGTCAGAAATGTTTTCTCTGGTAAATACTCTCTTTATAGTTATGTCTTTCCATTCAACTTCTAAATCAGATTTTTCATAGTTTGTGATTTTGAAGATTTTTCTAATGACTGTTCTTTCAATAAGTTTGATTAGAGCAACATGAGCGAAAATCCATATGAAAACAGTCATTGCAATGAGAATTGCAATTACAAAGTTAAAATCAACTGATTGTAGATTGCTGACGTATTCGCCAAACCATTTAGCAGCTTGAATGACTATAGGTTGTTTGATTTCTGCTAATATTAGAAAAGAGAAAGCTAAAATTAAGAAGGTTTTAAGGGCGTGTATTTTAATGTTGTTCTTCATATCACACCTGTTGATTTTTAGTTATCAACTGAGCAAGCAAAAAGGCTGTAGCATACGCATGTAATGCAAAAGTGAATAATGCAATCAGTATAATTATGTGTGGCCCTGTTGGATTTGCTTGGGTTTGATTTAATAGTTCTTTAAAATAAATTGCAAAATAAGACATTGTGTAAATGCCTAAGCCTGTAATTGTAAATGAGGTAAACAATGTAGCTAGTTTCTTCATGGTTTTAATAAATTTGTTGTCTAAGCAAATTATAGCAAATGGAATATGGCTAATTTGACGTTAAGGCATAAATAAATTCATGCAAACAGACCGGACTGTTAGCATAGAAGCGAATAACTCATATCCTGTATGAATTATCTACGCTGCAAATATTTTTAAAAATAATCCTTGTTTTGGCTTGGGCACAAAAAAACCTCCTGAAAAGGAGGTTGCTTAACTCTTTCAATTTATTTAGCGGTCAAAAGCGCATTCAACATCAAAGGGTTTACTGATGCTTTGGCGAAAAATTTAAATGAAGAAAAAGAAAGAGGTTTTAGGATAACCTGTTTTGCTTGTGCGTTAACGTTGTGTTTCATAATAAGATAGTTTTGTTATAAGCAAATTATAGCAAATCGAAAATCCTAAATTGTTGGTTAAGAGTAAATATTTTCTGTAGTCACAAAAAAGCCCCATTCAAGGGGCTTGTTAGGAACGGTGAACATCAAGCGTTTGCAGTAGTATCAGACTTTGTAGCAGTGGGCTTTTTCGCTGTCGTTTTTGACTTATCACGAATCTGACCGTCTTTGCTACGTGAGCGGGCTACTGCTGCAACCTTCACACGTCGTGTGGAAGGCTGTATCAGAGGTTCAGTGGTGCGCTTTGGACCATCAGCTACTGTCTTGCTTGGAACCCCGCGCAATCCCCTTCCAAGCGATGCAGGAAGCCTTTCGATTGGCTTCACAGTCAGTTCGACGCCAAGCGCAACCAACAGCTTCTGAATAGTATCGAAGCGCGTCTTTTCGCCACCTTTCAGCGTTTTATAAAGAGACTCGCGGTTGACGCCTGCTGCCTCTGCAAGCTGGTTTACGCCATTGGCCTTTGCGACCTCTGCCAGCGACTGCATCAGGATCGCTGGGTCGTGAGCGCTCATAGCCTCGGCCAGGAAAGCGCTGATGACTTCAGGGCTATCAAGATAGCGGGAAGCCTCGAAACGGCTGGTCCCCGACAGGTCCAGGTCAAGAATGGGCATGTCTTCGTGGTTGAATGTGTTGCTCATCGTTTTTTACCTCTCAGAGCATCGAGAATTTCTTTCGCTCGTTTGATGCCACGCTTCTGGTCTTTCTTGTCACTGCCCCATAGAAGCAGGTAAGCGGTCAGACCTACTTTGACGTAGTAGACGCGGTAGCCAGGCCCTTCAAACACACGCATTTCACTGACAGCATCACCAACGGGCTTCACATCGCCAAAATTCCCGTTCTCGGCCCGCTGGATGCGGGTAAGGATTGCGGCCTTACCAATGGGGTCGGTCACTGAGATCAGCCAACCGTCAAATTCAGGCGTTGTGTGTAGTGTGTTCATCATGTGTAGATTGTAGCCAGTAGGCTACTCCTTGTCGATCTGGTCTTGGAAACGCTGGTCGGGTTCTCAGATGAAAGCTTGCCTGACCGACTCACTGAATCTCTCAATCTTCGCATTGCCATACAGCCCGTTCTGAATACCTTTGAGTAGGGCTAGGGCTGAGGGCTGGTAGACGGTGCTGTCCTGTTCAGACACACGCAAGCCCTGGTTCAGCACGACTGAGCCTGATTCGCAAACTGTGTGAGCAATGCCAAGGGCTTCGAGAATTTGGGGATGGTTCGCCCATGCCATGCCCTGTCTTCCCTCGACCTGGAGAACGGGGATCTCCAATCCGGCCACGGCGACCGCATAAGTGCCTTGGGGTATTGAAGCGTCTGCGTAGTGGGGTAGCTCGACCTTCACCCCTGGATCAGCCTGTGCGCCGTTCTGGTTCGATTTCAGAGCGTCCTGAATGGCCTTGATAGCGTCGATGCTGATCTCATAGCCCAGCGCCTGGAGACGCTCATACGCTACGAGTAGAAACGTCTCGTCACTCAGAGCGTTGACTTGCTCTGCAAGCGTTCTGTGAGACTCTGACAGACCTGCATGTGCGGATGGGTCGAATGGTCCAGGGATCGGCCCCTTAGCTTGCATAGCTCGAAACTGAGCCTGCTGGTGGGCCTTTGCGACAGAAGGGGTGATTCGGTCGAACGTGGCCGTCTTGACGACATTGGCAAGCTGATACGCTTCTGGCCTGCTGGTAAGGTCTTGCATGGCATCGCGCCAATCGTGTTCTGTCTTCATGATGGTCAATTCCTTCTGTTGTATCTGCTGACACGAAAAAGCCCCGGTTAAGGGGCTTTGTCTTGGAACGGGCCGTTTAGGCTTTTTCAGGCTCTGGCTTCACTTCAGTAACCGTTGCGCCTTCGTAGAGGCCGTTTTGCACGCCCTGGACGATGGCTGCAATGGTGCGAACGTAGAGAGTCGCATCGTCTTTGTTTACGGCAATGCCGTCTTCTTTGAAGACGATTTTATCCTTGTTGTTATGGTTCTCGGTTTCGTAAGGAATGCCAAGGTCATCGAGCAGTGTGCTGTAACCATTCCACGAGAAATTACCTTTCTTACCGGCTTCCAGCGTGTATTCAGAACCTTCTTTCGTCTTCACTTTGAAGATGCCTTGAAGCGCAACACGGGGCAGTTTTGGGCCAGTCGGTTCGGCGTTAGGGTCACGAGGCTTACGGCCACGCTTACCGGCGTTGCCAGCATTGCCTTGGCTGGAGGCATTGATAGCTTGATGTGCAGCTTTCAGGGCAGACAGCGCAGCTTGATACGTCAGAGCTTCAAATTCGGCTTTGAACGCCTGCTGGATTTCAGCCCAGTCGGTGCCTTTGCGCAGTTCAGCGATTTTTTTCTGATGCGTTTTTTCAGCGTCTTTGATGTTTTTCAGCTTAGCCATAAGCTCAAAAAGCTTGTCTTCATCGCCACGCTGGCTAGCTTCGGAGATCTCTTTCATGACTTCGACAGATGCAGGGTTAGCAGTCGATGACATGAGGGACGTGATGACTGCCTCACCGACCTGCTTGGCAAGAGGGGAGTGATCTTTGTAAGTCAGAATGATTTCATCATACTGAGCTTTGGCGGATTTCTGAGCGTTTTCAGTAGCGGTTTGAGGCTGAGCGTTTTGATTTGCCATTTTCAAATATTCCTTCGATTGGCTATTCAGAATCTGATTTGGAAAGCAATTTCTGAAATGGATCATTACAAAAGAAAATCAGGTGGTCAAGCTTATTTTTAGCGTTATTAAAATAATTTGAATAAAAAATGCTATGATTAGCTCATAACAAATTGATTTTATTTATGAGCACAAAATTAAAAAAAATCGCACAGCAAGCCAGCCTTGGCGCTCGCCACCTCTATGAAGACAACCCTTTCGTTGAACGAGTCGAACCAACGTTAGGAGAATCACAAGAAAATGAAGCTGAACCAGAAAATAATTCTGTATCAGAATCAACAGCCTTAAAAAAAGACTCTTATAAGTCATTTGCGGGCATCGGTGATGACATTCCAGAATATCTTGAAGAAGCTGTAAACCATGCACCAAAAACACCTACTGAAATTGAAAGAGAAAAAAAATTCAGTGAACTCTTAGAAGAGTTAATCAGGGGGCAAGGGTATAACTTCAAAGCAAGCCCTGGACTTTATAAAGCGCTTGAAGGTCATCAGCGTGTTGCAACGTTCAAAGAAAATGGCTCTATGACATATCACAAGCCAGACGTGGACGGTCCTCATATGCAAGAGTATATAAAGCTTTTGTGTGAACAAAGATTTGCCCATCAGACAAAGCCTGTCAATCTGACTATCAACGAAAAATTGATTCAGAATGAAGACACTCGAATAGCTTTTTTCAGAAACTCCATTAGCACATTAGTGGATAATGGCGTTGACATTGAGCGTGTGCGTATTACCAATAAAGCATACAGATACCTTCTAGACGAATTTAAGCAAAACGCCGTAGAACTTGGTTTGGGCAATCATGATGCAGAGTCAAAAGCGCACAGCAAAATTCGTAAAGAGCCTGAGCTTGATATGCCTAATAAAGTGAGCAGGGTAGACAAGAAAGCGGCTAATGATGGTGATGCGCCGGGAGAACTGCTTATTAGCAATGGTCCAGATCCAGAAATTGCAAGCAAGCCAGATCCTGTAAAGCCTGGGAAGGTCACTGCGGTTGAAGATTCAGCACCTATCGAACCAAACAAAGCATCTGAACCTTCTGCTAAACAATGTGATATTAAGGAAAAAGAACTCACTTCTGACGCGACGCCAGAAGTCAAAGGTCAAGTTGAATCAGCTACTTTTTTGGAAAAGCCGATTAAAGATCCTTTTGAGGTAGCTCGTAAAGAGGATGGTTTTTATCAGGCTATAGATGAAAAAGCATTTAACGTCGATGATCTATTGAACGAGGATGTTTCATTTGCAGATGTTTTTCCACAGATAACTAAAGATGACCCGCTGTTTGCTCCTGATTTTCACGCTCCAAAACCCGAGCCAGCTAAGGAAAAGGCCATAGTTGAGAAGTGCGCATTGGTGAAAAACAGTAAAAAACTAGAAGAAATGTTCAAAAATGAAGATATAAACAGCGAAATCAAAAAGAGGCATAAGAATTTAATAAAGCCGTAATCAAAGCGCTTAGGCGCTTTTTATTTGCTACACTATAGTAAACAAAACTTTATCTTATGAAAGAGAGCCGAACTTTAGAAGAAGACTTGAAAGACTTGATTATTAAAGCTTCTGTAGATGCAGCTATTAAAAGAAAAAAGAAGCCGAGTGAACTAACGCCCTTCGAAAAATATTTGAAAGAAATTGAGCAATTGCCTGATTTGCCTGAGCATAACGAGCCAATTTAGGATTTTCAAAATGCTATAATTCATACATAACAATTTTAAATGTAATATGAATTATATCAAAGAAGCAATTCGCAAAGTTTTGCATGGTAAAGAAAAACTAGATCAAGATTGGGATTCAATAGGTTTACAGCCTGCTTCACTCGGATTGAGCCTGGAAGGTGTAGCATTAAGCTACAGTGAGCTTTCTGCTAGACAATTCCCAGCTAGTAAAAACGCATACCTTAAATTAGTAAGAAAGTCAGTCGATCTCACAAATAAGATGACTAGTTACTTCTCGAATGATAGGAAATTTGCCAGTGAAATAAGGCGTGTCGCAGACATAAATGGCCATACCGTTAAAAAAGACAATCAAATTCTCTCAATAGCAGACGGAAATGGGCCTGTGTTGGATATTGATTATGGGGGAAACATTGAGTTCAAATCAGGAAAAATCACACCGCAACTTCAAAACTATCTAGATTTAGTAGTAAGCAAATTTAACCAAAACGACGCATTCATAGTCTTCAAAAAAGGTGAAAACTATTCGGATTCAGAGAACGCTGATCTGCTACGCATGGTTTCAAAGTCAATGCTGAACAATGATATTAAGTTTGAAAGGTTGCATTTAATTGATTCTAGCCTTCAATATGTTCTAGATGAAATGACGCCAACACCTATCCGTGTTGAAGAAAAAAATGGCAAATACATAAAATCCGATAAGCCTTACGACGAAGATTTTCGCTCTGCAAACTCAGTGCTAGCCCGCTCTGGCATGAACCTCATAAAATATTCTGGTGGTAACTTAGGCTATTTTAAGCAGTATCAAACTATATTTGAGCAAGAGCATAATTTAAAAGTCGAATTTGCTGAAAGAGGGGATGTAATAACTTTCAAATCTATGAGAGATGAAAATTCTATTTCTTTTAGAACAACCTCTATAAAAGATGGTGGGTTAAGACTAAGAAACGAATATAGCGAAGTGTTAGCAATTGAAGAAGAAAAAAACAAAAGAAAAGCTGAGCTTCAAAAGCAGAAAGAAGAGAAGGAAACAAAGGAATATGAAAATCTTTTTTCAAGCACGAGCGGTGAGCATCAATACACTAAGGAAGGAGTTAAATCTAGGATAATAAGAAGACAAGAGGTGTTACATGTTTAATTCGATTAAGTCTATAAGAGATAAATTCAGGTTTAAATTTCTGCATGAAAAGCATGGGGAACATACAGTCGATGAACGTGCAGATGATGAATTTTTCAAAATCAAAATAAAAGAGAAGTTGATTGAAGCAATAATAAACGGCGTAAATGCACTGCCAATAATAGTTGCGGAGTCAAAGTCTGTTGACGCATTTGAATGTGAAATTGCTCATAAGGGTAAGGGTTTTGTAGTTAAAAGAATTCGCTTTTTGGCTAGGTCTGTTTACTTCCGCTCAGTTTTCTATCAAATTTCTAAAGCCTTCAAGATTAGCTATACAGACGAATCAGCAGCCATTATGGATGCGTTCTTTCAAGATGCTAAATTGCAAGATTTTGTGGAGATGCACTGTGGCCGAATAATAGCAAATATGCCGTCTGAGGTGCTTTTAGATGTTAGAACGGCTAATGCTTATTTGCTGAGATCAATCAGCAATAGGTTGAGTATTGAGCTTGATAATTACTTTGAGAATAATCAATTGCTCCTGTTGTGTATCGCTAGAGCAGAAGGTGTTAAAGGCGCATCAATTTTTGATTTAAATGAATCTGATTCTGTTAATAATGAAAAAATTAGAAACATACTGGATAGAAGAAATTACGATAGACCTATTTTTGAAGATCAATACTCTAATATGCGTAAGAGATACAAAGCCAATGACGATGCCACCGAAAAGCCTTTTGAATAAAGGCTTTAAAGCTGAATTTCTTCGTTTACAATTTCTGATAATTCATCAAGACTTAGCTCCCTGCCAGCATTTTTTGAAGGTGGTATGTCTAATCTTTGTTGTCCACCCCTCAATGAATAGACCGGCTTCTCGTCTAGCGTTTTTTCCACATCGCTCGTAAAGGCAGTCAGTCCTATCAACTCTGTTGGGAAGCACATGTTTAACGCCCGTCTGGTTGGTGTCGTCATGTCTTCTATACTTTCGATCATTTTGACTATTTCATAATTGTCCATCTGTTCGAGTCTAGCCGTTTTCAATTTGTTCGCTCCTACGGTTCTTCGTAAAGCGTGAATATTTTCGATGTAATATCTGTTTTTATTTTTTGTGTCAAAAAGCGTGTAGGGAAAAATTGAGTAACGTTCTTCAAAAAGCTTGGCGTAATCGTAAAATGATTTCCACCCAGGGGTTGTTCTTATACATCCCCATTCTGGTTTACCTATCGCATCATAAATCATCTTTTCAATAACGGAAGGGGCAGTTAAATTTGTGATAAGAGAATCGAGCATATAAGTATGTATTTCATCTTTAAGGGCTGAGTTATATCTATTGCACTCGCTTTGTAATTCGTATTGTTCGACCTTAAAGGACTTCTGGATTTTCATAATTTTTTAGATTGTTTTTTCCATTATAGCATCCGAGATCTTGTTTTCTGTTTTATCTGGAGCTATAAAGCAGATCCATTTCGTTTCACAAGGATTGAGTGATGCTTAAGAAAACCTGTTTTGCCCTGGCCCTGGTGTTGATTGGTAGCCAAGCTTACGCTGAAGCGCCTGATTTCAAGGCGTATGCCGTGCCGGTCGAGAATGTCACTCTGAAAGGCCCGCTGAAAGGCGCGAACGATCAGGTGCGTCAACGTATGGCATGGGTCAAGACGAAGGCGCAGAAGCCCAATTTCGCGGGGCATTACGTCCTGGATTCATTTGGCTGTGGCACTGGGTGTATGGCATCCGCCCTAGTGGATCTACGAACCGGGCAGGTCTACCGGGCGCCGTTCCATGAGCCTACCCATGAGGAAAAGTCTTTCAGGGTTGACTCTCGCCTTGTCGAGTTCAGCAAATACAATTACTACAAGCCTAATTCTCCTGAGATGATGCAAGTGGATGGCTTGGCACTGTGGGATGAAGACAAGAAAGAATTCAGAATTTTAAAACAAAGCAAGCCCTACAAAATGGAAATGTGAATAAATAAA
Source organism: Pseudomonas sp. xss_4 (assembly GCF_043104125.1). Classification (NCBI taxonomy): domain Bacteria; kingdom Pseudomonadati; phylum Pseudomonadota; class Gammaproteobacteria; order Pseudomonadales; family Pseudomonadaceae; genus Pseudomonas; species Pseudomonas sp. xss_4. The sequence goes on from NZ_JBICKJ010000090.1 coordinate 11,509, forward strand.
TTAAGAAGCCCGCCTATATGGCGGGTTTTTTATTGGGATATGGTAAAATATGCACAATAACAAACTACTATATGATGAACGATTTAACAACACGTCTCAATGAAACGAGGTTCTTGATTGCTGAAAAGGTGGGCGGGCGAATAAAGGTTAAACTTGCAGTAACAATTCCCAAAGGGATTTACACAAAGCAAGTTTACCAACGCCATGTTCGAAAAGTGTTAAACCTTTTTTCCAGATCGGCGGGTTCTTTAAAATTGGGGGTTTTTATTCCCGATAATCGAGAAAGTGAAGTAGTTATTTTCAATTATTTAGAGAATTTGCAGATTTTACTAACAGAAAGCGGATTGACGTATGATATGATTAAATTATAACCAAATAATATAATATGACAGATAATAAAAAAACAATCAGTTCCAACCCTAATATCATCGACTTACAAGAAAAGAGAAAAATCCTTGTTAAACGCCGTTTTCTAAAAGATGAAAACTTAGCTGGTTCACAACCATACGAGACAATTAGAAAATTCAACTTGCGTGGTGATGTAGATAAGATTAAGGAAATTGAGAAAAAGATTTCAGCTTATGAGCTAACGTGTAAAATACTGTTTGAAAATGAAGCCCTTAGTGATAAATCTGAATTTGATGAATTATTTACGCTGCTAAACCAAATTTATGAACTGCATATTAAAGCTCAAGGCTATTACAAAGATGCAGAAATCTTGCGCAATGATTTTGTTTTTGAAAGTTTAGAAAAAAAGACATCTGAACCTGCAACATTTGAACCTGCAACGTTTGAACCAGCAACATCTGAAGAAGAAAATGTTATCAAGCCAGTTAAAAAATCTGTTAAGAAAGCTAGTGAAAAAGCTAAAACAGATAAGGTTGACTCAATAAAACCAAAAACAAAAAAAGCTTATAATAAGCCGCGCAAATTCACTTTTGATGAATAATAATGTGATATGCTGATAATAAGAAGTTGTTATTAAGTTTGTCGTAAACTCAACCTTCTTGTAGTTCGACAATCCACCTAAATGGTGGATTTGTTGTTTGTGTGATTTGGATATTCGTGTGGTATAATTCATAAACAACATTTAGAAATATCATGATTAAAAAACCATCAAAATACAAAAGGGTCGATTCAGGTTTATCAAATAAATCAGCCATATCAGATGCAGAACATCAGATTTTGTTGAAAATGAACAATCAAAAGAAAACCGCCAAATAAGGCGGTTCTTTTTTAGTCTGGACGTATGCGATTTCGATTCGCCTCCTGCTTGGGGGTTTTCTTGGCTTCGTCCATGGGCTTGTCCTGCTGAGCCTTGGCCGGGGCCGGGGTTGTGGTCGCCTGTGTGGGCTGGGGATCTACGTCTAGTTTCGTGTCGTAGGGCACAAGAGAGGCGGGTAGCGTGAAGCCTGCAAGGTTGAATAGCTCAGTGAGCCTTTCACGCTCGATCTGCAGGTCTGCCCTAGCACGCGTGGCTATCGCCTCCAGGTCGTCGCTGGTGAGAGGCTTCAAGTCCTTGGGCATAGCCCACAAGCTGGGCTGTGGCGCTCTGTGAAGTGCGTAGAGCATTGCCTGATAGGCTGGCTTGCTGTCTATGGTCCTGTCCAGTTGGCGAGTGTGAACAAGCTTTGTAACCTTGCCAGATCCGGCCGCAATGGCTGCATCAATCTTCTCCATGTTCCTCTTCAACGTGATGTTGTAGTGAGCTTCTTGAAGGTCTTTCAGCTTTTCAGCAACAACCAAAGTAGGCTTGTAATTCTTGACTGTTACGCCATTCAGCATTGCTTCGATGTATAGCGCTTCCTGCATCTTGGCGTTAGCTGGGCCAGTGAATTCGATTGTGTTATCACCTCGGGCCACAATTTCTTGAATCAAGGTTTTCACTGAACTGGCGTTAGATTGCAGAAGCTCATATTCATGAGCATCAATCCTTCTGAACATTTCTTTGGAATTGAATTTACTGATTACAGATGCGCCTTGAACAATTTGGTTTGTTAGCATTTTCTTTGAGTGGTGCGCTAATTTCATTCTGTTTAAGAATTGTTCTGTGGTTTCGTTTTGGTCATATCTAAACTCTGAGTAAGGCGTATAGTCTGAACCCGTGCATGACTTTCTGACCTTCTGGCTGCCAGCAGATATTATAATATCGTTTCGTTTTAGCTTAATTCTTTCTTCTATCAGCTTGTTAATAGTAGATATATCGCAATCAAAAATGGATCTTAATTCTTCTGATTTTGTTTCAATGCCAATCTTTTGGAGTGATAGCTTTTCGTTCTGGTCGATGAAATACAATGACCATGAATATGCACCTGCGCCAGATTTGTTAGGGTAGATTTTCAAACCATTCTGTAAGAGAAGCTTGTTTAATTCCAGAATATTCAAGTGGCTGTTCTGGCGAATTGTGTTCATTGCGAATGGCAAATAAGCAGACAAATCGACTTTATGTTGAGATTTTTTGATATTGAAAAATTCTTGTTTCTCTAATAGGCGTTTCATTGGTAACGGTAGTTTTTTGTAAGATACAAGGCGTTCAGGATTCTTGTTATCTAATAAGAAAATGTCTTTGCATATGCCATTCACTCTATGGAATTTGATTCCAATATCTGCGGCTTTTATGGCTTGTTCAACCTTCGTGAAATTGTAATTTACGTCATTGAATTTGGATTCAATGCTGGTCAATTGGTCTACAAGGTTCTTGTCTTTTTCGCTGATTTCCTGATCCCTTAATTTGGTTTCCATCTGTTCAAGGAATGGATAATCTTTTTCGCATTCATACTTAACGTCTTGGAATAAATCCAGCAAACCGCCTTCATATCTCTTACCAACATAAAATAAATGATAGTTTCCATCTTTATCGAAGTGATTCACGCTCATGTGTAAATGTGGGTTGCCATCTTTCAAATGAATATCAGCACGGTAGTAGAAATTTATGTCTTTTGACTTGGACATTCTTTTAAGAATTCTTTCACCAACGTCATGCAACAGCTCTACTTTTTCATGAGTCGAAAGGTTCGCTGTTTCTTTATCAGAGCATGAGATAATAAATCTGAATAGGTCTTCTTTACCAGATTGACCTTTGGTTTTTGCTCGGCTCTTTGCGTTATGTTCCATCAAAAATTCAGCTTGGGAAGCTGCGTATTTCAAAGCATGTTCTTCATATGCTTTGGCGTCCTCAAAGGGTCTGAGTTTGTTCTCAATGGCTGGATGAAGAACAGCAGTAGCGATGTTCGTTCTGCTGTGTTCAACGCCAATATGAGTGTCTACGCCGTTCACTACACTCGGAGATATGGTGTATCTAATCCACTTCGTAATCTTGGATAAACCATTTACGTTGTAGCCTGAGTGAGTGGTATCGCCACCCTGTTTTTGCTTTGATTTGTTCTTTACATCAATTATCATTTTCCTTCTCGTTTGTGCCATCCAAAGACTTTTTGAGGGCGATCAAATTAGCCGCAATTTTTGGATAAGCTGGTTCTTGTTTTTTGAATAAAGCATCGTTTACATATTTGTTGAGGCTGTTAAATTGTTCAAATATCTTTTTGAATTTCTCTAACAAAGCATTATCTGATTCTGATAATTTAAGCGTCCTTGCTTTTACATTCGCTTCATCAAAGTAGTATATAACTGCATCCAGCAATTGACCTTTCAACGCCAGACAGTTACTCACAATGTCAGATGATTTGAATGTGATAGCTGTTTCCTTATCCCTATTCTTTGCTTCTTCTTTCAAATCTTCAATTAGGTCAAGTGAAGCTGCAGAATAGAATGGATCTGTCTCTGATATTCGGGCTATGAATTGCAAAGCGGGTTCAGCAGATTTGTAATATTCATATATGTAATCTTTCAGCAAGTATTTTTTACCGTTGCTTTGAAATGACACATGCCCAACATTGTTAAGTAATTGGCTTACGTTGTTTGCATGGTTCACTCTGACACGATTAAGCTTATCAATTTCTTCTTTATAGCCACCTTCAATTTCAATGATTGGGGTATTAACGATCTGATCCAACAGCGCTGAGAATCCTTTCTTACGGATGTAAGTCTGTCCTTGTTTCAGATGGACGAAACCGGCACGATGGCCGATCTCATTTACTATCTCTTTGAACCTTTGAGTGCATCTTAAATAATGTTTTTGAGTGAAGTTGTTCATTAGGCTTCACCATTTTTTATACGTTTAACTAAGTCCTCCAAACCAGAAATTCTTTCGAGCAAGAATCTAATTGCATCCGGTTGGTCTTTGAAAGATCTTGTCTTCAATAGGCCGTTGTTCGTCCTGATAGCTTCATCTTTTTCCAAGCTTGCAATCGTCTCATTTATCTCTGAGATTTGTTCCTGCTTCTGTGAAACTTGAAGATTATTAGCTGAGATTTTTGATTCATAATCAGCAATTTTTTCATTGGGTAATGCAATCTCATTTTTGTATTTGTCGATGAATTCAGCGTTACCAGATGCAAGGTAAGATTCGTATTTATCAGCTATATCAGCTTTCAAAATCTTTTGCTTGGTAATGTCTGATTTAAGAGAATTGATTGCGTTCAATAAAGCTGAAAGGTCTTTCTCAAGGTCATTTTTATTTTTGGTTAATTCATTTTTTGTAGCCGGTTTTTGTGTATTTGATTTGGTCATAATATTTAATATTAGTTGTTTGATATAGTTATAGCATTTTTAAAATCGAATCTCTTAAAGAATACAAAAATAATTCCGATGAATAAGAATTGGTGCGCTGTAAAGGCAAAAAATCTTTGCGGTATAGTGAAATCCATCGCGCAAATTAAGAGACTGAACAGCACCAGAAAGTAAGAGAAAATGATTAGTTTCAGGTGGCCTAGCGATGGGTATATTTCACCAATTGCCAGCTTCCATATTGGATCAGTTGCAAGGTATTCGTTTATCTGAATAGCCTGCTTCTCGACTTCGATTTGTTCAGCCTGAGCGACTGCTAGGGCACGTTTAGCCTTGGCCCTTGTAGCTGAGAAGGGGATAGTGCCTTTGATGCTTTTGAGCTGGTCCTGGGCTTGCCTAATGGCATGTTGATTGCCCTGCTGAGCTTGCAATGCGTCTTTGTATCTCTGTGTTGAACGCACTTGATTAGCGATTTGCAGAAGACGAAAGTATGTCTTTATGTCTTGTATCATTTTGATTTGATTTGTTTCTAATTGTATTGTAGCAAATCAGAATCAGAAATATTGCGGTATAACTGCATTTAGCTATGCGGTATAAGTAAACGGAGTGCGCCAAGCCATATAGTAGACCAGCGAAAAGTATTTTTGCGGTATAACTATCCTTCCTCGCTTGCTTTTAAATGCTCTTAAAAAAGAAATTTTTGATCTTTGCTTTTGGCTTTCGCTATACCGCAAAACGCTATACCGCAAGCTTATACGGTATTGAAAGCAGCAAATAACTCACGCCTTTGGCGTCAAGGGTCATAAACGTTGCGGTATAGCGAAATCGTATTTAAAGCTATTTGTGCTGAACCATTATGATGATTCATGCTCATTGAATTGGTCATACTTCTATATAAAAGGAAAATAAGAATCTTTTTCAAAACAATTTCTGATTAACCATCAGTTCTGAAAATTCGTCATGCTATAATTAGGCTATAACAAATCTAATTATCATGATTGATGTATCATTATCACCAGAGCGCCATTTAATTTTTAAGACTCCAATTTCTGTTCATCCAGAAGCCTCAATGTCTGCTTTCTATGTAGTCATAGATGCACCATTTGAAGTGCGTAGAAACTTCCTTAAAGCAGTTCTGCACAACATGGCTGGACTGTCATACAGTGGCGTTTTCAAGGTCTATGATTCAGTCGTTGCAAGAGTCATCGTCGAATCATTTATAAGAGACAACTGCACACCAGAATCGAACCTTCACGGCTATTCAGATGGTCGAATCTACAAGCTGAATTGATTTGGTATCAGGATAAAGAGGTCGCCATGTGCGGCTTTTTTATTTTCAAAATTATTGCGGTATAGCGCAATTCAGGAAATCAAAAATGGTATAATTTAGGTATAACAAAAGAATGAAGTATGAAACTATTTTCCAACTTAAATGCGTGGCATTACAAATTAATCAAGGTGATTATTATTACAATCATTGCTGTGCTTGTTCAGCCTTTGATGTATGAATTATTAAAAAAAATTGTTGAGTTTTATAATTTTCACATGGGTGTTCCTTCTCCAATCGTAATGCCTAAATACATAGTTCAGCATGTGAATACGCCAATGGAAAATTTCAAAGGTTACTTAGCAATTGTTGCGCCGTTAATTTATTTGGCGTTGCTATTAAATATTACCAAGCCATTTCTCAAAAAGTGAATATGATTCTTACAGGCCACCTTCAATGGTGGTTTTTTAATTAAAAATTCTTGCGGTATAGCGCAATTTCATAAATTCAAAATGCTATAATTAAGTAACAACAAATTTATTTCAACATGAAAATATCAAAAGACACACGCAATAAAATAGGCATGTTCTGTGTATGCAGTTTGGGTGCTGCATTCATAGCCTGCTATTGGCTTTATGCAGTCGCAACTGGTGAGCTTCCATTAGAGTTGGTTTCTAAAATTATTGATCATCCAATTTTATTTTTCATTGGAGTTATATTGGTAGATACCATTATGATTGGTCTTCCAATTCTTGGGTTCTTCTTTGCAAGATTCTTGTTCAGATTAGTCTTGAAGCTCAAAGCCAAGCACAAATGAGAGAAAAGAACTTTAAATTGAAGCCACTTATTATGAGTGGCTTTTTGGTTGGCTGACCATGAAAAATAGTTTGCGGTATAGTGCAAAAGATTAAATTCAAAATGCTATGATGCAGTTACAACAAATTTATAAATCACCATGAAATATTTCACACCTTCTGTTAAAGATGTTTTTAGAAGAATACTTTTTATTCTGTTCAGATACACTGTAATATTTTACACCCTTTACATTATTGCAACAAACAGAATACCAAAAAGTTTCTTTGATACAATCGCTGAGCGTCCGTTACAGTCATACACTTTTGGATTGCTTGCGTTGAGTATAATTGGTTTGACTTTTACGATGATTATAATGTCTGTAAAGCCAATTGAGAATTATAAAACTTCTGACAAACCCAAGCCTGACTAACACCATGAAAAAAATAATTAACCCCATTCGTTGGGGTTTTTATTTCCTGATTTTTTTGCGGTATAGCGCAAATATAGAAAACGAAAATGCTATAATTAGGTATAACAAATAATTTTATAATCCATGAATCGCAATATCTTAAATTCAAAAATCTATAATAAGGAAAATCAAAGAATCGTTGATTCTGAAATCAAGAAAGCATGTGAATCAAATGGCATCACTGAATCTGAACTTCGTGAATTCGCGTTCGATACTCCACTTGCACCAGTCGTCAAATTCTTCCTCTATGTGGCTTTCGCTGTCGTGCTAATGACGTTCGCAGATGGTCGCCATGAGCAAGCATTCTGGATCTGGTCTGCTGCAATGATCTTCGCCCTGGCTTGGCGCTACCACGTCCTGAAAGGCTCTATAAGGTTCTTCATGAGCAAGGGCAACAGACAGACCTACAAGGCCGTCAAATCGACTCTCAGAGCCTTAAAGAAGGTGTTGAAACCTATCGCTAAGCAACAGGCCAAGGCTGAGGATGCACACGCCAAAAGGTCAAAGCGTGGTGTGGTCGTGGCGTCTGTGAATGAAGCTGTTGAGAAGCGCATCAAAGCCGAACGTGAAGCCTATGCTGCTCGATCTCCAGCTCGTTCGTCTAAGCCTGTGAAAAAAGACAATGGTGATTACCTTCAGCCTGGCCCTGGCTCCCACGGAGCTGCTGACAACCAAACTACAAGCTCCTGTGGTTCTGATAGCGGTTCGTCTGGTGATGGTGGCGGTGGTGATTGATTGCCACGTAAATTTTTTTCTTGAAGCCCTGAATGGGCTTTTTCTATTTTTCAATCTGGTTGCTTTTATTTATTAAATATTTCCGCTTAAAGTAAGTTTTAAGAAATTAAATATGCTATAATTATGATATAACAAAATATTACTATCATGATTGATTTAGATAAAAACGATTCACAAGAATCACAAGTGTCATACAGAGCTAAAAACTCAAAAGAAATAAAGAATTTAAAAAAAGAAGTCAAAAGATTGCGTGCTGAGAACGCTTCTTTGAAATCAGAATCCAAAAAGGTTGAAGTTAATCAATCTTCAAACTCTATTAAAGATGACAGTGAAAAATATTCTTGGCGTTTGCTTTTAATAGTCGTCTTGCTTTTCCCATTACCATTCTTTTTAAGTGTTAGTGATAGAGCTATTGAATTCAAAGATAAATATGAACAATGCGTTTCTTCAAAAACCGTAGAAGCTAACCATTCATCCATATTATTAGATGAAATAGCAAGCTCAATAATAAAATCGAAACAGGTTGAATTACAAAATGAAGTGAATGAAATTCCAGACCTCAAAAATATAAGAGAGTTAATTAGGTGGGGGTTTGAAAGTCCAACACAATCTGTAGATCTTTCAGAATCTGCGGACTATGATTTCAATCCGGCGATTGGTTCTGTAAACGATGGAACGTTAAGCAAGATTGACAAAGTTTCGTTGGCAAAAATTGTTGAAAGTATGACAGATAGAAAAATTGAAGATATTCAAGATGCTATTTATTCAGTAATAAGCCACGCTAAAAAATCCACTTTAGATGAATTGCATGAAAAAGAGAATGGTAACTAACATTCAAATTATCTAACAATATTACCGCCAAAATGGCGGTTTTATTTTATGCAAATGCTATAATTGCGTTATAACGAAATAACAAAACTATGATTGACTCTTACGAATACGAAAAGATATCGCTTGATATAGATAATGCTTTCACATATAAACCTGACGCTAGCCTTTATAAAAAAAACGCGGCTAGAAATACTCCTAAACTGACTGAGCAGATTTATTTTTCTTTGTGCGCTGCTTTGTCATTCTCAATTTTCTGGGCTTACTGCGTTACCATCATTCTGAGTTTGCTGAATGATACCAGAACAGAATTAGAATTAGTTGATTTTGGTTTAGTTGCATTTCTTGTAGCTTTAACTCAAGCAATAATCTTGAGGGCAATTAGAGGGTGTCTAATATGGCAAGAAAAATAATCTCATTATATATGCTACTTTTATGTGTTAACGCAGATGCTGTAAATTACATACCTGAAAATCAAGTCCAAGCTGTTTTGTTGGGTCTGAATTCTTTAGGGCTGAGCGAACTGCTTTGCTACAAAGACTTACGTTTTGACTATTCGTCATTGACCAAAAGATAATTTGAATTGGGCTTGATTTAAAAATTAAAATGCTATAATCGGCTATATAACAAATCTATAGTCGAAATATGAAAACATTTTTCAAAAGCGTTCAGTCTGCGCTTAAAAAAATTAGACAAACTGCGTCAAAGGTCGAAGTCAAACTCAACGAGTTTGATAATAAATACACAGACCCAATAGGTTCAGTATTAGCTTCAACAATTTGGAACATTATTCGCGTAGCTGTGCTACCTTTCTTTTCAGCGTTGATATTGGCATTTGTAATTAAGCTGATTTTCTCATACGGTCTTAACGTTCAGTCATTTTTTGTTTACCTTGCGATTCTAGCCATTGCTGCTTCTTTAATTGTGGTGTCGCTGATGCTGAATGTGGTTAGGGGTGAACTGAGATATTGTAAAGAGCGTGAGCAAGCAAGAGGGCTGAGTTTTTTCAGCTTCGTTGAAACGTCAAGATTTTTGACCAATGCAACGTTCAACCAGCACCCTGAATTTCGTTCTGCCCTTGACCTTTACTTGAACAGAAGTCCTGGAAGGGTCTTAGGACGCTATGCAGTGGTGTTCTTCATCGTGCCCACTGTCATGTATGCCTTAGCACTGTTGCCTTTCATGATTGGTCTTGGCGGGCTTCACATGAGCTTACCAGCAGTGGCCGGTATCGTGGGCGTTGGGGCCTTGATTGCAGGGCTTCAAAATGCTCGTATCAACACGCATTCTGACCCTGCGTATTTTCTGATGGCTGCATATCGTCATGATGATGTTCGAGCGAAGATCCTGAACGCCAAAAAATAAAATACTCCAAAAAGAAATCCGGGTTTATCCCGGTTTTTTGTTCCATATGATTTTGAAAATCCTGCTCTTAACCGCCTGAATTGGAATCTCATAATGCTATAATTTGCTGTATATAACAAAATATAATTATTATGATAAGAAAATTACTGCTTTCAATTGCATTGATTTTCTCAGTTTCTGCATTTGCAGATGAATCAACTAACCAAGCTACTGATGAAACTGGGACAAACAATAAGGCTGCAGGCGCTTCATTATCTCAATCTGCTAAAGAATTTTTCAATTGGGAGCAAATCAGCAACATCTCAAAATTGGATTTAAATAGCCCAAATCTAAAAATGGATGCCGTGACCATAGGGCGCTTTCAGTTCAACAACGATCTAGTCACAAACTTGATGACACAGCTAACAGGAACAGCGAATCTTCCAGATGATTTTTTAGCTGATTTGAGAGCACAGGGATTTGATAAAACCGTGGAACAATCTTTCTTGTTTAAGTGGCTAGACGATAATAGAAATTATGCGTTAATCGTCATATTTGGGATTTCTGGATTATTCCTTTCAATCTGGGGCACAGTCCATTTAATGAAAGGGGATGGATGGGATGAAGTGATGACCCTGATTGCGAATAAGTTAGTCGTTGTTGGTTTCGCATCTGGAATAATATTCTTCTTCAAGAGTTTCATCGTAATCGTTGTTCTTACAATAAATGGATACGCCAACAAATTCCTTCTGACGATGACAGTTCAGCAACAAATAGCTAATCACTCGTCTGTGCCTTCAGCTAACGATAAATACACCATCGCTGCAAATTCAAACAATATGACTGAAATTGCTTTGTCCATTTTAAAAACTCGTCAAGCTAAGCTTCAATTAAATATGGCGGGGATAGCTGAGCGTGATAGATGGTTTGTTAAATACACTGGGGGATATACAGTTGGTGAGGCATTAGCCAAATTCAATGAATTTCAGCAATTGAAAGTTAACGCTGAAAATGACGGTTGGTTCAATATTGATATGACTACTTCATTTAGTAATGTTGTGAATCTCTATAAAATATCTCGCTCTGTAAATATCAGAAGAAATACAGGTGATTACAGTGTTGACGAAAGAAAGGTTTACGGCTATGACTCCCTTTACGGAACAGTAGAAATCAATGCTAATGCTGAATCTTTCGAGCAAAGCACTAATACATCTGTTAACGATGGCACATTGATTAAGCAAATCCAGGCTGTTGTTGATAATTCTGCGAGCAATAGTAATAACATAATTCTGAGTTCTGCTGAAAAGGCATCTGCTGTTTTAATCCCGTTGATGCAGTCTGGCAACGTGAATAGCGCAACTCTGTATGAGGATGCGACTAAATATCAGGGCTTGGGAGAATTGAAAGATTCAATCAAGGCTTATGCCAAGAAATTTACTAAAGAGCAAGTAGGCGCTGTAAAGATGGATGAAATAGGTTCGACTACTCCAGAGTCAAGAATAGTGCTTTCAGGATTAGTGACTTCTGCAGTAATGGCTGGTGTCCAGGGTGCTGACAAATCAGGTGCTTTGACAAGCAACCAATTGAAATATTTCTTCAAAATAGCTGAGGCTCAGATCAATAAGGAATGCACTGAGCATTGGAGTGATGTTCGTGACAATAAGAAGAATATTGACAAACTTAACGCTTCGATGGGGGAAGACGCTAAAACCTTTTTAGCAAAGGGAATGACAAATGTTCAGTTCAAATGTGCTTTCCTGCGTGAGAACGACAATAGAGTTATCGCCCTTGGTTCTGAGAAGCCCGAAGATGCTTTGCTCTACAAAGCGCAGGTAATGGCTTACAAAGCGGCTTATGATTTTGCAGTGCTTTCGTTCATGGAAGGTGTTAAGGAATATATAAATGAGGATCAGACATACCTGCAAGCAATGGCTGGTGCTTCATTGAGAAACGTAACGCTTGGCCTTGTCGGTTATGCCTTGGATGGTTCGGCTCGTTCAAGAATTCAAGGGTCTATTGCAAAGCGTGATGCGTTTATCACTGACGCTATTCATGTCCTTGTTAATGAACAAATCAGAAAAAGCCCTACAAAAGTTAACACTGAGGATTTATGGAATGCCAAAGATTTAGAAGCTGATGATGAAAAGTCCAAGCAGTTAGCGACTTATTTCTATCCAGTTGATATGCAATATGCTTATTTACAGTCAGTAATTAACCTTTCTGCACTGACGCCAGAATCTGATTCTTCAATGGCAGATAAGCTTAATTCGATGATGAAAAGCATAATCTCCGAAATTGTTGGTATTCCTACCGATTCCTTAAAAGTGCTTGGTCGTTTAGATCCAAATCTTTCAATCTATGATGGTGCTAAGGCTTGTTTGAAAGATTCGATTCCATGCGAGATGCGTCCTAAAGCCAATTTATTAGCTGAAACGTCAAACATGGGTGATGAATTAATTTCTTATTCATTGAAGGTGTTTGTCATGAATTCTGTGCTTCATTTGGCTGCAGATTCAGTAGATGGTGTTGCTGATTTAGCAGAAAATCTTACTAATGGTGCGGCGTCTGTTGGGACCGATCAAAAGATGGTAGGTAAAATTGCAAAAGTGGTCGTAGGTGGTGGGACTAAGTTAGTAAAAATATTTATGGCGGCTGCAACGTCTGCAACAGAAGCTTTAAAACCAGTTGCAATTATTTTGCTTGGCGCTGGTTTTATCATGAAGTATCTATTGCCTTGGCTTCCAGCGTTCATTTTGACTAACGTGTTAATTAAATTCTTAGTGAACATAACAATGTTCCAGAATCTATATGGTCCGTATTACGTCATCAGAATGTTAGTTTCTTTGGACATAGATAACTTTAGAAAACATAGAGCTGCATTGTTTAATGCAATCGTTTCACTCACATTGCTTGTAGCTGTATATGCGTTCTTGACTGCATTTGTATACATAGCGTTAGATTTGTTTGATGTGGCTCCGATCCTTTGGCATATACTAGGTGGATCAGATACCGGAATTATTGGCTCACTAATGGCTGCTGTTTTTGCAATGATAATGTGTGCTTTCACTGTGCATTCATTGATAAAGAATATCTACGGCGTAGGTGAGGAATTTATGAGCAAGTTTGAATATAATTCAAGTGCAGACCAAGAAATTAAGCGTGTAGCAAAAACGTTATTCGATTCAAGAGCAATTGATGCGATTAGGATGGTTTCATCTGAGTCTAATAATTTAATTGATGCGACAAATTCTAAAAGTAAGTATAAAAGAGATCTTCAAAAGGAAGAGAGAAGTAAAATTAGAGAAACTGCCAAAAAATTTGGCGCACAAGGTTTGAAATCCTCAAACGAAAGTCAATAAGATAACCCGCTTTGGCGGGTTTCTTTTTAACCAGAAATTTTGATAGCCAAGCAATTTAATCAAGCGGAAATGTTATAATTTGGTATAACAAATAAATTTTGACATGAATATCAGATCTCTATACATCGCACTACTTGCTTTGATAATCCTCTTTCTATTTAAAGATGCTTTCCATCTGTTCAGCCCCACGACTGGCATAGCCATTGTCATAATCGTTGCTTTCATAGCTGGATATTTTTTTCTTGTGAAATTCAAAATGCCACTAATCAAAAAGGCAAAAGATGAAGCTGCAGCAAAGAAAAAGCAACAAAAAGAATTTCGTGATTTAGTCAAAAATAAGGACGTTAAAGACGAAATATAATAGTCCACAATGCTATAATTGCATTAAATAATCTAAATTTCTATGAAACAAATTCTAATCATTCTGTTGATGGCATTTATACCTTTACTGAGCCATGCTCAAACAGAACAGCAAATCACGCAAACGATTGATGAACATGCAACGTGTATTGTGCAAGACAGCACAACGTTTGCTCAATGCGCTTCATACAATATTAAAAATTCCCCCCTTGGATATATTGAGTCTCTGCTAACTCCAGGCGCTGCCGCTTTCGTAAACGTCGTTGGGTCTGTTCTTACTTGGAAAGAGATTTCAGTAGAGCCATCTGAAAATACTACGGGGTTCAACTACATATTCGACATTACGGATTCCCTAACTGCAATCCTGTGTGAAATCTTCTTGACGCTGACAGTCATGTTCCAGATTTTTAGAATGACTTATACACAGCATCAAGGCCAGTTCGTCTTGAGCCATGGCTTTGGCTATGCCTTCATAAACTATGCAATGATTTTCTTTCTCCTAGTATGCGGTGGCCTGTATGCGCTGGTATGGGGCGCTGTGTTCGTGTCTGTGCTATTTGTTGCCTACATCATGATGATGACTGCGCCTTCACTCGCTGAGACAACTGTGAACGATCCTTCGGCTTATCAGCAACGTGCTGAGGCGTATGCTACTGAGCAGATAGGGCCGATTTTTGATTCTATGGTTCACATTGCTGACAACAACGACAGAATGCGATTAGAAATGTATAACCTCAATCTTAGGAATAAAGGTATTTCAGTTGAGTTTGTTGATACTGCTTTTTCAAACTGTTTGAAGAATAGTAAAGCTGATGCAGATACATTTTTTGGGGGCACGCTTTCCGATGGTGAAGCTAAAAGAAGTCAGAAATGTGCCATAGCCGCAGGATACACGTCATTCGACCCTGGCTCTGTTTCCTATAGCGGTTTTGAATCCACAATAAATGACGCCCTCATTGAGCTAAACAATCAAGCAAGAATTTATCAATACGAATATAAAAAGAATCTCTGCGCAAATTCCTTAAAAGTAGATGGTAAAAGAGAAGCGCTAAAGGATTCAATGATTGCTTATAAAGATTGTTTGAATGTTGATTCAAACTCAATCCCTTTGCTTGGTGAAGGCAATATAGTTTCCTTCTTGCCAGAGTTAAATGTAGATTCTCAAAGCTTGAAATATATTAAAGACAATGCGATTAAGGCGTTCGCCAAAACTTTTGCTACGGTGGGTGTTGATTA
This sequence comes from Pseudomonas sp. xss_4, assembly GCF_043104125.1. Classification (NCBI taxonomy): domain Bacteria; kingdom Pseudomonadati; phylum Pseudomonadota; class Gammaproteobacteria; order Pseudomonadales; family Pseudomonadaceae; genus Pseudomonas; species Pseudomonas sp. xss_4. Next base: position 26,528 of record NZ_JBICKJ010000090.1, read on the forward strand.
TGGCGAGAAAATGGAAAAATCCTCATTGGTTTTCAATGTGAACGCTATCAGTTTCATGCTCGATCTCGTTACGCAAGAAGTTGGAGCGTCAAAATGGAGGGCGGAGGTTAAGTCTGAGCTTAGCAAAATATCGTCAATTAGTAGCGAATCGCTCTCTGCATACAGAAACGCAGTGGGTCTAAATGAAGCTGAATCAGCAAAGATCGCATCTGATTTATCTGGTGGTCTTTCAAATATAAAATTTATAGATAGAGATAAAAGTTTAGCAACCGCTTTGGGTGAAAGCTTTTGGTCAAATAAAGATGATGTGGAACATCATTTATTAGCTGCTGCAAACCTTTTAGGCGGTAACATGTTCGATAATGCTGGGTTTACAGGTGAAGACTGCTTTCAAACTGATAACACTTGCCAAGTTCCCTATTTGAATCAAATGGCCGCATCAACATCTTCAAATCTTATGTATGCACAAGCAGTTTTCGAGATTATCGTATCGCTCAAAGGGGTTCACATCCTCTTAGAACAAACAATGCCAAACTCCCCATTCCTGAAAATTATAGATCTGGCGATTCATTTCTTGCAGTTAGCTTTAGGGTTTTCATTTATAAGATTGATAGCCGGACTATCTCCTATTTTCGTCCTGGGTGGAATGATGCTCGCAACTGTTGCCGGGGCATTATTCATGACGCTCGGCTATAAGATAGATCTATTGAAAAGCGCTTTCCCATCGCATGAGAACCTAACGAAGCCCGTTCAAGCTGGAGTGAGCATAGCTTCTATATTCTCTGCGTCATTGTGGCTGATAATTTCATTGCCAGTCATGTTTGCAGCGTTTTTACTGGTTTTAGGAATTTATGGGTTTGCCATGGTATTGGTGGGATTTTGGGCCACGGCAATGGGTGCATCGTTTATCGGGGAGAATGGACAATTTATAAATTCAATCATTAACCTGTCTTTGAAGATTTTCATATTTCAATTGCTTGATACTGTTTTTATAATCAAATTAAGCTCAATGGCTGGCAATCTTGTTACCAAGCTCCAAAGTTTCTTTACATATAATCTGCGTAACGAAGGGTTGGGCGAGCAAATTCAATCTCAAATTCAGCAACAAATGCAGAAAATCACAAGAGCAATTTAAAAATTAAGATAAGCGGTTCAAATATTTATTTGAATACGCTTGTTTGTTGAAAGGCATATGCTATAATTGGAATAAATAAGACATATGGAGATTTAAAAATGAGATTGTTTTTAGGCTTTGCAGATGGGGTTGTCTCAACCCTGCGCACCATTGTTGCTGGCTTCGTTACATTTTTTCTTCTGTTTTTCTTTATGTATGGACATTCAAAGTTAGGACCGTCAGTAATTTACGACCACAAATTCTTAATTATGAATGCTCCATTGGTAATGGGTGCTTGCTTCCTTTATTTCGGAAAATATTTAGGAAAAATGGAAGGTGAAAAATGAATAATGCGTTCGCACACTATGTGATTTGCAAATGGACTTTGCTTTTAATATTTACGGTTTTCTTTTACAAGATGATGGTTTCATACGTTCTTGGAATTTTCATTTGGGATTTCTCGCCTGAGCTTAACGGATATTCGGCCAGAGCAATCTCAATAGCCCACAACGATTTCTTGGCTAACAATAGCGCTTTTCACTATTACTTCATGATCGGTTTTGCAGTGGTGTGGATGATTGGCGGTTTGGCAATCTCAAAAATCCTGATCAATCGCATACGTTCACAATCTCGACGCTTCACCTGAAAGCTACCTTTACTTGGTAGCTTTTTTTCGCCTGGGCCTTGGGGTTCTGCGCCTCTGCTCGATCCTTCCTCGGTCTGCCAGACCTCTTACATAACCCTGCCAGCTTTATAGCAACCTACTGCCATAGCCATAGCCATAGCAACCATCTGCCAGAATCCTGCCACACTCCTACCAGAGCCGTAGCAAGCCCGTCCTAACGTCATGCCATGCGTCTACCAGCGTCCTGCTAACCATCTGCCATTCTTCTACCATGCGCTTGCTAATCGTCTACGAGAAGCCTGCCATACCATTGCTATGGGCCTGCCATGCGTCTACCAGCCTCCTGCCAGATTCCTGTTATGAGTCTGCCATACCTATGGCATAACCCTGCCAGAGCGCCGGAGTGACGTTAGAAGATGGGGAGTAGAGTAGGGTGGGGATCTGCAGCTCGACTGGTGGCCTTGGCCGTGCCAAGGCGATGCTATGGATCTTGTCGACGTATGGCTATCTTCTGACATGTTCCTGCTATGGGTCTGCCATAGCTATGGCAGAGTCCTGCCATAAGTCTGCTAACCCAGCGTTACCGGGGCTTACAGAGCCGATCACACGTTCGACCTGGGGCGAATTGCAGGCAACAAAAAAGGCCCGTCATGGCCTGTTCTTGATTCTGGATTTGGGTCTTTCGGGCTGTGGTGGTGGCCTGATGGCTTCTGCCTTTTCCCTTAGATCTCGCAGTGCGTAGAGTCCTGCGCTGTTTGGTCTGACTTCAGCAGGGTTCTTGTTCTTACCGTTTGTGTCTGAGAATTTGACTTTCACTGGTTCGCCGTTTTGCAAAACCCTGTTGCCGTCTTTCGTCAGATAATACACAAGGTGTCTGTATTGGGCAGATCTTGGTTCAACACCAAAATTTAAAAACTTAATTTTTTCATAATCAGTTAATTCATCATATTTTTTATCCATTTGGTTTCTCATTCACATGAATAATCTCATGCTTAATTGAATGATACCATTTTGAATTATTAAAACTATGGAAGAAAAAACGCCTTATCGGCGCTTGGTTTTCTTTTCAATAACGGTTTTGACGTAATGTATATGGTTTCGATGAGTCGTAATTTCCTCTGTTGTTGCATTTCCAAGATGGTTTAATATTGATCCATCTTCATATATACCATCTTTTTTTGTGATGATTGCTGAAACTTTATGTTCGTAGAAGTATTTCAATTCATTCGTGTCAAAATCAACCTTTTTAATTACATATTCGTTTTCGTTGAATTTCGCTAATAAGTCATCTTCTAATTCATCATAAACGTAGTTTAAAGTGGCTGGATGAATTCGTTGATTCATATCATTAGCTGGTGAAACTGAAAAGCTGCTGCCTTTAAATGAAAATATCATGATTATCCTCTTATTCGTTTATTGTTTTTATGTTTAATGTTTCGCTTCCAACTGTTCTGCTGAAAATCAAGTTTCCTATTTGTCCAATGAAGCTATCATCCTTTTTTCGCTCTGATGCATTGTCGTTTATGAATCTGTTCCATTCTATTGAAGATGTTGTGTTGGTTAATCCAAAAATTGATTCAAGCGTGTAGTTAATTTTGAACATACTATTTCCTCTTTGTAGTATTTGTTAGTAAAGATATTTATCTCTTAAGTATATAATAACATTTATTTTCACAAATATAAGCTTTAAGGAATTAAATATCTAAAATATTTTAGGATTTTTTTATGGACGAAAAAAAAGCCCTTTCGGGCCAGTTCTTTTTAAGCTGCTAAGTGAGCTTTCACTTTCGCTAAAAGATTTTCCGTTGCTATCCAAATGTGTGAATCTGTGCGTGCTGTCACCGGGTTTTTTGAAATGCCATTATTGTCGTAATATTCTTCAAAAATGAAACCTTCGCTGTTTTCTAGTCTTGCACCAGTTTTAACATCAGTTGCATATAAACGGCCTTTGCCATTTCTGTTTGATTTGTAAATAGGTTCAACGCCTAATTTCTTTAATTCTGTGTAGTTAATATTTGTCATTTTGATTTTCTCCATTTTTAGTTATTGTGGGATTTTCTTTCCCTTAAATATATAATACCATATATTTTTTGAAATATAAGCTTTAAGGAATAAAATATCGAAAATATTATAATATTTTTATTGGGGCATGAAAAAAGCCCTTCCGGGCCAGTTCATTAAGCTGCTTGAATTTCTTCTTCTCCAATGATTTCGGCGTCTTTACCGAAATATTTGAAGAAATCGTAGAAACTAAACTCTTTGTATTCACCATCTTGATCTGATTCTTCATCTAAAAGTTTGCCTATAACAATCCTTTTATTTGCAAGAGTCGATGCTATGTAGTCGTCAATTGTGTTTTCAACAACCACGTTGATAACTGACACTGAGTTTTTCTGACCAATGCGGTGGCATCTGTCTTCGCAGTGCATCATTTTGGCTGGTGTCCAGTCCATTTCTCCAAAGTAAACAGTCGATGAAGCTGTGAGCGTGATACCTTCTGAGCAAGCCCTGATTGAACCAATGAAGACCTGAGCATCGCCGCTTTGGAATCCGTCAATGGACGCCTGACGGGCTTTCTGGCTCATAGACCCATCTACACGCACTGCCTTGATTCCAGCCTCAGAAAGCTTGTTCTGCACTATGTCGAGCACGTCAGAGTGGTGAGCGAAGAATACAACCTTGCCTTGGCTCTCAACAGCTTCTTGAAGATATTCCACTACGATAGGCGCTTTTGCAGTAGCCGTTTCTCTACGAATCCTGCTCATCTGGCTCATGAAGTCAGATCTTAAAGCTCTTAATTCTTTAAGCTTTTCATCATATTGTTCAGTTTTTTTGGTCATTTTTGCCAAGGCAGTCATTATTGAATTGTATTCTTTGAATGACTTTTCAATGAATTGACCTTCTCCACGAATGGCGAATTTAAAATCTGAATTTGAATTGTCTGTTGGAATCGCAAGGGTTGAATGAATTTTGTCTGGTAACTCTTTCAATACGTCTTTTTTCAATCTGCGAATCATGCCAGCTTCTTTCAATTTAGCTTGAAGCTCGTCAAGGTTTTTCAATGACGCTGGTTCTACTTTATGAAAATGACCTGAGCAATATCTGTATCCAAAAGATCCATAAGTTTTGAAAGCATTTGGGTCAAGCTTGTTCGCAATCGTAAATATTTCAAATGGATTGTTGAGGAATGGTGTTCCAGTTAATGCTAAGAATTTTTTCGATTGGATTTTTAACGCTGCTATTGTTCTTTTTGATTCTCCATTTTTAAGATAATGAGCTTCATCAAAGATTATGTAGTCGTATTCTACTGACTCAAGAATGGCTAATTTCTTTGAAGCTAAATCATAATTCATAACGTCGCATATAACATCGGCAGTTGATAATTCAATCTTGTTGCCTACAACGCTGATTGCGTTTCTTAAATCGTCATTCACAAGCCATTTTTTAAGCTCACGTTTCCAGTTTGTTTTTAATGTTGCTGGGCAAAGCACAAGCAATCTCTTAACGTCCGGTTTTGTGTTGATTACGCCGATTGCCTGAATTGTTTTACCCAATCCCATTTCATCAGCGAAAAGTGCATTGCCTTTTTTGGAAGCGTATTCAATGCCAGCTTTTTGGTAAGGTAAGTATTCGAGTCCAGCAGGAGCAGGCGCTTTAAATTTAGACGAAACCTTTGAAGCGGCTTTAAGATTTGATTTGTGGTCTTTAACTTCTTTTGTGTATTGATCTTCAAAATATGGAGTCTGTTCTACTTCAATCCTATCTTTCTTCAATTTCTCCATTAATTTTTTTGCAGCTATTATGTTATCTGCATACCAGTATTTGCCTTTCATTTCCCAACGGAAACCAGCGTTTTTGGGATAGTCTTTCAAATCATATATTGTGTAGCATTGATATTGATTGTTTGTGAACTCCATTTTTAAATTTGACATGTTTGCACCAATTATTTTTATTATCAGAGAGTTTCTTATCTCCTTACTAATATAATAACATTTAATTATCTAAATATAAGCTTTAAGCGATTAAGTATCTAAAATAATTTAATATTTTTTTAGCTGACGAAAAAAAAGCCCCTGGGGGCTATTCTTATTTGTTCTCAATTATCTTGTATGATACTGCTTCTTCATTATCCCACAATTTCAAAGTCTTTTTGTTTACGTTGAAAACTTCCAAAACTGTTCCAGCATCTATATATGTAAACCAGTTTTTTCTGCTTCCGCCTGTAGACATTTCACCTTCAACCATATTCACATCTTTTCCTTCATAAGCCCCTGAGTCTCTTTCTTTACCAACTGCGATGATTCTCCCTCCCAAAATTACATCGCCTGTAAATCCAAATACCTTTTCATTTATTGTTACTAAAATATCGACTTTTTCAACAACAACCCCTGGTTCCTCATAATCGTAAACAGTTCTTAAAGCGTCAAAAACTTTTACCTTAATTTTTGGTGAAAAGTCCCAAGCTTTTGATGTTGTATTGAATTTCCCGTGCAACTTTCTTGCTCTTTCTATAAAGGATTTGTTGTATGGGCTGTTTACGCTCATTACTGTTTCGTCGCCATTTTCATCTGTTGTGTATGTTACTTTTACTTCTGTAGTCATGATATTTACCTTTTTGATATTTGTTATTTAGAGAATCATTTCTCTATATAAATATAATACCATTTATTTTTATGAATATAAGCTTTAACGAATAAAATATCTAAAATAATTTAATATTTTTTCTTTGACGAAAAAAAAGCCCCTTCGGGCTGTTTTAGAAACCGGGTTTTACTCGATTATTATTTTTCACTGAGTTTATTAAATCCTCTTTTTCTTTTAATTCGTTTATGACTTTACAGACCATTTTTTGCGCTTCTTCCAAACCCTCTTTCAACGATGACTGTTTGTAATAATCGTCAATTCCCCAAACGAAAATATCTACACCATCTGAAAGCCGTTTGCCCTGTTGCTTTGGTTCAACTGACATGAGCGTATACATGCCATTTTCTATTTTACTGTTGTAAAGTTCGATTGATGGAAACTCATGCTGGTGATGATTGAGTGTCACTGCGCCAACTTCTACCAATCTATTTAATATTTTAAGCCTTGGAGAATTTTCAAGAATGTCCTTAAATTCTTTTTGAATTATCGTTGATTCGATATGATAGATTTCATCTGTTGTTGGGTTTTTAACACCAGCTTTAGCCAGAATTTCATCTCTACGTTCAGCGTATATTTGGATATATGACTTTTCGTCTCTTTGATATTGTTGCTGTTCGTTAAACGCTAATGCCGCTTCTTTTGATTGATTGGCTATCAATTCTTTTTGTTCAGTTGTTAAATTCATGTGATTCCTCACCAATATTCAGTTCTTCTATCAATTTTACCATTTTGTCAAAGTCGAATTTATCGCCATCAGGACGATATTTATTTATGTCTTCAAGACATTTTTTTAAGCAGTAGATCGCATTCTGTTTATGAACGCTGGGCAATTCCTCTAAAATCTCTCTCATTTTGCTATCGACGATTGAATTAGACGATGTAAATTGAGCTGAAACATCGCTAAAAAGGTGATAGCCAGCTTCTTTAGCTAAATATTTCTTAGTTTTCCTCTGCTGGTTTTCATTAACTTCTCCATAGATCTCTATTTTTTCGCCGTTCTGAGTGGCGTAAATCTTAGTTATGTTGCTAGGGTGTTTCTTTATTGATATTCCGTAACCCATTTTTTTTAGGGCTAAAAATGTGTGGTTGTATTTATAATTTGTCATGTTAAATTACCTCTAAATTTATTCTATCATTTATTATTTGAAATATAAGTATTAAGCAATGAAATATATTAAATATTTTCAGATCGGACCTCTAAGAGTCTTCAACGATGGTTGCTGTCACAGGCATTCGTGGGCTACTGTATGTCCATACAGTCATTGAGTTTTCACCATGTTCACCGTCCTTGGCCCAGTCCTCTACCTTCCTGAACGTCTCAAAAAGCCCGTGCTAGGGCGTGTCTCCTGTGGGTTCCCAAGCCCTGCGCTTGAATATGCTGAGCCACCACTTAGCCTTGACGAACTAGTGGGTCTACGTGAGCCAAGCCGTTGGCTTGTGCGTGCTGACGGTCAGAGTCTGAGAGATCTCGGCATCTACAATAGGGACGTTCTGATAGTCGATAGAGCGCTAGAACCGCTCGATCTGGACGTTGTGATATGCGTGATGGGCGGTGACTTCACTGCAAAGCAATACCTTGAACGCCCCGGCTTGCCCCCCGTCTTGAAGGCCCATAACCCTATGTGCGCTGATGTGCTGGTAGGGGAGTGGGAAGACGTCGAATGCTGGGGTGTTGTGCTCTGGAACCTTCACCGTGTTTCAAGGCGCTGAGGGGGCCGTATGGCTGTCTTTGCACTGGTCGATTGTCATTGCTTCTACGTCTCTGCGGAAGCGACCCTTGATGGCTCGCTGAGGGTGCCAGGTCTACCCATTGCGGCTCTTAGTAACGGGGATGGGGCAGTGGTATCGAGGAATGATGCGTGTAAAGCCCTAGGTGTAAAAATGGGACAACCATTCTTTGAAATTAAGCATCTGATGAAAACTCATGGCTTGCGTGTCGTTTCCTCAAATTATGCGCTTTATCAAGAAATTTCTAATCGTGTAATGCTTGTGCTTTGGAGGTTCGCGCCTCGTATAGAAATTTATAGCATTGACGAATGTTGGTTAGACCTAACCGGCATTCCTGGTGATTTAGAAAAGCTTGCCCATGAAATGAGAAAAGCCGTGTTTATGGCTACGGGAATTCCGGTTGGTGTGGGCATAGGTTCAACAAAAACGCTTGCCAAGGCCGCGAATTTCGCAGCAAAGAAATGGAAAGCAAAAACTGATTCAGTGGTGGTTCTGCTAGATGAAGTGAAGCGGGACAAGCTTTTGAAGTGGATGCCTGTATCTGAAATATGGGGTGTTGGTAGGCGGATTTCTGCGCATCTTGAATCAATGAAAATTCAAAGCGCATGGGATTTGTCGCAGTATGATAAGAAGACTCTGCGCAAGCATTTCAATGTCAACATCGAAAAAACGGCAATCGAATTGACTGGTGTGTCTTGCTATGCGCTTGAAGAACATGCTGAACCAAAACAGACGATTGCCTCTACCAGATCCTTTAATGGTCGAGTAGAAAGCATTAATGGCTTGCGTGAAGCTGTGGCAACGTATGCAGCCCGAGCATGTGTGAAATTGAGATCTGAAAAACAGCTTGCAAGCTGTATTCAAGTCTTTATCCAAACGTCTCGTTTCGATGAAAAGCCTTACAGCAAAGCCATTATTGTGGGGCTTGAATCTCCATCTGATGACAGCCGTGATTTTGTTCAAGCCGCATTGGCTGGGCTTGAAAAGATATTTTTGGATGGGTATAGATATGCCAAGGCTGGTGTAGTTCTCAGTCAGTTTTCAGAAGCTAAGAATGCCCAGCATGATTTGTTTGCGCCTGAACCTCGGCGTAATGCTCCTGAATTGATGAAAGTGATTGATGTTGTAAATATGCGATGGGGCAGGGGGACGATTAGGATTGCTCGGGAAAAGAAACAAGCCAGTTGGTCTATGAAAATGGATTTTAAATCACAAAATTATTTGACGAACTGGAATGAATTAAAGCTGATTAAGTGCTGATTTATTTTAATTTTGGCAAAGGCTTCTGTTTTGCTGGTCTATAAAATCTGTCATTTTTTAGAAATTCAAATTCTGCCTCAACTCCTTCTTTTAAACCAATTTCTTTTTTGTAATTGATAATGTTTTCGTTGGCTTCTTGTAACTCCTTAATGATTATTTTTTTGGGTTCTAAACAGTAATCATCGTTCCATTTTAATAAACTATCCGCTGCAACTAATTTGCTGTGAATGAAAAATGATAACCTTGCTCTTGTGAGGTGAAATTTTTTAGTTATTGAAAAGGAAGTATTTTCATATATTAAGAATTCCTTTTCAAAGCGCTGATAAGCCAGATTAGAGTAATCATCTAAGCTTTTAGTAGGTTTAACAAAGATCATCATTTCTTCATCTTCGTGAAATTCAAATGAGCCTAAACTTTCGAGGTAATCCATTTCTTCGTTTGATAAAGCTTGAACTTCAATCTTCTTGTTGTGTTTCTTCGTCATATATTTCAATTTTGTTGTAATTAAATTATATCATTTTAAGTTGGTGTATTTTAAAAAAATCTATAAAATTTTCTTGTGCATTTAAAGTAATGGCACAAAGCTATCGAGAAAAGGTATACTGCCGCCGAAATTTACAGCGGTTTAAGGATTTTAAGGAATGAAATTTAAAATAACCGGAGCTTTGATTCTGGCATCTTGCTTCGTTTTGACAGCTTGCGAAGACAAAAAAGACGCTTACACAGAGCTTGCTAAGGCCCAAGCGAACATTGAGCCTGCCAAAGTGGCACCACCACCTGCACCACCCGCACCACCAGTTGTTTATGGGCCGCTGTCTTACACAGACATATCTTTAAAGCGCATCATCATCAAGCATGATATCAAATCTATAATTGACAAAGCTAATGAACTCGGGCTTGATGAGAAAAAAGAATTTGAGAAGAAAGAAGCTTTTGCAGCGCGAAAAGCTGAGTTTATATCGACTGTAAATAGTGTAGAGGGAAAGCCGAGTCTTGTCTTTTTTGTCCCATCGAGGCAGACAATAAAATATGATGCGGATAATGAGCGGTTTGATTTGGAAGTAGAGTTTGATACCACGTTCGATCAAAAAACGCCATATAGCTCGTCAAAAAGTTTTCCGCTTTCTGTCTCAATCGCTACAGAGTCAGTGCGAGGAGAAAAAAGGTATGGTTTGCCTGTATACGAAAGCATTTCTTATAAAGTCGGCTTTAAAACAAATCTGTCTGTAACTGACCATATTCCCATGACTGTTCAAGTGCCAATGGATCAGGCGGAGTCACTCAAAAAATCTCTTTCAGTGGCGATTGTAGGTAAAGTCGCGGACCCGGTAGTAATGCGCTGGGGGAATTTTGATATAAATCACGATAGCGTTGATCAATATACTGATAAAACATTGCTTCTGTCTGGTGTGCAGTTCTGGATTTACGACAAAGATAAGCTTGAAGTAAAAGAAAAATTTGACAACAATCTGAAAAGAATCACCAGCAGCCAGGGTAAAAAATAAAAGAACTCAAACCCGCCGAATGGCGGGTTTCAAGGGTTACAAGATTTAGCGGTCCTTTGCGGGTTTTGATTTTTGAAAAAGATCGGCAAAGGTCTTTGCTATCTCTGTGTCAGTCTCTGCTTGAAGCATCAGTAACATCCCCATTTGAGCGAAGCGCTGGAATGACTGGGCTTTGTTCTTCATCATACTTGGACGCTTACTGCCAGCGTTCTTGAAGGCTTCAAGCTCCTGAACTGCCTCTACAAGCGCTTTCGTTTCTTCGTTGAAGGCCATGTGTTCGTATTTTGCTGGTGCTTCATTCCAAGTGTTCAGATAGCTTTCAAGCCCTTTTTCAGCAACGCTTTTAGCCGTTTCAGGCGTGGCAACTGGTTCAGGTGTTGGAGCTTCGACGACAGCGAGAACTGCCGGTTTTGGATTTAACAGCGGGTCAAAATCAGCAAGAATTTCTTCATTGTCTAAGCGGATTGGTTGTCTTTTCATTTTTATTTCCTCATGTAGTTAGTGATTAGTTTTTTGTTTCTGTTTGAAAAAGGCTTGTTAAGCCTTAACCCTTTTTGCTTGTTTGGCATCAGATGAAACCAACAATTCTTTGAACAATGTGGCGATTTCAAGCGAAGCAATTTCACCAGCTTGGCCTTCCAATTCGCCAACGCCAAGGCCGAAATTCTTAACGTCACGGTAGATTTGGCGGTTAGTCAAACGTGATTCAAGAAGGCCGTGCGTCTTCTGGTAGCCATAATCAATCCAAAGATTTTTCACATATTCAGTGCGATCCTTGGCAGTGTTAGGGCGGTCGATAATCACTGAACGAATGTCAGCAGTGATTACTTCGTCGTTTTCAGCCGCATTTACTTTCTCGTCTTGAATGAATTTCTTAACACGCACGTTAGTATCGAATTCATCGTCAGAGTTATTAAAAGGAATAACGATGGAATCGCACACATACAACAAAGGGGACTGTGCATCGCTAAGGTGGCAAGCTGTATCAAACAATACAACGTCAAAATCAGCGCTTGTTTTAATGACTTCTGAGAAATCTACTTCTGGATTGTGATTTGCAAAGTCAATACTTGAAATCGCTTTAAGACGTTCTTCACGCTTGGCAATGCTTTTTTCAGAATTGATTCTGAAATATTCGTTCAATTTGCCTTCTGCCACTTTCTTAGCAAGTTCTTCTTTTGCTTGCTTGATAAAAGCCATTTCTTGCTTTTTGTATTCGTAGCGTTTTTTCCATTGATGCTGCAAAGTCTGCTGAGTATCGCAATCGAAAATGCGAACTTTAAAGCCAAGATTTGCGAGCATGACAGCGAATTGATAAATGATTGTGGATTTAGCAACGCCACCTTTCTGAGAGATAGCAGCCATGATTACGCTTCTGTCTTTGCTTTCCAACATTTCGATAATGTCATTATAGATTGCTTGAAGCTGAGCAAAAATTGAAGATTTTGCTGGATTTACTACGTTCTCAATTACCAAAGACAATGTATTTGCTTGCATTTTATATTCTCCAAGATATATTTAATTTGTTAATACTTATATTTATAACATATTGAATTCGTAAAAGTAGGTATTAACGAAAAATAAATGCCATATTTCTGCTATGTGTCTGCCATACCTATGGCATAACCCTGCCAAACCCTTGCTATATCTATGCTATTTGTATGGCAGGGGTCTGCCATATTTCTGCTATATCTATGGCAGAGGTCTGCCATAATTCTGCCAGAGCTATGGCATAGGTCTGCTATGTCTCTGCCATATGCCTGCTATTTTAATAATTGAAATTGATTCGATCCACTGAAGTATTCAGATTATTTAGAATAAATGGATATCAAAATTAAGAATTCTGATTTTCTGGATATCAAAATTATTAGGCATAAAAAAAGAGCCTTGAAGGCTCTCGGTTTAAGAATCTGGATTCAGTGGATTTTCAAATCGGCAGGGTAGGGCTGTGCTGGTGCCTTGGACTGACTAACGGAATCAGGTTGCTCATGGTCTTCTTCGATTGTGTAACCCAATGCAATCAAAGCTTTTAATTCTTCATCAGTGTCAATCAATTCTTTCAAAATATCGTTCATAATAATTACCTTTTATATTTTCTTGTTTTTGTTGTTTTTTCAGCTTGCCTTTGCTCATAAGCGGCTTCGCTGTCTTTTTTGGCTTGAATTGAAGCTTTCAAAATATCCGGCACTTCTAATGATGGATTGCGTTCAAGCTTTGCTTTCAGGTCTTCTGTCATTAGCTGAATGACTGTTGAACTTGTCTGATCTGCCATCTTAATGGCTTCCCAAATTCTTTGAGGGTTATCTTTGAATCCTGCATTAGCCCATCCTAAATCATATGAAGCATGATTATTTTTAAATGACTCATTCATATCATCTTTAGCTGCTCCATTCAGTTCAAGCCCAAAGTGGTCTGCAATGCGTTGCGCTGAAAGGTTTGCTACTAATTCTTCAAATCCTCTATATTCATTACCTTGTCCATATTTATGCAAAGATTCACGATTCTTTCGGCTGGTATGTCCATATGAATGGCTTATCTCATGAGCGATTGTGTGAAATTCATGGAGACGGCTTTTAAACAAATTTGACGGTGCGGCATTGATTGAATCTTTAGATGGACTGTAATAGTTGTGTTGTCCATCTGGCTCAATATTTCTTGTGAGCGGTGTAGGCATTGTGTCTATCAAAGATTGATAAACAGTTTCAACTTGCTCAGATGTAGAAATCTTGTTTTGAGCGCTAATAATCCTTTCAATCTTGGCTGGCAAAGCACCAGTGAACTGGTCAAGGTTGAATACTGGCACTTGTTTAGAGCCAGCCCGTTTATAAATTTTTGGATTTCCATCTGTGTCTAAAAGCACTTCTTCATGCCCTTGACCATTCTTTTTCGTCAATGGCTTCGAAATAACAAAGTGCTGGGTGATGTAGCTGGCTTCTGTTCCTTTCTGCATAGACATACCAGAATCAAACCCCTGCTTAGCCGTTAGATAATAAGGGGTTTTGAATCCTCGGTCTTCTGCCATCATTGCCAGTTGCGCCGCATTTTCCAGTGTGTATTTAGTGCCACTTACGGGATTCATATATCTGGCTTTAAATACCGGAGATTCCCACGGCTGGCGTTTTCCGTCTGCTGTGAATTTTTCCAGTGAATCAATTAGTTTTTGCCCAAGCATTGCCAAATGCTCGTCAATATTTTCTGGTCTGCTCATAATAATAATATGTAGTTTTATATTATAATAATACCATTTTTATATTTTAGATTGTGAAGCGATTTAAAAAATATCTCGTTGTTGATTAAGCGGTGCCATGGGTCACGGCAGGTCCAGGCGACGTGGACTGCTGAGCAGGTGAGCTGGTGAAGAGGGGAGTGATGGGGAGGTAGGCCGGACAGTGCATGGCCTGGTCAAAATTTAGGCGAAAAAAAACCCAGCCGTTGGGCCGGGTTTCTTCGCTTTGGAAGGTCCAAAATGACTTCCAAAAATTACTTCCAAAAGCATTTCCGTCAAAATCGCTAAGTGCTTGATTTTAAAGGAAAAAGATGGTGCCCCGAGGGAGACTCGAACTCCCACTCCTTTCGAAAACGGATTTTGAATCCGCCGCGTCTACCAATTCCGCCATCAGGGCGTGGCGCGCAGTATAGAGAGGTGCCGTCGGTCGGTCAATCGTCTTTCATGGTCAATTTTCATTCCTTGGGCTAAACTTCCCGGCCCTGCCGAACCGAACATCATCATGCGCGTTGCCGATTTCTCCTTCGAACTCCCCGATTCCCTGATCGCCCGCCATCCATTGGCCGAGCGCCATGGCAGCCGCCTGCTGGTGCTCGATGGGCCAAGCGGTGCACTCGAGCACCGGCAATTCCCCGACCTGCTCGGCTACCTGCGCCCTGGCGACCTGATGGTGTTCAACAACACCCGGGTCATTCCGGCACGGCTGTTCGGCCAGAAGGCGTCCGGGGGCAAGCTTGAAATGCTGGTCGAGCGCGTGCTCGACAGCCATCGCGTGCTGGCTCACGTGCGGGCGAGCAAGGCGCCCAAAGTGGGCGCGGTCATTCTGGTGGACGGCGGTGGTGAAGCTGAAATGGTCGCGCGCCATGACACCTTGTTCGAGCTGCGTTTCACCGAAGAGGTGTTGCCGCTGCTCGACCGGGTTGGTCACATGCCGCTGCCGCCCTACATCGATCGCCCTGACGAAGGCGCCGACCGGGAGCGCTACCAGACGGTCTACGCCGAAAAGGCAGGTGCTGTCGCCGCCCCCACGGCGGGCCTGCATTTCGACGAAGCACTGCTCGAGCAGATCGCCGCCAAGGGGGTAGAGCAGGCTTTCGTCACCCTCCACGTGGGGGCAGGCACATTCCAGCCAGTGCGGGTCGACAAGATCGAAGACCACCACATGCATAAGGAATGGCTCGAAGTGAGCCAGTCTGTGGTCGACGCCATCGAGGCCTGCCGCGCCCGTGGCGGGCGTGTGATCGCCGTGGGCACCACCAGTGTGCGGTCGCTCGAAAGCGCCGCCCGTGATGGCCAGCTCAAGCCCTTCAGCGGTGACACCGATATCTTCATCTACCCCGGTCGCCCGTTCCACGTGGTCGATGCGCTGGTCACCAACTTCCACCTGCCCGAGTCCACGCTGCTGATGCTGGTCTCGGCCTTCGCCGGTTACCCCGAGACCATGGCTGCCTACGCGGCGGCGGTCGAGCAGGGGTACCGCTTCTTCAGTTACGGTGATGCCATGTTCATCACCCGCAATCCGGCGCCTCGCGGCCCCGAGGAGCAAGCATGAGTCGCACCTGCCGAATGTCCTTCGAACTGCTGGCCACCGACGGCAAGGCCCGTCGTGGCCGCATCACCTTCCCCCGTGGCACGGTCGAAACCCCGGCGTTCATGCCGGTGGGCACCTATGGCACGGTCAAGGGCATGCTGCCCCGTGACATCGAGGCCATTGGCGCCGAGATGATCCTGGGCAATACCTTCCACCTGTGGCTGCGCCCAGGCACCGAGGTAATCAAGAAGCACAACGGCCTGCACGATTTCATGCAGTGGAAAGGCCCGATTCTTACCGATTCCGGTGGCTTCCAGGTCTTCAGCCTGGGCGCCATGCGCAAGATCAAGGAAGAAGGCGTGACCTTCGCCTCTCCCGTGGACGGCTCCAAGGTGTTCATGGGCCCGGAGGAATCCATGCAGGTGCAACGCGACCTGGGCTCGGACGTGGTGATGATCTTCGACGAGTGCACCCCGTACCCTGCCGAGCACGACATCGCTCGTACCTCCATGGAGCTGTCGCTGCGCTGGGCCCAGCGCTCGAAGAACGCCCATGCCGACAACACCGCCGCGCTGTTCGGCATCGTTCAGGGCGGCATGTACCAGGACCTGCGCATGCGCTCGCTGGAGGGGCTCGAGAACATCGGCTTCGACGGCCTGGCCATTGGCGGCCTGTCGGTGGGTGAGCCCAAGCACGAGATGATCAAGGTGCTGGACTACTTGCCAGGGCAAATGCCGGCTGACAAACCTCGTTACCTTATGGGGGTAGGCAAACCGGAGGATCTCGTTGAGGGTGTGCGCCGCGGCGTCGACATGTTCGACTGCGTGATGCCTACGCGCAATGCGCGCAACGGCCACCTGTTCGTCGACACGGGGGTGATCAAGATCCGCAACGCGTTCCATCGCCATGATGAATCGCCACTGGATCCGACCTGTGACTGCTACACCTGCAGCAACTTCTCCCGCGCCTATCTGCATCACCTGGACAAGTGCGGCGAAATGCTCAGCAGCATGTTGAATACCATCCATAACTTGCGCCATTACCAGCGCTTGATGGCCGGTTTACGCGAGGCTATTCCACAAGGTAAATTGGCCGCCTTCGTCGACGCCTTCTACGCCAAGCGCGGGCTTGTTGTACCGCCCTTGGACTGACTGTCTGCATCCATTATTAAAATATTTGCATTAGGAGTGCACCCATGAGCTTCTTGATCCCCGCCGCATACGCGGACGCTGCAGCCCCTGCCGCCGGCCCCGCCGGTACTGGTTTCGAGTGGATTTTCCTGGTTGGTTTCCTGGTCATCTTCTACCTGATGATCTGGCGTCCACAGGCCAAGCGCGCCAAAGAGCAGAAGAACCTGCTGGGCAACTTGCAAAAAGGTGACGAAGTTGTCACCAACGGCGGTATCGCCGGCAAGATCGTCAAAGTGGCCGATGATTTCGTGGTGCTGGAAGTGTCCGACACTGTCGAGCTGAAGTTCCAGAAGGGCGCCATTGCCGCGACCCTGCCAAAAGGTACGCTCAAGGCTATCTGAGTTACCGGTTTCATTTTTCCAGTCGGGGCGCGCAACGCGCCCCGCGTCTTGAACGGGCGGCGTGATGCTGAACAAATACCCTCTGTGGAAATACGCACTGATCCTGCTGGTACTGGCGATCGGTTTCATTTATTCCGCTCCCAACCTCTACCCGGATGACCCGGCCGTGCAGATCAGCGGTGCCAGCTCGGCGCTGCAGGTCAACCAGGCCGATCTCGATCGCGTCAGCAAGGCGCTGGTCGAGGCGAACATCGCAGTCAAAGGCGTGAGCCTGGGTGAGAAGGGCAGTGGCCTGATTCGTCTGACCAATCAGGAAGACCAGCTGCCCGCCAAGGATGTGGTGCGCAAGGCGCTGGGCGATGACTATGTCGTGGCGCTGAACCTGGCACAAACCACCCCGCAGTGGTTGCGCAACCTGGGTGCCAGCCCCATGAAGCTGGGCCTGGACCTGTCTGGTGGCGTGCACTTCCTGCTGGAAGTGGACATGGACAAGGCCATGAGCGCCCGCATGAAAGTCTACGAAGGCGAGGTCAAGACCTTGCTGCGCAAGGAGCGAGTCCGCTACCGCAGCCTGCCGCAGCAGGATGGCGGCATCATGCTCGGCTTTGCTGACAACGCTACGCGCGAACAGGCACGCGCCCTGATCCGCAAGAATTTCAACGATTTCGACCTGACCACCACCGAGCGCAACGACCTCGCCGTGCTGCGTCTGGCGCTGTCTCAGGCGAAAGTGGCCGAGATTCGCGAATACTCGATCAAGCAGAACCTCACCACCGTGCGCAACCGTGTCAACGAGCTGGGCGTCGCCGAGCCACTGGTGCAGCGCCAGGGCGCCAACCGCATCGTGGTCGAGCTGCCGGGTGTGCAGGACACTGCCGAAGCCAAGCGTATCCTGGGCAAGACGGCGAACCTGGAGTTCCGTTTCGGTGCCGAGCCGGGCGCGTCCAAAGCCACCACCGAAGTGTTCGAGTTCCGTGAAGGGGGGCGTTCGGCGCCCGTCGAGCGTGGCCTGATCATCACCGGTGACCAGGTGACCGACGCCCAGGCCAGCTTCGATGAGCATGGCCGCCCGCAGGTGAACATTCGTTTGGACGGGCATGGCGGCGAACTGATGAGCCGCGCTACCCGCAGCAACGTCGGTCGCAGCATGGCGGTGATCTTCATCGAGCAGAAGCCTGTCACGCGCTACGTGAAGCAGACGGTCGACGGTGTCGAGAAGGACGTTGCGGTCCAGAGCTTCCAGGAAGAGAAGAAGATCATCAGCCTGGCGACCATCCAGTCGCCGCTGGGTAGCCAGTTCCGTATCACGGGGCTGAACGGCCAGGGCGAATCGTCCGAGCTGGCCCTGCTGCTGCGTGCTGGTGGACTGGCCGCACCGATGTACTTTGCCGAAGAGCGTACCATCGGCCCAAGCCTGGGTGCCGACAACATCACCAAGGGCATCGACGCCTCGCTGTGGGGTATGCTGTTCGTCTCGCTGTTCATCATTGCCATCTACCGCGGCTTCGGTGTCATAGCCACCATCGCCCTGGCGGGTAACATGGTGCTGCTGCTGGCCCTGATGTCGTTGCTTGGCGCCACCCTTACCCTGCCGGGTATTGCCGGTATCGTACTGACCATGGGTATGGCGGTGGACGCCAACGTACTGATCTTCTCGCGTATCCGCGAAGAGCTCAAAGCCGGCATGTCGGTGCAGCGCGCCATCCATGAAGGTTTCAACCGCGCCTATACCGCGATCATCGACGCCAACCTGACCAGCCTGCTGGTCGGCGGTATCCTGTTCGCCATGGGTACCGGCCCGGTCAAGGGCTTTGCGGTCACCATGTCCCTCGGGATTTTCACCTCGATGTTCACCGCCGTCATGGTGACCCGCGCAATGGTCAACCTGACCTGTGGCGGGCGTGACATCAAGAAGCTGTGGGTTTGAGGGAGCTGCGATGAAAACCATCAATTTCATGGGCGTACGCAATGTCGCCTTCGGCGTCACCGTACTGCTCACCGTGCTGGCCCTGTTCAGCTGGTGGCAAAAGGGCCTGAACTTTGGCCTGGACTTCACCGGCGGCACGTTGATCGAGCTGACCTACGAGCGACCGGCCGATCTCAAGGCGGTGCGGGCCGAGCTGGTCGAGTCGGGTTTCCACGAAGCAGTGGTACAGAGCTTCGGTGCCACCACCGACCTGCTCGTGCGCATGCCGGGTGACGACCCGCAGCTGGGCAACAAGGTAGCCGCGGCCCTGCAGAAGGCAGGCGGTGACAACCCTGCCACCGTCAAGCGTGTCGAGTTCGTCGGCCCGCAGGTGGGTGAAGAGCTGCGTGACCAAGGCGGCATGGGCATGCTCCTGGCGCTGGGTGGCATCCTTATCTACCTGGCGTTCCGCTTCCAGTGGAAATTCGCTGTGGGGGCTATCATCTCGCTGATCCACGACGTCATCGTGACCCTGGGCATTCTGTCGTTCTTCCAGATCACCTTCGACCTGACGGTGCTGGCGGCGGTGCTGGCCATTATCGGCTACTCGCTCAACGACACCATTGTCGTGTTCGACCGGGTGCGCGAGAACTTCCGGGTCATGCGCAAGGCGTCTCTGATCGAAAACATCAACGTCTCCACCACCCAGACGTTGCTGCGTACCGTGGCGACTTCGGTGTCCACCTTGCTGGCCATTGCCGCCTTGCTGTTCTTTGGCGGTGACAACCTGTTTGGCTTCTCGCTGGCACTGTTCATCGGCGTCATGGCCGGTACCTACTCGTCGATCTATATCGCTAACGTGGTGCTGATCTGGCTCAACTTGAACAGCGAAGACCTGATTCCGCCGGCCAAGACCGAGGGTGTGGACGACCGTCCATGACCCACTGACGCTCCGCTTGGCGGACGAAAGGGCGCGAGTGTTGAACTCGCGCCCTTTTTTTTGCTCCAAGGCAAGGAGAAAGCGGGCCAAGTCCCGTATGTACGATCAGGAGGTTCACGTGAATAAATCAATGCTGGTGGGTGCGGTGCTAGGTGCTGTCGGTGTCACTGCCGGAGGTGCTGTGGCGACCTACAGCTTGGTGAACAAAGGGCCTGAGTATGCTCAGGTCACCGACGTGCAGCCGATCAAGCAGCAGGTCAAGACCCCGCGCGAAGTGTGCAAGGACGTGACCGTTACTCGCCAAGCGCCAGTCAAGGATCAGCATCAAATCGCCGGCACCGTGGTCGGCGCGCTGGCCGGTGGCCTGTTGGGCAACCAGATCGGCGGCGGCACCGGCAAGAAAATCGCGACCGTGGCCGGTGCGGTGGGGGGTGGTTATGCGGGCAACAAGGTGCAGGAGGGCATGCAGCAGCGTGACACCTATACCACGACCCAGACCCGCTGCAACACGGTCAATGACGTCAGTGAAAAAGTGGTGGGCTACAACGTCAAGTACACCATCGGCGATCAGGTCGGCCAGGTGAAAATGAATCGTGAGCCAGGGCCCACCATTCCGGTGGACAAGAACGGCAAGTTGATTCTCAGCGACGCGGGTCAGTGATCTTGCTGCCGGCGTTGGCCCTGTGCCGGCGCCACTGATGCATGGCTGGCAGGCATAAAAAAAGCACCCCGAAAGGTGCTTTTGTTTTCCTGCGTCAGATGTTCAACGCTTCATGCTTTCTGGCAGGTGCGGTTGGATGGCAGTCAGTACTGCCTTGAAGCACTTGATGTTGCCGGCGACGATGTGACCTTTGTCGAGGAAGTCATGGCCGCCATTGAAGTCGCTCACCAGGCCGCCCGCTTCCTGAATCAGGAGCACGCCTGCGGCCATGTCCCATTCGGAAAGGCCCGACTCCCAGAATGCATCGAAACGGCCTGCGGCAACATAGGCCAGGTCCAGGCTCGCCGAGCCAGCGCGGCGGATGCCGGCGGTCTGGCCGATCAGGCTACGGAACATGCCCAGGTAGTTGTCCAGGTCGGCCATCTGATTGTCCCGGAACGGGAAGCCGGTGCCCAGCAGGGCGCCGTCCAGGCTGGTACGCGAGCTGACGCGCAGGCGGCGACCATTGAGCTGGGCGCCACGGCCACGGCTGGCGGTGAATTCTTCCTGGCGAACCGGGTCGACGATCACGGCGTGTTCGAGGCGGCCACGGTACTTGCAGGCGATGCTGACGGCGAAGTGCGGGATGCCGCGCAGGAAGTTGGTGGTGCCGTCCAGCGGGTCGATGACCCACAGGTAGTCCTTGCCTTCTTCGCCGGAGCCGGCGTGCAGGCCGGTTTCCTCGCCCAGGATGGAGTGGTTCGGGTAGGCCTTGCGCAGAGCATTGACGATGCTCTGTTCGGCGGCACGATCGACTTCGGAAACGTAGTCCTTGGCCTCTTTCTCATCGACCTTGATGCTATCCAGGCGTTCGATGGAGCGGAAGATCAGTTCACTGGCGCTGCGAGCGGCGCGCAGGGCGATATTCAGCATAGGCTGCATGGGCGGGTCACCTGGAGATGTTAAAGAAGAAAGCCGAACATTCTATCAGAAAAATAGGGCGGCAGAAGTGCGCATTCGCGTGCGTGGCGTTACGCCTGTCGGTTCTGTAAGATTCCAGGCCCTGATTTCCGCCACTGTGAGCACGAGACCTTGCTGCAGAATATTCGTGTCGTGCTGGTCAATACCAGCCACCCCGGCAATATCGGCGGCGCTGCGCGCGCCATGAAGAACATGGGCTTGTCGCGTCTGGTGCTGGTGCAGCCCAGGCAGTTTCCTGCCGAAGAGGCCAGTGCTCGCGCCTCCGGCGCGGACGATGTGCTCAATGACGCCGTCGTTGTCGACAGCCTGGAGCAGGCGCTGGTCGGCTGCAACCTGGTGATGGGCACCAGCGCACGCGAGCGCAGCATCCCATGGCCGCTCATCGGCCCTCGTGAGTGCGGCGACAAGGCAGTGCAGCACGCCGCCGGGGGCGAGCAGATCGCCCTGGTGTTCGGGCGCGAGCATGCCGGGCTGACCAACGAAGAGCTACAGCGATGTCACTTCCATGTGCATATTCCGTCCAACCCGGAATTCAGTTCGCTGAACCTGGCCGCCGCCGTTCAGGTGCTTGCCTATGAAGTGCGCCTGGCCAGCCTTGCGACCGACCGCTCGCCGGCCCAGGTCGAGAAGCCCGACGCCGATGCCTTGGCGACCATGGATGAGATGGAGCTGTTCTACGACCACCTGGAGAAAACCCTGGTTGGCATTGGCTTCCTTGACCCCGACAAGCCCAAGCACCTGATGCCGCGTCTTCGCCGGCTATACGGTCGGGTGGCAGTGGAGCGCACGGAAATGAGCATTTTGCGCGGCATTCTTACCGAGACCCAGAAGGTGGTCCGGGGTGAGCCGCATAAACGGAAGGACTGACAGATGCTGGAACGTCTGCGTGAAGATATTCAAAGTGTATTCCACCGTGACCCGGCGGCGCGCAACGCTTTCGAGGTGCTGACCTGCTACCCCGGCATGCATGCCATCTGGCTGCACCGGTTGGGCAATGCCCTGTGGCGGCGGGATTTCAAGTGGCTGGCACGCTTGGTGTCCAACTTCGGTCGCTGGTTGACCGGTATCGAGATTCACCCGGGCGCCACCATCGGTCGGCGGTTCTTCATCGACCACGGCATGGGCATCGTCATTGGCGAAACCGCCGAGATTGGTGACGACGTCACGCTCTACCAAGGCGTAACGCTGGGCGGCACCAGCTGGAATAAAGGCAAGCGCCATCCAACGCTCGAAGATGGCGTGGTGGTCGGGGCAGGGGCGAAGGTGCTGGGGCCATTCACCGTGGGTGCTGGGGCCAAGATCGGTTCCAACGCGGTCGTGACCAAGGCCGTGCCCGCCGGTGCGACGGCTGTCGGCATCCCCGGGCGCATCATCGTCAAGGACGAGCAGGGCGATGTCGAGGCACGGCGCAAGGCCATGGCCGAGAAGATCGGTTTCGATGCCTATGGGGTCAGTGGCGATATGCCTGACCCGGTCGCCCGCGCCATTGGCCAGATGCTCGATCATCTGCAGGCCGTCGATGAGCGCCTGGAGGGTATGTGCGGGGCGCTCACGCGAATGGGCAGCGATTACTGTGCCAAGGAGCTTCCTGCGCTGCCAGAAGATGACTTCACCGAACAGGCGCAGTTGGCCAAGCGCGACATCCAGCCGCATTGATCCCGCCGCGCCAGGCGCGGTGTCTGGCACAGGGGCGTGTGTTATCGCCCCCGTGTCTGCTACAATCGCGGCCGCCTCCCCTCATGCAAACCCGACTAAGG
Source organism: Pseudomonas sp. xss_4 (assembly GCF_043104125.1). Lineage (NCBI taxonomy): Bacteria > Pseudomonadati > Pseudomonadota > Gammaproteobacteria > Pseudomonadales > Pseudomonadaceae > Pseudomonas > Pseudomonas sp. xss_4. The sequence continues at coordinate 49,916 of NZ_JBICKJ010000090.1, forward strand.
CACTAGGTCTAATAGTTGACTTAAATGCTCGGGAATCGCATACTTGCACACATCCCGTAACTCCCGTGGTACCCAATAGCCATGCGACTGACTACCAAAGGCCGATACGCCGTGACTGCCATGCTCGACCTGGCGTTGCACGCGCAGCATGGGCCGGTGTCTTTGGCCGACATCTCCGAGCGCCAGGGCATATCCCTTTCCTATCTGGAACAGCTGTTCGCCAAGCTGCGCCGCAGCAGCCTGGTTTCCAGTGTTCGCGGCCCCGGTGGCGGCTATCAGCTGTCGCGCGGCATGGAAACCATCCAGGTCGCCCAGGTCATCGACGCGGTCAACGAATCGGTCGATGCCACCCGCTGCCAAGGGCTCGGGGACTGCCATGCCGGTGATACCTGCCTGACCCACCACCTGTGGTGCGACCTCAGTCAGCAGATCCACGAGTTCCTCAGTGGCATCAGTCTGGCCGACCTCGTCATGCGCCGCGAGGTGCAGGAAGTCGCCCAGCGCCAGGACCTGCGTCGCGTCGCCGGTCTGTCTGCCCCGCTGGACAAGATTGAGACGTCCGCCGTCGATTGATCCTTCGGGACGACGAGCGACGCCACCGCCTGATAGGAGAGAAAAATGAAGTTGCCGATCTACCTCGATTACTCCGCGACCACCCCGGTCGATCCACGCGTAGCCCAGAAGATGGCCGAGTGCCTGACGGCCGACGGTAACTTCGGTAACCCGGCTTCGCGTTCCCATGTGTTTGGCTGGAAGGCCGAGGAAGCGGTCGAGAACGGTCGCCGTCAGGTCGCTGAGCTGATCAATGCCGATCCGCGCGAAATCGTCTGGACCAGCGGTGCCACCGAGTCCGACAACCTGGCCCTGAAGGGTGTTGCGCACTTCTATCAGACCAAGGGCAAGCACATCATCACCTCCAAGATCGAGCACAAGGCGGTACTCGATACCGCTCGCCAGCTCGAGCGTGAGGGGTTCGAGGTCACCTACCTGGAGCCGGGCGAAGATGGCATCGTCACCCCGGCCATGGTCGAGGCGGTCCTGCGTGACGACACTATCCTGGTGTCGCTGATGCACGTGAACAACGAAGTCGGCTCGATCAACGACATCGCCGCCATCGGTGAACTGACCCGTTCGCGCGGCGTGCTGTTCCATGTCGATGCCGCTCAGTCTGCCGGCAAGGTCGAAATCGACCTGCAGAAGCTCAAGGTCGACCTGATGTCGTTCTCCGCGCACAAGGTCTACGGCCCCAAGGGGATCGGCGCGCTCTATGTCAGCCGCAAGCCGCGGGTACGCCTTGAGGCAGCCATGCACGGCGGCGGTCATGAGCGCGGCATGCGTTCGGGTACGCTGCCGACTCACCAGATTGTCGGCATGGGCGAGGCATTCGCCATTGCCAAGCAGGACATGGCGGCTGAAAACGCACGCATCAAGGCCTTGAGCGACCGCTTCTTCAAGCAGGTCTCCAGCCTCGAAGAGCTGTACGTCAACGGCAGCCTGACTGCTCGCGTGCCGCACAACCTGAACCTGAGCTTCAACTATGTCGAGGGCGAATCGCTGCTGATGTCGCTCAAGGACATCGCCGTCTCGTCCGGCTCGGCGTGCACCTCCGCCTCGCTCGAGCCGTCCTACGTGCTGCGTGCACTGGGCCGTAACGACGAGCTGGCACACAGCTCCATCCGCTTCTCCTTCGGCCGTTTCACCACCGAAGAAGAAGTTGACTACGCCGCGCAGAAAGTCTGCGAGGCCGTGAACAAGCTGCGTGAACTGTCCCCACTCTGGGACATGTACAAAGACGGCGTCGACATCTCCAAGATCGAGTGGGCCGCCCACTAAGCAGTCGCCGGCAAGAGCGGCTCCCTGATGAGGAAGGAATTGCACCATGGCATACAGTGAAAAGGTCATCGACCACTACGAAAACCCGCGCAACGTCGGCAAGATGAATGCCGAGGACCCGGATGTCGGCACCGGCATGGTCGGCGCACCGGCGTGTGGCGACGTGATGCGCCTGCAGATCAAGGTCAATGAGCAGGGCGTGATCGAAGACGCCAAGTTCAAGACCTACGGCTGCGGTTCGGCCATCGCTTCCAGCTCCCTGGCCACCGAGTGGATGAAGGGCAAGACTCTGGACGAAGCCGAGACCATCAAGAACACGCAGCTGGCTGAAGAACTGGCGTTGCCGCCGGTCAAGATCCACTGCTCGGTACTCGCCGAAGATGCCATCAAGGCTGCTGTTCGCGATTACAAGCAGAAGAAAGGCTTGATCTAACGTCGCCCGTTGCAAGGTAAGGAGTTCTCATGGCTATCAGCATGACAGAAGCCGCCGCCAACCATGTGCGGCGTTCCCTGGAAGGGCGTGGCAAGGGTGAAGGCATTCGCCTTGGCGTACGCACCACCGGTTGCTCGGGCCTGGCCTACGTGCTGGAGTTCGTCGACGAGCTGGCTGGCGAGGACCAGGTGTTCGAGAACCATGGCGTCAAGGTGATCATCGATCCCAAGAGCCTGGTTTATCTTGACGGCACCGAGCTGGACTTCGTCAAGGAAGGGTTGAACGAAGGGTTCAAGTTCAACAACCCCAACGTGCGCGGTGAGTGTGGCTGCGGCGAAAGCTTCAACGTCTGAGGCCGGCCGTGGGTACTCCTTGTCATTTTGCACTGTTTGACTTGCAGCCGAGTTTTCGACTGGACCTGGAGATGCTGGCCACTCGCTACCGCGAGCTGGCCCGCGAAGTCCATCCTGATCGGTTTGCCGACGCCTCCGAGCGCGAGCAACGCTCCGCGCTGGAGAAATCCGCTGCCCTCAACGACGCCTACCAGACGCTGCGCAGTGCGCCACGCCGTGCGCGCTACCTGTTGGCGATCGGTGGCCACGAAGTGCCGCAGGAGGTCACGGTCCATGATCCGGATTTCCTGTTGCAACAGATGCAGTGGCGTGAAGAGCTCGAAGACCTCCAGGACGAAGCCGACCTCGATGGCGTGGCCGTGTTCAAGAAGCGCCTGAAGGCTGCTCAGGACACGCTCAACGAGGATTTCGCCGCCTGCTGGGATGTTGCCGACGCGCGTGAACAGGCCGAACGCCTGATGCGCCGCATGCAATTCCTCGACAAGCTCGCCCAAGAAGTGCGCCAACTGGAAGAGCGCCTCGACGATTAACCCGGTGCTGCCCGTGATGGCACCTAAGGTATTCAGATAAGCATGGCCCTATTGCAGATTGCCGAACCCGGTCAAACGCCCCAGCCCCATGAGCGCCGCCTGGCGGTAGGGATTGATCTGGGCACCACCAATTCTCTGGTTGCTGCATTGCGCAGTGGCGTCAGCGAGCCCCTGCCCGATGCGCAAGGTAATGTGATTCTGCCTTCGGCGGTGCGTTACCTCGAAGCTGGCGGCAGCGACGTCGGGCAAGCAGCGCGTGACGCCGCCTCCAGCGATCCACTGAACACCGTGCTGTCGGTCAAGCGCCTGATGGGTCGCGGCCTGGCCGACGTCAAGCAGTTGGGCGAGCAGTTGCCCTACCGCTTCGTCGGTGGCGAATCGCACATGCCCTTCATCGACACGGTACAGGGCCCCAAGAGCCCGGTGCAGGTGTCGGCAGACATCCTCAAGGTGCTGCGCGAGCGTGCCGAGGCGACGTTGGGAGGTGAACTGGTAGGTGCGGTGATCACCGTTCCAGCCTATTTCGACGACGCCCAGCGCCAAGCCACCAAGGATGCGGCACGCCTGGCTGGCCTGAACGTACTGCGTCTGCTCAACGAGCCCACTGCTGCCGCCGTGGCCTATGGCCTTGACCAGAACGCCGAGGGCGTGGTCGCCATCTACGACCTGGGTGGCGGTACCTTCGATATCTCCATCCTGCGCCTGACGGCGGGGGTGTTCGAGGTGCTGGCCACCGGCGGCGATACCGCCCTGGGTGGCGATGACTTCGACCACGCCATTGCAGGCTGGATCATCGAGCAGGCGGGCCTGTCCTCCGACCTTGATCCGGCTACCCAGCGTGCGCTGCTGCAGACCGCTTGCGCCGCCAAGGAAGCGTTGACCGATGCCGAGGTGGTGAGCGTCACCCATGGCGCCTGGCAGGGTGAGCTCACCCGTGCCGGTTTCGATGCGATGATCGAGCCGCTGGTGGCGCGCAGCCTTAAGGCCTGCCGCCGTGCCGTGCGTGACAGCGGTGTCGAGCTCGAGGACGTGAGCGCCGTGGTCATGGTTGGTGGCTCCACGCGCGTGCCTCGTGTTCGCGATGCCGTCGGTGGCCTGTTCGGTCGTAGCCCGCTGACCTCCATCGACCCCGATCAGGTCGTGGCCATCGGTGCCGCGATCCAGGCCGATACCCTGGCCGGCAATCGTCGCGAAGGCGGCGAGCTGTTGCTACTCGATGTGATTCCACTGTCGCTGGGCCTTGAGACCATGGGCGGGCTCATGGAGAAAGTGATCCCGCGCAACACCACCATCCCGGTGGCGCGCGCTCAGGAATTCACCACCTACAAAGACGGCCAGTCGGCCATGATGATCCATGTGCTGCAGGGCGAGCGCGAACTGATCAGCGATTGCCGGTCACTGGCGCGCTTTGAACTGCGCGGCATCCCGGCCATGGTGGCAGGGGCGGCGAAAATTCGCGTCACCTTCCAGGTCGATGCCGACGGCCTGCTCAGCGTCGCTGCCCGCGAACTGGCATCGGGCGTGGAAGCCAGCATTCAGGTGAAGCCGTCCTACGGCCTGACCGATGGCGAAATCGCGCGCATGCTCAAGGACTCCTTCGAGCATGCCGGTATCGACAAGCAGGCCCGCCAGTTGCGTGAGCACCAGGTGGACGCCGAGCGGCTGCTCGAAGCGGTGCAGGGCGCCCTGGACGCCGATGGTCAGCGCTTGCTCAGCGAAGAAGAGCGCCAGGCCATTGAATTCCAGATGCAAGAACTACGTGATTTGCTGGCGGGCACCGATGGCGCTGCCATCGAGCAACAGACCAAGCGTCTGTCGCAGGTGACCGACGCATTTGCCGCCCGACGCCTTGATTCGACGGTCAAAGCCGCACTGGCCGGGCGCAACCTGAATGAGATCGAGGAGTAACCGATGCCGCTGGTGACATTCCTGCCGCATGAGAAGTTCTGCCCGGACGGGCTGACCGTGGACGTGCCTGCCGGCACCAACATCCTGGAGCTGGCCCACGACCATCATATCGAGATGGAGAGCGCCTGCGGCGGTGTGAAGGCTTGCACTACGTGTCACTGCATCGTGCGCAAGGGCTTCGATTCCCTCGAAGAAGCCGACGAGCTCGAAGAAGACATGCTGGACAAGGCGTGGGGCCTGGAAGCGCAGTCACGCCTGGGTTGCCAGGTGGTGGTAGCCGATCAGGACCTCACCATCGAGATCCCCAAGTATTCGCTCAACCACGCTGCCGAAGCGCCGCACTGAGGTCCTGGACATGAGTCTGAAATGGATTGATGTACTTGATATCGCCATCGAGCTTGCAGAAAGCAAGCCGGACGTCGATCCTCGGTATGTGAATTTCGTCGATTTGCACCGCTGGGTGGTGGCATTGCCTGGCTTCAGCGACGATCCTTCGCGCGCCGGCGAGAAGGTACTCGAGGCCATCCAGGCGGCCTGGATCGACGAAGCCGACTGAACACGTACCGCAGGTTAGGCAATCCCCTGGAACCCGCGTATAATTCGCGGGTTTAATTTTTCGTAACACTCATATTCTGGAGTTTTCCATGGCTGTTCAACGTACTTTCTCCATCATCAAGCCTGACGCCGTTGCCAAGAACGTCATCGGCAAGATCACCACTCGCTTCGAAGAAGCCGGCCTGAAAATCGTTGCCTCGAAAATCAAGCAACTGTCCAAGGCCGAGGCCGAAGGCTTCTACGCCGAGCACAGCGAGCGCGGCTTCTTCGGTGACTTGGTTGCCTTCATGACTTCCGGTCCGGTTGTCGTTCAGGTCCTGGAAGGCGAGAACGCCATTGCCAAGAACCGTGAGCTGATGGGCGCTACCAACCCTAAAGAAGCAGCTGCCGGCACCATCCGCGCCGACTTCGCCGAGTCCATCGACGCCAACGCCGTTCACGGTTCGGACTCCGAAGCTGCTGCCGCTCGCGAAATCGCTTACTTCTTCGCTGCTACCGAGGTAACCACTCGCTAAGCGAAAGCTTACGGGTGAGGGTGAATCCATGACGACATCGACTGACAAAATCAACCTGCTGGGTTTGACCCTGCAGGAAATGGAACAATTCTTCGATTCCATCGGAGAGAAGCGCTTCCGCGCCGGTCAGGTGATGAAATGGATTCACCACTTTGGCGTCGATGATTTCGCCGCCATGACGAACGTCGGCAAGGTCTTGCGTGAAAAGCTCGAGGCCGTTGCCGAAATTCGCCCGCCGGAAGTGGTCAGCGAAGACATTTCCGCAGACGGCACCCGCAAGTGGGTGATCCGCGTTGCCTCTGGCAGCTGCGTCGAAACCGTCTACATTCCCACCGACGATCGCGGCACCCTGTGCGTGTCGTCGCAAGCCGGTTGTGCCCTGGACTGCAGCTTCTGCTCCACCGGTAAACAAGGCTTCAACAGCAACCTCACCGCCGCCGAAGTGATCGGCCAGGTGTGGCTTGCGAACAAATCCTTCGGGACCGTGCCTGCCAAGATCGACCGCGCTATCACCAACGTGGTCATGATGGGCATGGGCGAACCCCTGCTCAATTTCGACAATGTCATCGCCGCCATGAAGATCATGATGGAAGATCTGGGCTATGGCATCTCCAAGCGTCGCGTCACCCTGTCCACCTCGGGTGTCGTGCCGATGATCGACGAGCTGGCCAAGCACATCGATGTGTCCCTGGCCTTGTCGTTGCATGCGCCCAATGACGAGCTGCGCAACAAGCTGGTACCGATCAACAAGAAGTACCCGCTCAAGATGCTGCTTGACTCGTGCATGGGTTACATGGCGACCCTGGGTGGCAAGCGTGTGCTCACCATCGAGTACACCCTGCTCAAGGACGTCAACGACCAGCCCGAGCATGCGGCGCAGATGATCGAACTGCTGCGCGACGTGCCGTGCAAGATCAACCTGATTCCATTCAACCCGTTCCCGCACTCCGGTTACGAGCGCCCCAGCAACAACGCCATTCGTCGTTTCCAGGACCTGCTGCACCACGGCGGCTACAACGTGACGACGCGCACCACCCGCGGTGATGACATCGATGCAGCCTGCGGTCAGCTGGTGGGGCAGGTCAATGACCGCACCCGGCGCAGCGAACGTTACATCGCCGTCCGGCAGCTGTCGGCAGACGCCGAGCGGTCGGACAGCCCGGCCGCCCACTGACCGGAGCTGGCCTATGAACCTGCGCGCTGCGCTGCCGATCCTTGCGCTTTCGCTGCTCGCCGGCTGCATGTCGGGTGGAGGGAGCGATGCGCAGGTGGCTGAACAGCGCAGGGTCGAGGCCGGGCGCGCTTATGTGCAACTGGGGCTGGGCTACCTGCAACAGGGGATGCTAGGCCAGGCCAAGGCGCCCTTGGCAAAGGCATTGGCGCTGGATGGCAACGATGCCGACGCGCATGCAGCCTTGGCATTGGTCTATCAGGCCGAAGACGAGCCTTTGTTGGCGGAGCGTCATTTCAAGCAAGCGCTCGCGGCGGGTGCCGGCACCACGCGAATTCGCAACAATTACGGCAGTTTCCTTTATGCTCAAGGGCGGTTTGCCGAAGCGCAGCAGATGTTTCGCCTTGCCAGCGCCGATACCCTGTATCCTGAGCGTTCACGGGTTTATGAAAACCTTGGCCTGACAGCCTTGAGGCTCGGCCAGCGCGATCAGGCCCACGCCTATTTGCAAAAAGCATTGCAGCTTAACCAGCGACAACCACAAGCGTTGCTGGAAATGGCTGAGTTGTCCTACGAAAACAGGCATTATGTGCCGGCCCGGGATTACTACGATCGTTTCAGCCGGTTGAGTGGCCACGATGCCCGGAGCCTGCTGCTGGGCAGCCGCCTTGCCAAGGTGTTCGACGAACAAGGCACGGTGGCCGAGTTGGGGCAGCAATTACAACGACTTTATCCCGGTACGCCGGAATATCAGCAATACCTGTCGGAGCAACGATGAACGCCGCGCATCCCGAAGTAGCTGTAGCGCCTGGCCAGAACCCTGGTGAGCTGTTGCGCCTGGCCCGTGAGAAACGGGGCTGGTCCCAAGCCGAGGTGGCCCGCAAGCTCAATCTTACTGTCAGCTCGCTCAACCATGTGGAAACCGGCGCCTTCGACAAGCTGCCCGGGCATACCTTCGCCCGAGGCTACATTCGCGCCTATGCCAAGTTGATGGAGCTGGACCAGGCCGCCTTGGTCGAAGCCTTCGATCGCTACACCGGCACTCACGCCAAAGGCAGCGACGTCCATTCGCTGGGGCGTATCGAAGAGCCTTCACGGTTGTCCCACAATATCCTGCGCGGGGTCAGCCTGTTGTTGCTGCTGGCTGTGGTGGGTGGCGGTTTCGTCTGGTGGCAGGACCAGGGCAGCATGCGCGGCAAGGACCTCTCTAGCGTTGCCCTTGAGCATGTTGAGGTCGAAAGCGCCGACGGCACCACCCAGATTCACCCGCTTGACGAACCCGAAGACCAAGCCGTCTCTGCCGCCCAGCAACCTGAAAGCGCCCCCCTGCCGCTGGCTCAGAGCACCGACGAGCAGCAGGCTGCAAGTACCAGTCAGGCACCGGCGGCCGACACGCCAGCCGCTGGGTCGGCTCCGGTAACTGGCACCGCAACGCCTCAGCCGGCTCCGGTGCCGGCCACTGCTACCCCTGTTGTCAGCGCGCCGACGGCAGCCACACCTGCGACAAGTGCAGACGCAGCCGAGCCCGCAGCTGCGCCAGCGGGCAGCGGCAAGGTCGCGATTGAGTTCGTCGCCGATTGCTGGACCCAGGTTTCCGATGGCAACGGCAAGGTGCTGTTCAGCGGCATCAAGCGCAAGGGGGATAACCTCGAGCTGACTGGCAAGGCGCCCTTTGCGCTACGCCTGGGCTTTGCCCGTGGCGCCAAGGTCAGCTACAACGGCCAGTCCGTCGACGTTGCCCCGTTCACCAGTGGCGAAACCGCTCGCCTGAAGTTGGGACAGTAATTCATGCACGGCCAATCCCCGATCAAACGTCGCGAATCCCGCAAGATATGGGTCGGCAATGTGCCGGTGGGTGGTGATGCGCCCATTGCAGTGCAGAGCATGACCAACACCGATACCAATGATGTCGCCGCCACGGTGGGGCAGATCCAACGTCTGGTCGATGCCGGTGTGGACATCGTTCGCGTCTCGGTACCTGACATGGACGCCGCCGAAGCCTTCGGCCGCATCAAGCAGCAGGTCAGTGTGCCGCTGGTCGCCGACATTCACTTCGACTACAAGATCGCCTTGCGCGTGGCCGAGCTGGGTGTGGACTGCCTGCGCATCAACCCCGGCAACATCGGTCGTGAAGACCGGGTCAGGGCCGTCGTGGACGCCGCTCGCGACCGCGGTATCCCGATTCGTATCGGGGTCAACGCAGGCTCACTGGAAAAGGACCTGCAGAAAAAGTACGGCGAGCCTACGCCCGCTGCCCTGGTCGAATCGGCGCTGCGTCATGTGGAGCACCTTGATCGCCTCGACTTCCAGGATTTCAAGGTGAGCGTCAAGGCGTCGGACGTGTTCATGGCCGTCGAAGCCTATCGCCTGCTGGCGCGGCAAATCGTGCAACCCCTGCACCTGGGGATCACCGAAGCCGGTGGCCTGCGTTCGGGTACGGTGAAATCTGCCGTTGGCCTAGGTATGCTGCTGGCCGAAGGCATTGGCGATACCATCCGCATTTCGCTGGCGGCAGACCCGGTGGAGGAGGTCAAGGTAGGCTATGACATCCTCAAGTCCCTGCATTTGCGTTCACGAGGCATCAACTTCATCGCCTGCCCGAGCTGCTCGCGGCAGAATTTCGATGTGGTAAAAACCATGAACGAGCTCGAAGGGCGCCTCGAGGACCTGCTGGTACCGTTGGACGTGGCCGTCATCGGCTGTGTGGTCAATGGCCCGGGGGAGGCCAAGGAAGCGCATGTCGGCCTCACCGGTGGTACGCCCAACCTGGTCTACATCGACGGTAAACCTGCGCAGAAACTGACCAACGACAACTTGGTCGATGATCTCGAAAGGCTCATCCGACAGAAAGCGGCCGAGAAGGTCGAAGCCGACGCGGCACTGATCGTCCGTGGCTGATACACAGAATTCGTAAGGATCATTCGTGAGCAAATCGCTGCAAGCCATCCGTGGCATGAACGACATCCTGCCTGAGCAGTCGCCGTTGTGGCGCTATTTCGAAGGTACCGTTGCCGGCCTGCTGGACACCTACGGGTACAGCCAGATCCGCACGCCCATCGTGGAATTCACCGAGCTGTTCAAGCGCTCGATCGGTGAAGTGACCGATATTGTCGAAAAGGAGATGTACACCTTCGAGGACCGCAACGGCGACTCGCTCACGTTGCGTCCGGAAGGGACGGCGGCCTGCGTCCGCGCGGTGCTGGAGCATGGCATCACCGGTAATGGCCAGGTGCAGAAGCTGTGGTACATCGGGCAAATGTTCCGCCACGAGCGCCCCCAGAAGGGCCGCTACCGGCAGTTCCACCAGATCGGTGTGGAGGTGTTCAACCTCGATGGCCCGGACATCGATGCCGAGTTGATCATGCTGACCTGGCGCCTGTGGGGCTTGCTGGGTATTCAGGATGCGGTCAAGCTCGAACTCAACAGCCTTGGCACCAGCCAAGCGCGCGCCCGCTACCGCGACGCGTTGGTAGAGTTCCTGTCCGCGCGCCTGGAGCAACTGGACGAAGACAGCCAGCGCCGCCTCAAGAGCAATCCGCTGCGCATCCTCGACAGCAAGGACACCAATACCCAGGCGGTGCTGGTCGATGCGCCGAAGCTCGAAGATTACCTGGACGAAGAATCCCGTGCGCACTTCGTAGGCCTGAAGGCCCGCCTGGACGCTGCCGGCATTCCATTCGTGCTCAACACCAAGCTGGTGCGGGGGCTGGATTACTACAGCAAGACCGTCTTCGAATGGGTCACTGACAAGCTTGGCGCCCAGGGCACCGTATGTGCCGGCGGCCGCTACGATGGGCTGGTGGAGCAAATGGGCGGCAAGCCTACCCCTGGCGTTGGCTTTGCCATGGGTATCGAGCGTCTGATTCTGCTGCTCGAAACCCTGGGCAAGGTACCGGACTCCATCAGCCGTCAGGTCGATGTCTACCTCTGCGCGTTTGGCGAGCAGGCCGAGTTGGCGGGCCTGCGACTGTCCGAAGCGGTGCGTGACCGTCTGCCCGGCCTGCGTCTGGCCGTGAATGCGGGCGGGGGCAGTTTCAAGAGCCAGTTCAAGAAAGCCGACAAGAGCGGCGCGCTGTTCGCCTTGATTCTTGGCGATGACGAGTTGGCCAAACAGGAAGTCGGCTTCAAACCCCTGCGTGGTCAGGGCGAACAACAGAACATTGCCTGGGATGCCCTTGCAGGGCACCTGGAAACCGCGATCGCACACGCGTAACGCGGTTCAACGAGCGAATAGGCGAAAAGGAGTATTGGGGTGTCGAGTACCGATGATGATGACCTGGCAGGGGTCAAGGACTGGTGGAACCGTAACGGCAAGCCGCTGCTGACCGGCGCGCTGCTCGCCGGCGTGGTGGTGCTGGGGTGGAACACCTGGCACAAGTACCAGAACAACCAGTCGCAAGGTGCCTCGCAGCTGTATCAGGCGCTGTTGGAAACCAGCCTCACGCCTACGGGTCAGCCGGACGCCACCCGGGTTGCGGAACTGGCCGGCAAGCTCAAGAGCGAGTTCGGCGGCACGACCTATGCCCAGTACGGCAGCCTGTTCGTGGCCAAGGTAGCGGTCGAGAGCGGCAAGCTCGACGATGCCGCTGGCGAGCTCAAGGCTATTGTGGACAAGCCAGCAGACGCCACCCTTGGCGAGATCGCACGCCAGCGTCTGGCCCGTGTGCTGGCTGCCCAGAACAAGGCCGAGGATGCCCTCAAGTTGCTGGATGGGGATGCCGAGAAAGCCTTCCTCGCCAGTCGCGAGGAGTTGAAAGGGGACCTGCTGGTACAGCTGGGCCGCGCTGCTGACGCGCACGGTGCCTACGAAAAGGCCAAGGCTGCGTTGTCCGACGAGGCGGCAGTGGGTGGCTTGCAGTTGAAGCTCGATGATCTGGCCAGAGGGGACGCGTAAGTGATCGGTTGGAAACAAGCAGCAGTGCTGACCTTGGCGGTATTGGCCGCAGGGTGCAGCAGCAACAGCAAGAAGGAACTGCCTCCTGCCGAGCTGACCAAGTTCACCGAGGAAGTGGTGCTCAAGAAGCAGTGGAGCCGCTCCATCGGTGATGGCCAGGGTGAAACCTACAATACCCTCGTGCCGGCCATCGAGAATGACCGGATCTATGCCTCCGACGTCACTGGGGATGTCTATGCCCTGGACCGCATCACGGGCAACGTGGTGTGGAACAAGGACCTTGACCTGCCGGTTTCCGGTGCGGTTGGCGTAGGCTATGGCCTGGTGATGCTCGGCACCCTCAAGGGTGAAGTGATCGCCTTGGATTCGAGCACCGGTGAGGAGCGCTGGCGCGCCCGCGTGACCAGCGAAGTGCTGGCGCCTCCGGCCAACAACGGTGATGTGGTGGTGGTGCAGACCCAGGACGATCGCCTGATCGGGCTGGATGCCGCCACTGGTGACCGTCGCTGGATCTATGAAAGCACCCCGGCGGTACTGACCCTTCGCGGCACCGGCGCGCCCGTCGTGACCAACCGCCTGGCAGTCGCGGGCCTTTCCACCGGCAAGGTCGTGGCAGTCGACATCAGCAATGGCGTACCTGTATGGGAAAGCCGTGTGGCGATCCCGCAGGGCCGTTCGGAGCTTGAGCGTGTCGTCGACATCGACGGCGGCCTGCTGCTTTCTGGTGGTACCCTGTACGTCAGCACGTACCAGGGGCGCGTTGCGGGCCTGGACTTGGAAAGCGGCCGCGTGCTCTGGCAGCGTGATGCCTCCAGCTACGTAGGGGTCGCCCAAGGCTTTGGCAACGTCTACGTGAGCGAAGCCTCGGGTACCGTGGAAAGCGTCGATGAGCGATCCTCTAGCGCCTTGTGGTCCAACGATGCCATGGCCCGTCGCCAGCTGACCGCCCCCGAGGTGTACAGCAGCTACGTGGCAGTAGGCGACTTCGAAGGCTACCTGCACCTGCTCAGCCAGGTCGACGGTCGCTTCGTTGGCCGTGAGCGTGTCGACAGCAGTGGCCTGCGCGCACGGCCACTGGTGGTTGGGGATACCATCTATGTCTTCGGCAACAGCGGCAAGCTCGAGGCACTGACTATCCGCTGAAGCTATGCTTGAAGCCGTGCGGCTTCAGGCTGCGGCGTAGGACACGCCGCCCGAACTCCGGCCGCTGCCTTGCAGCGGCCTTTGTATTTTCAAGAATTCAAGAGTGGAGAGCCGAATGGTTCCCGTAATCGCCCTGGTGGGCCGCCCGAACGTCGGCAAATCCACCATGTTCAACCGCCTGACCAAGACCCGCGATGCCATCGTGGGTGACCTGTCGGGCCTGACCCGTGATCGCCAGTACGGCGATGCCAGCTGGCAGGGTCGCTCCTTCATCCTCATCGACACCGGTGGCATCACCGGTGATGAAGTGGGCATGGACGAAAAAATGGCCGAGCAGTCGCTCATGGCCATCGAAGAAGCCGACTATGTGCTGTTCCTGGTCGATGCCCGTGCAGGCATGACGGCGGCAGACCAAATGATTGCCGAGCACCTGCGCAAGCGCAACAAGGCGGCGATCCTGGTCGCCAACAAGATCGACAATATCGACGCTGACGTTGCCCGCGCCGAGTTCTCGCCGATGGGCATGGGCAATGCCATTCCGGTAGCAGGCTCCCAGGGTCGAGGTATCAATGCGTTGATGGAGGCCGTACTCGGCCACTTGCCGCGCGATGCCGAAGAAGAAGCCTTGGACCAGGATGTCGCCGAAGGCGAAGAGGCCGTGCGCATCCCTGGCCCAAGCGAAAAGGATGGCATCAAGATCGCCATCATTGGTCGCCCCAACGTCGGCAAGTCGACCCTGGTCAACCGCATGCTCGGTGAAGAGCGCGTGGTGGTTTACGACGAGCCGGGTACCACCCGCGACAGTATCTACATCCCGTTCGAGCGTGATGGTGACAAGTACACCTTCATCGACACCGCCGGTGTGCGCAAGCGCGGCAAGATCCACGAGGAAGTCGAAAAGTTCTCGGTGGTCAAGACGCTGCAGGCGATCAAGGACGCTAACGTGGTGATCTTCGTCATGGATGCTCGCGAAGGTGTGGTCGATCATGACCTGAACCTGCTGGGCTTTGCCCTGGAAGCTGGCCGCGCCATCGTCATCGCCCTGAACAAGTGGGATGGCATGGAGCCGGGTGAGCGTGCCTATGTGAAGACCGAACTGGAGCGCCGGCTGTTCTTCGTTGACTTCGCCGATATCCACTTCATTTCGGCCCTGCACGGCACCGGCGTGGGCAACCTGTACAAGTCGGTGCAGGCCGCATTCACCTCAGCTGTGACCCGCTGGCCGACCAGCCGTCTGACGCAGATCCTCGAAGACGCCGTCAGCGAGCACCAGCCGCCGCTGGTCAATGGCCGTCGCATCAAGCTGCGTTATGCGCACTTGGGTGGGGCCAACCCGCCGCTGATCGTGATCCACGGCAACCAGACCGACAGCATTCCCAAGTCGTACTCGCGTTACCTGGAAAACACTTACCGTCGCGTGCTCAAGCTGGTCGGCACGCCGATTCGCATCGAGTACAAGGGCGGTGAGAACCCGTACGAGGGCAAGAAGAACACCCTCACAGACCGGCAGGTCAACAAGAAGCGTCGCTTGATGTCGCATCACAAGAAGGCTGAGAAGAAACGTCGCGATAAGCGATAGGCGCCTGCTGGGCGCGTCACGCTGCCCGTTCCATGCTTCGCCCCCCGTGCCGCGCGTCTCCAGCGCCGCACCCTGTTTCCTGTTTCCTCACGAGTACGGCCATGCCGCCAAGCTCGGGAGGAAACATTGATCTATGCCGCCTTCCACTTTGCACCGGTAGTTTGTGTGCGGGTAGTGCACGAGGCGCTGAGTCTGTGCTCCTCATTGGTGGCTCATTGGCTATTCACGTACCTGTGAATGCTGTGCTGGATCAATCAAAGGGAACATCATGAACGATATCTTTTTACAAAAAGCCAAGGGTAAGCTCTATCTGCTCAAGGATGGCGAACGTCACGCAATTATCGTCAATCATTTGAATGAACTGCAGGTAGCCGGAACGCTTGATACGCCCGAGTGCTTCGACATCGGAATGCTCGCTCACCCATCGCTCGAGGGGGGTATGGCGTTTGAATTTCGAACGTCAGCAGGCAAGCAGGTTACTGGACGTGGTGGGCGTGTCCTTCATGCATCGGACACAGAGCTGGGCACGCCCGGTCCTGCCCTGCAAATTATCCACCTGGCCGGGAACATTGACGGCGAGCCCAATGTGAATCAGGTTCGATTGCAAACCCTCGATGCCCGCCATGTCTCGGCCCACGATCGCGTGTTAGTCGGCTACAAAAAAGTCCCAGTTGGCTGGACCTGGTTCAGCATCAAGCCTAATGATACGAAAAACATACCTGTCTGGGAGAGCCAGCCAAGCGACAGGTTGCGTTTCCATACTACGGATGTGGCGCCCGCAGCGACTTTCATACTGGAGTTCGTCACCCAGGCATAGGGTGGAGCTAGCCCCGACAGTGATCGTCGGGAAAGCTTGTGACGTGCGACTCACGCTCTGACCGGCTTCTTACCGACGAAACGATCCGCTATGCTCGTGCTTTCTTCCCGTGCCGGCTGCACCAGGAGCGAGGGCGCCATGATCCCCAGCAAATTGCCGAACGTCGGCACGACCATCTTTACCACCATGTCAGAGCTCGCCGCCCAGACCGGGGCGCTGAACCTTTCGCAGGGCTTCCCGGATTTCAACGGGCCCCAGGCCCTGCTCGAGTCGGTGGGCCGACATGTCATGGCGGGTCACAATCAATACGCGCCAATGTCGGGCCTTGCAGCCTTACGCCAGCAGGTGGCCTTGAAGGTCAAGCGCCTCTATGGTGCGACGGTAGACCCCGACCATGAAGTGACGATTACGCCCGGCGCGACGGAGGCGATCTTCTGCGCTATCCAGGCTGTTGTGCGGCCAGGGGACGAGGTCATCATCTTCGACCCCTGTTACGACAGCTACGCGCCCTCGGTGGCACTGGCCGGGGGCCGTTGCGTGCATCTGCAGCTGGACCCCAGCGACTTTGCCATCGATTGGCAGCAGTTCGCGGACGCACTTACGCCACGCACACGTCTGGTCGTGCTCAACTCGCCCCATAACCCAAGCGGTGCCTTGCTGTCCCGGAAGGATCTGGACCAGCTGGCGCAGCTGATCGCCAATCGAGACATCTACGTACTGAGCGATGAAGTCTACGAGCACCTGGTCTATGACGACGTGCAGCATGCTTGCGTACTGGCTCACGAGCAGCTCTACAGACGTGCGTTCGTGGTCAGTTCCTTTGGCAAGACATATCACGTCACCGGCTGGAAGACGGGCTATGTCATCGCACCGCCGGCCCTCACCACCGAACTGCGCAAGGTGCATCAATACGTCAACTTTTGTGGCGTGACTCCTTTGCAGTACGCCCTGGCTGACTTCATGGCCGAGCATCCCGAACATGTCGATGCGTTACCGGCTTTCTATCAAGCCAAGCGCGACCTGTGCTGCGGCTTGTTGCAAGATTCGCGATTCAGGTTCACCCCCACGGCCGGCACTTATTTTCAGCTGGTTGATTATTCGCATATTCGTCCGGACCTCGATGACGTGCAGATGGCGACGTGGTTGACCCGCGAGCATGGTGTGGCCACCATCCCGATCTCGGTGTTCTATCAGCAAGCTGTTCCCGGTCAACGGCTGCTGCGCCTGTGCTTTGCCAAACGAGAGGAGACGCTGCGTCAGGCAGCGGAGAAACTATGCGCGATCTAAGTACGCTGCCAGACCTCAGGCTGGCTCTGGTGCAGACCACCCTGGCCTGGCACGACCGGGAAGCCAATTTCGCCCATTTCGACGTGCTGCTTGAGCAGGTGGGCGAGGTGGACCTGGTGATCTTGCCGGAAATGTTCACCACCGGGTTTTCCATGCAGTCCGAAAGCCTCGCCGAGCCGGAGAATGGCCCCACGTACAAGTGGCTCAAGGCTCAAGCGCAGAAGTGCAACGCCGTGGTCACGGGCAGCGTGATCATTCAGGCAGCCGATGGCAGCCACCGTAACCGCCTGCTCTGGGCACGGCCTGATGGCGAGATCCTGCACTACGACAAGCGTCACCTGTTCCGCATGGCCGGTGAGCACGAGCACTACACGCCGGGCGAGCGGCAGGTGCAGTTCGAGCTCAAGGGCTGGCGCATTCGCCCGCTCATCTGCTACGACCTGCGCTTCCCGGTCTGGAGCCGGGATGCCACCGACACCGACCTGCTGTTGTACACAGCCAACTGGCCGGCGGCGCGGCGCCTGCACTGGAACCGCCTGTTGCCGGCGCGAGGGATCGAAAACCTGTGCTATGTGGCGGCGGTGAACCGGGTGGGCATTGACGGCAAGAGCTTCGCGTACAGCGGTGACAGCCAGGTGCTGGATTTTCAGGGCGAGAGCTTGCTCAGTGCTGGAGAGGCCGATGGCGTGTTCACCGTGGTATTGAGTGCCTCGGAACTGGCCGCTTACAGAGCCAAGTTCCCGGCCAACCTGGATGCCGATACCTTCGAGCTGCACTGATCGCAGCGCCGGCATCCTGGAGGATTACTGCCAGGACGCCGGCTTTGCCTGTTGCCGATCAGTACACATCCCGCCGGTATCGCCCCTCCTCGATCAGCCGTTGCACGGCAGCATCTCCAAGCAGGCCTGCAAGTGCCGCATCGACGCCAGCGGCCATGCCCTGCAGGCTGCCGCAGACGTATACGCAGGCACCTTCATTCATCCAGCGTTCAAACAGCGCGGCCTGTTGCAACAACACATCCTGCACGTAGATTTTTTCGGCTTGGTCGCGAGAGAACGCCAGGTCCAGCCGTGCCAGATCCCCAGCGGCGAGCAACCCTTGCAGCTCCTTGCCACACAGAAAATCATGGGCGCGATTGCGTTCGCCGTACAGCAGCCAGTTACGCCGCTCGCCCGCAGCGACGCGGGCCCTTAGCAGACTGCGCAGGCCCGCAAGGCCAGTACCGTTGCCGATCAGGATCATCGGTACATTGCCCTGGGGCATATGGAAGCCACTGTTGCGCTTTAGCCTCAGGCTCAGTGTGCCATCGAGCGGCAGGTATTCGGTCAGCCAACCAGAGCCTACGCCCAAGTCGCCACTTGGGTGTCGCTCCTGGCGCACGATCAGCTCCAGCACCCCGTCACTGGCAATCGAGGCGATGGAATAGTCGCGGCTGCCGAGCGGCACCAGTGCGTCCACCACCGCCTGGGCATGAAGCCCGACCAGATGCCCACCGACGGCAGGTAACTGACGGTCTGCGAGTGCCTGAGCAAGCCTGACTACCACCCCCTCGACCTGCACGTGCGTGTCGGCGTCCAGCCCCAGGTCTCTGACGAAGGCATCGACCCTTGGCCGACCGTTGAGCGGCATAATCTCCACCAGGTCGCCGGCTTCCCACACGGCAGGCTTCTGCGCCTGCAGGCCGAGCAGATACACCGGCTGGCCCTGGCTGCCAGGGTTGAGCAGTTCACGGCGGGTCAGCGACCAGTTGCCGAAACGGGGGGCTTGCCAAGCGGATACCGGCGCGGTGCCGGTCAGCAGTGCCAGCGCCTGATGCCATTGCTGAAGGGCCGCCTGATCGGCGTTGTCGACCTCCACGGGGCTAAATGCACAGTGAGCACCACGCTCGGTCAACCACGCCTGAAGCCGGCGGGCGAACCCGCAGAACTGTGGGTATTGACGATCACCCAGCGCCAGCAGGGCATAGCTGAGTGTTTGCAAGGGCAAAGGCTGACCCAGCACGTTGCGCTCAAAGCCTCGCGCGTTGTCAGGGGCTTCTGCATCCCCGAAGGTGCTGACGACGAACAACGCACGGCGTGCCGCACGCAGATCCTCTTCACACAACGTACCCAACGCCCTGACCTGCGCCGGCAAGCCTGCCGCCTGTAGTTGCCCGGCGCTTTGCCAGGCCAGCTGCTCGGCCATACCACTCTGGCTGGCGTAGCCGATCAGCCAGCTCTCGCTGTTGACTTCATCGGGGGTCACGTGGCGGCGGGCAGCCCTAACCTGACGTTTCTTGCGCCGTCGATCCAGGTAGAGCAGCCAGCCTGTGACGAAGAAGACCGGCATGGCAAGGCTGGCCAAGGTCAGGACGATGCGCCCAACCAGGCCGAAGTATTCCCCGACATGCAGTGCGTACACGCTCTGGAGCAATTGGGCCTTGAATGATTTATCACTGTAGCGTTCGTGAAGGCTGACCTTGCCACTGGCAGGGTCCAGGACCAAGGTGTCGAAGGCCCTGGGATGGTCGGCGTTATCCAGCAGATAGAACAGATTGGCAGGTTGACCGCCGACTGGGGGCAGGCGCAGGTTGTAACTGGCAAGGCGTGGACCTGCGGCGTTGCGCAGGCTGGCCCAGATGGCGTCGTAGTCGACGTTCAGCGCCGGTGCCTTTGGGTCGATAGACGCAGCTCCGGAGCGCCGGTCTTTTTTCAGTTGCGGCTGCGGCTGCCCGGCGACCGGCGGATCGGCCAGTAGCCGGTTCAGACCCTCCCGGTACCATTCGTAGGACCAGAACAGGCCCGTCAGGGCGAACAACAGGTAGAAGAGCAGGCACCAGGTGCCTGCTACGGCGTGCAGGTCCCAGTTGAACGCACGGCCTTTTTTGGCCCAATCCAGCGTCAGCCAGGTTCGCCAGTTTGTGGCATGGCGCGGCCACCGCAGGTACAGGCCCGACAGGCAGAAGAACACCAGCAGCAGCGTCGAGGCACCGGTGATCTGCCTGCCCGTGTCGCCCATGGCCAGAAAGCGGTGAAGCGTAAGCATGAGGGTGAAGAAGCCTTGCCCCGACACTTCGCCCAGCAGCTGGCCCGTATACGGGTCTGCGTAGCGCAACGGACCGCGCCGCTCGCCCGGTGCAGGGGTGAAAAAGATCCTGGCAGCTTCGCCTTCACGAACATCGACCCACAGCATGGCGACCTTGTCGTGTTGCTGGGCTTCGACACGTTGCACCAACTCAGCAGGCGGCAGCACGCCGTCAGGCCGTACCTCTACGCGCAGCACATCGGCATTGAGCGCGCTCAGCAGTTCGTCCTGAAACGAATAGAGCGCCCCAGTGATACCCATTACTGCAAGTACCAGCCCGGCCGTGATGCCGAATAACCAATGCAGCTGGAACAGCGTCTTCTTCAGCACCTTCGTTCACCTTGTATCGCCGCCGCACCCTGCGTAGCGCTGGCGGATGTTAATGGAAGCTCCTGCACGCGGCAATTGAGATTCGTTCACATTCACAAGGTGATTAGCTGCTGGTGTGACGCCGGGGATCGAGGTGCGGTCGGCTTTATTGCGCAGGCATGAAAACGGGGCCTTTGGGCCCCGTCATGGATTACAGATAGTAGGCTTTGAGCGGCGGGAACCCATTGAACTCCACCGCGCTGTAGCTGGTGGTGTAGGCACCGGTCGACAGCCAGTACAGGCGATCGCCGATTGCCAGGTTCAGCGGCAGACCATACTTGTAGTGCTCGTACATGATGTCGGCGCTGTCACAGGTAGGGCCGGCGATGACCACTTCCTCGGTTTCGCCCTTTTTCTCGGTCCAGATCGGGAACTTGATGGACTCGTCCATGGTTTCGATCAGGCCCGAGAATTTGCCGACGTCGGTGTAGATCCAGCGCTCGACGGCCGTGCGCGACTTGCGTGCTACCAGCACCACTTCGCTGACCAGGATGCCGGCGTTGGCAATCAGCGAACGGCCCGGCTCCAGGATGATTTCCGGCAAGTCGTCGCCGAAGTCTTCCTTGAGGAAGCGAATGATTTCCTCGGCGTAGGTTTCCAGGCTGTTGGTACGGGTGATGTAGTTGGCCGGGAAGCCGCCGCCCATGTTGATCAGCTTCAGTTCGATGCCGTCTTCTTCCTTGAGCCGCTCGAAGATCACCTTCACCTTGGCGATAGCGGCGTCCCACACGCTGATGTCGCGCTGTTGCGAGCCCACATGGAAGGAGATGCCATAGGGCACCAGGCCCAGGTCACGGGCGAGGATCAACAGGTCCATGGCCATGTCGGTCTGGCAACCGAACTTGCGCGACAGCGGCCAGTCGGCAGTGGTGGAGCCTTCGGTCAGGATACGCACATACACCTTCGAGCCCGGCGCGGCCTTGGCGATGTTGCGCAGGTCGGCCTCGGAGTCGGTGGCGTACAGGCGCACACCCTTCTCGAAGAAGTAACGAATGTCCTTGGATTTCTTGATGGTGTTGCCGTAGCTGATGCGATCGGCGCTGACACCCTGGTTCATCACCTTGTCCAGCTCGTAGATGGAGGCGATGTCGAAGTTCGAGCCCTTGTCCTTGAGCAGGTCGATGATCTCGACGGCTGGGTTGGCCTTGACGGCGTAGTACACCTTGGCGAATTCGAACCCCGCGCGCAGGTCGTCATAAGCCTTGCTGATCATCTGGGTATCGATGAGTACGAACGGCGTTTCCTGCTTGTCGGCAAACGCCTTCATCTTCTGGAAGGTGTCGCGTGCGAAATAGTCTTCGACCTGGATCGACATGCTCAGGGACTCCATGGGCAAACTGAAAATTTAAGTGGCTGCAAACTGAACGCCCTCCGTATCCCCACTTTGGTTCGCCTACTCAGTACTTGAGCCGGATGGATCGTTTCCAGCATGGACGTTCGGCGCGCACTTTAGGGCGTGAACTCGGCAGAATCAACAGGCAATCCCTGGCGAATCGGCGATGTTCGAGTTGCCACGCCTGGGATTAACGACCCATGTGAACGGCTGGTGTTCCCCAGTGCGCGTCAGACGTAAAGAATTGTGGAATAGCCCTGGGCAGGGTGCGTAAACCCAAGCCCCTCCGCTTGGGCACGAGGCGCATTTGGAGATGATCGAGCGGTGCGGCAGGTAGGCTCGGGTGTTCATATTTATGGCCACCCGAGCCTGGTACTGGCGTTCAGAAAACGGTCCATGAATTTTTTATTCCGTCCGCCCTCGTCACGCCTTTTTTGCGATGAAAGGCTTTTAGGACGTCACCATCTCGGCGGGCGAGACAATGGTGGATTTCGCCCCGCGTGAGCGGCCCGAGCTCAGGTAGGCCGCAATCGACTCCTGGGTGACCTCGCCCAGGAACACCTGCTCGGCGTCCAGTACCGGCAGCCAGGCGCGGTTGAACTCGT
The DNA here is from genome assembly GCF_043104125.1 of Pseudomonas sp. xss_4. NCBI lineage: Bacteria > Pseudomonadati > Pseudomonadota > Gammaproteobacteria > Pseudomonadales > Pseudomonadaceae > Pseudomonas > Pseudomonas sp. xss_4. The sequence continues at coordinate 72,304 of NZ_JBICKJ010000090.1, forward strand.
ACATGCGCGACAACAGGATACGCAGGTTTTCATCGTGTGCCGCCGTGGCGTTGAATGGCCGCAGGAAGTCGGCGCACGTGCCTTGCTGGCGGTGCATGTCGCGTCGGCGCACATAGCCGAGCGCCTTGTTCGTGGCGTCGGTCACCACCACGTAGCGGCGATCATGTTCGTCCAGCAGTTCCAGCGCATCAGCCACTGGGGTCTGCGGGCTCACCGCCGGGGCATTGTCAGCCGCATCTTCGGCACGGACCAGCAGTAGCCGCTTGAGGGTGCTGTCCTGGCCGACGAAGTTGCTCACGAAGTCATCGGCCGGGTGCGCCAGCAAGGTGTCTGGGTGATCCAGCTGCAACAGCTTGCCCGCCCGGAAGATGGCAATCTTGTCGCCCAGCTTGATAGCCTCGTCGATGTCATGGCTGACCATGATCACGGTCTTGTTCAAGGCCCGCTGCATCTCGAAGAATTCGTTCTGGATCATCTCCCGGTTGATGGGATCCACGGCGCCGAACGGCTCGTCCATCAACAGCACCGGGGCGTCGGCTGCAAGGGCGCGGATCACCCCGATCCGCTGCTGCTGGCCACCGGAGAGTTCGCGGGGGTAGCGCTGCAGGTACTGCTTGGGCTCGAGCTTGATCATGTGCATCAGCTCGCGGGCGCGCTCGGCGCAGCGCTGCTTGTCCCACCCGAGCAGGCGCGGCACGACGGTAATGTTCTCCTCGATGGTCATGTTCGGAAACAGGCCGATCTGCTGGATCACATAGCCGATGTGACGACGCAGGCTGACTTCGTCCAGGCCGCTGGTGTCTTCGCCATTGATGAACACCTGCCCCGAGGTGGGGGTAATCAGGCGGTTGATCATCTTCAGGGTGGTGCTCTTGCCGCACCCTGACGGGCCCAGGAACACGCAGATTTCGCCTTCGTTGACCGTGAGGCTGACCGCGTCCACGGCCTTGACGTCCTTGCCGTTGACGTTGAAGGTCTTGCTGAGGTTCTTCAGTTCGATCATGAGCGCATTCCTTCTGGAGTCAGGGCACGTTGCAGGGTTTGCAGGAGCAGGTCGGCGATGATCGCCAGCAGGCTGACCAGTACTGCGCCGACCAGCAGCATCGACATGTCGCTGCGGCTGATGGAGGTGAGGATGAGTACGCCCAGGCCACCGGCCCCAATGGTGGCGGCGATGGTCATCACGCCGATGTTCATCACCACGGCAGTACGCACGCCGGCGAGGATCACCGGTACTGCGATGGGCAACTCGACCATGCGCAGGCGTTGACCGAAGGTCATGCCGATGCCCCGGGCAGCCTCGCGAATACCGGGCTCGACGTTGGTCAGCGCCAGGTAGGTGTTACGCAAGATTGGTAGCAGGGAATAGAGGAACACCGCCGTGATGGCAGGCAGCGGGCCCAGGCCCTGGCCGAAGGTGGAGTAGAACGGCAACAGCAGCCCGAACAGGGCGATCGACGGGATGGTCAGCAGCACCGTGGCGCTGGCCTGCACGGGCCCGGCCAGGAAGGGGAAGCGGGTCATGACGATGCCCAGCGGCACGCCGATCAGGATGGCCAGGCCCACGGCCACGCCCACCAACATGATGTGCTGCCAGGTCAGCTGCAACACCAGGGCCCAGTCCAGGTGCGCGAAGGTATCGAACAATGTCATGGCGTCACCTCCTTCAGGGGATGTTCTCGCAGGAAGGCGGCTGCGACCGAGGAGGGGCTTTGGTGCTGCACATCGACCTTGGCGTTGAGTTGGCGCATGGTCTCGTCGTCCAATTGTTCGGCAAGGGGGGCGAGCAGGCTGGCCAACTGCGGATGAGCGTCGAGCACGGCCTTGCGCACCACCGGGCCTGCCGTGTAATCCGGGAAGTAGTGCTTGTCGTCTTCAAGCAGCTTGAGCTTGAACGCGTTGAGTCGGCCATCGGTGGTGTACACCAGGCCTGCGAACACCTGGGCATTGCGCAGCGCGGTGTAGACCAGGCCTGCGTCCATCTGACGGATGTTGGCGCGCTCCAGGTGCATGCCATATCGCGCCTGCAGGCCATCCAGGCCGTCGGGCCGGTTGGCGAACTCGGTGTCCAGCGCAACCACATGCTTGCGCGCCTGCTCGTCCATCAACACCTGGTTCAACTGGCTGATGGTGTTGACCTGCGGGTAGGCCTTGGCCACTTCGCTGGGCAATGCCAATGCATAGGTGTTGCTGAACTTGGAAGGCTTAAGCCAGACCAGTCCCTTTTCGGCATCCAGAGCCTTGACTCGGGCATAGGTGGCCGCCGCGCTGGGCATGCGTTCTTCCACATGGTTGTAGGACACCAGCGAGACCCCGGTGTATTCCCACATCAGGTCAAGCTGCCCGGTTTCCTGCGCCTGACGGGCCAGGCTGCTGCCCAGGCCGCCAGTGACGCGCACCTCGAAGCCATTGGCGCGCAGGTATTGAGCAGTGATTTCGGCCAGCACGGTCTGTTCGGTGAACACCCGGGCGCCGATACGGATCAACGGTTTGTCTGCCGCCTGGGCAAAACCCGCCGACAGCAGGACCGCGCCCAGGAGCAAGGCGATTGCGTTCTTCATGGTTTTCCTCGGGTTATTGGGCCAGGCCACGTTCCAGCCAGCGCTTGCTGGCGAACGTCACCAGTGCGTCCAGCAGCAATGCCAGCAGTGCCGTACAAGCGGCGCCCAGCAAGAGCTGGGGCTGGTTGTTAAGGGCAATGCCGGGGAAAATCAGGCTGCCCAGGCTGTTGGCACCGATTAGGAAGGCGAGCGGGGCGGTGCCCACGTTCAGCGCCAGTGCTACACGCACGCCACCGACGATGATGGGCACGGCATTGGGCAGCTCCACCTGCCACAACTGCTGGCGCGGCGTCATGCCGATACCGGTAGCGGCTTCCTTGAGCGAGGCGGGAACGTTTTTAAGCCCTTCGTAGGTGTTGCGCACGATGGGCAGGAGGGAGGCGAGAAACAGGGCGAAAATGGCAGGGCCTGCGCCGATACCTAGTACGCTCAGGGCGATGGCCAGTACAGCCAGGGGGGGGATGGTGTTGCCAATGTTGAAGAACTGCATGAACCGCTCGGCTTTGTCGACCCTATGCGGTCGACTCAAGGCAATGCCGGCGGGGATGCCCACGGCCAATGCCGCCGCCATCGAAGCCAGCACCAGAACCAGGTGCGCTTGCAGGTAGAACGTCAGATCATCGCGGTAGCGCGCGATCGTGTCGAGGCCGATCCAGTGGACCAGCAGGGCCAGGATGACGAGCACGGCGGCCCATCCCAACAGCCCTTTTCCGTAGCGTGTCGCCACAGGTGGACTCCTTCTTGTCGTCGGCGAGCACACTTCTTCTTGGCCAGCCCCGAGAGGCAGCGGTGGTGTGTTCGCGATTAGCAGCCCGATGCGAGCCATAGGCGCCGATCAGGCCATGAGCCAAACCCCGTCGGGTTCGAAAACGCTGGTGAAACCGTTCCCCAACCGAAGCGGTTTACAGGGGAGTGGACGTCTCCTCGGGCGCAAAGGTTCCCATCTCAGGGGGCGTTTGGCCAGCACTAATCACTGGTTAACAGCGATCTAGCAAGTGAAAAGAATCGATAAATGCAGCTGTAGACGTTGAAAGCACTGGTCTTGCACGTATTCGCGTTCTGCCTGTGCAGCGCCAGTTCCCATCCCCGCACGGCAGGCGTTTGCGCACCTTAGGTAGGCGCTGACTTGCCAGCGAGGGACGGGGCGGTACCCGACCGTCCGCCACTGGCCGATTTTCGCCGAGTCGAATTTCAGGTATGATGCTGCCCCTTTTTGATCCCCCAGTCAGGCGATTTCCCATGACCAACCAGGCCGCCGAAGTCGCACTTTCGCAATCATTTCCCACCCCGACCTTACCCTCTAGGTCAGGCTGCGACAGGCCCTGCCATATTCTCAAATAATCTACTGATTTTATTGAAGAATCTCTGAGCGCCCGCGACAATCAAAGACATCCGAAGACAGGCTGAGCCACTCAAGTTATGTACACAGCAGCGTACATAAATCAGCCCTTCGGAGACCTTGAAAAATTATGTACGCGAAATCCGGGGAGGGCTCATGGCAATCCCGGATACCTGGCTCAAAGCCAACAGCGGCAAACCTCGTGCGATCCGGGAAGAGAAGGCCGACCGCGACGGTTTAAGCGTGCGCATCACGCCCAAGGGCAAAATCACCTTCCAGCTGCGTTTCCGCTACGACGCGCGCCCCTGCCGTCTTGATCTTGGCACCTATCCCCTGATGTCACTCAAAGACGCCCGCGCGGAATCGCAGCGCCTGCGTGCCCAGCTGGAGCAGGGTATGACCCCAGGGTCGTTAGGCAACTGGAAAAGCAGGCGATCCTCCAGGCTGACTCCATCGAGTCCCTGTTCCGCCAGTGGTACGCGGCCTACTGCAAAGGCAACAAGAAGGGCCATCACGAAATCCTGCGCTCCTTCGAAATCCATGTGTTCCCCAAGATTGGCCATCTTCCTGCGGATAAGGTCACCCTGCATGAATGGTTGGTTCTTCTTGAAGCGCAGGCCAAGGTCAGGCCCGGCATAGCCGACCGCATCCTGGTCAATGCCAAGCAGATGCTCAAATGGGGCGTGAAGCGCCAACTCATCCCCAGTCATCCGCTCTCCGACATCAACGCCAAGGAAGACCTGCAGATCAAAAAGGTCGCAGGCTCTCGCTCCCTGTCCCCTGATGAAATCAGGCTCGTGTGGAAGGCCATCGAACAATCGCGCATGGCGACCAAGAACAAAATTTTCCTGAAGCTCTGCCTGATCTATGGCTGTCGCAACGGCGAGCTGCGTGTGAGCGAGAAGGGGCATTTTGATTTCAAGGCGATGGTCTGGACGGTGCCGCCTGCCAACCACAAATTAGGCAAGAATTCCGGGAAGGCGCTGCTGCGCCCTATCACCCCGGAAACGGAAACGCTGATCCGGCAGGCCATCGACTTGAGCAAGGGCAGCTCTTTCCTGTTCACCAACAGCGGCACAGATGAGCCGATGGGGACGGGGGCACCCCTGCAGTTGCCATACAACATCATGCAGTGGCTGCGCCGACACGAGAAATACGAGATGGCGCACTGGTCTGTTCACGACCTGCGCAAGACCGCGCGGACGAATTTTTCAACGCTGACCGAGCCACACATCGCCGAAATCATGCTCGGCCATAAGCTGCCCGGCAGCTGGCAGGTCTATGACCAGTACGACTATTTGGCTGAACAGAAGGAGGCCTACAGCGCCTGGTGCAAGCGCCTGGACAGCCTTACCCAGCAAGCTTGAGGGCCAAAGCAACGTAACCGCTCCATGAACCCCACATTCAAAGCGCGAAGCTGATCCGCAATGCTCTGCTCCCGATCTCTTTCTGGAGCCAGCCCCGTCATGATGCGACCCGACGCCAAAGTCGAAAAAGTCTATCTCTACCCCAAGCCCGTCGACTTCCGAAAGTCGATTGACGGCCTGGCCGCTCTGGTCGAACTGGATATCAAAGTGGCGGTGTTTGACCCCGTGCTTTTCGTGTTTCTCAACAAGCCGCGCAACCGCGTGAAGATCCTCTACTGGGAACGAAACGGCTTCTGCCTGTGGCTCAAGCGCCTCGAATCCGAGCGTTTCAAAACATCGCCAGACGCCACCGACGAGGCGATCATTCTGACCGTCCAGGAACTCAACTGGCTGCTCGACGGTTTTGACCTCTGGCGTAATCGTCCTCATCAGGTTTTGACGCCGCGCTACGTGGCATGACCCGGTATAATCCGGGCCATGATTTCTCTGCCCGATGACCTTCCTGATGATCCTGTTTTGCTCAAGCAACTGTTGCTTGAGGCCCTCAATCGTCAGGAGGAAACCGCTCAGGCTTATCAGACTCACATCGTCGACCTGAAAGAACAGATCAAGCTGTTGCGTGACCGTCTGTTTGGACGCAAGTCCGAGCAATCCGTAGAACCCAACACGCCACAGTTGGCCTTGTTCAATGAGCCTGAAAGCGAGCCAATGCCGTTGGTTGGCGACGCCGATGAGGAAGTCGTTGCACCCACAGTGCGTCGTGGCAAACGCAAGCCGTTGTCAGCCAATCTGCCGCGTATCGAAGTCATCCACGAACTGCCCGAACACGAACTGACCTGTGCTTGCGGTTGCCGCAAACATGCCATCGGGGAAGAAACCAGTGAGCAACTGGATATCGTGCCGATGCAGATCCGGGTCATCACACATATCCGCAAGATCTACGCTTGCCGTGGCTGTGAAGCCGCACCGGTCACCGCCGACAAGCCCGCCCAGTTGATCGAGAAAAGCATGGCCAACCCCAGCGTGCTGGCCATGCTACTGACCACCAAGTATGTCGACGGTTTACCGTTGCATCGGTTTGAAACGGTACTCAGCCGGCACGGTATCGATATCCCTCGGCAAACGCTGGCACGCTGGGTGATCCAGTGCAGCGAGCATTTCCAGCCACTTCTTAATTTGATGCGTGATCGGTTGCTGGAAAGTCCAGTGATTCACTGCGATGAAACCCGTGTCCAGGTGTTGAAAGAACCGGATCGAGATCCAACCAGTCAATCCTGGATGTGGGTGCAAGCCAGTGGCCCACCGGATCGAAAAGTTGTGCTGTTTGATTACACGTCCAGCCGTGCGCAGGAGGTGCCGTTGCGCTTGCTGGAAAGTTACCGTGGCTATGTCATGACTGATGATTACGCCGGCTATAACGCGTTGGCGTTGCAGCCGGGCGTGGAGCGACTGGCGTGCATGGCCCATGCGCGACGCAAGTTCGTGGACGCGCAAAAAGTGCAGCCCAAAGGTAAAACCGGACGGGCTGATATCGCGCTGGCGATGATCAACAAGCTGTGCGGCATCGAGCGCGAGCTCAAGGACGTCAGTGATGAACAGCGGTTTACTGGTCGACAGGAGAAAAGCCTGCCGATCCTGACACAACTGAAAAGCTGGCTGGATAAAACCCAGTCGCAGGTGACCGCACAAAGTGCGTTGGGCAAGGCAGTGCATTACCTGGCGAATAACTGGAGTCGACTGGAGCGCTATGTCGAAGCGGGTTACTTGCCCATCGATAACAATACGGCCGAAAGAGCGATCAAGCCGTTTGTCATAGGACGCAAGGCTTGGCTGTTCAGCGACACCGTCAACGGCGCCAGTGCCAGCGCGAAGATCTACAGCCTGGTCGAGACCGCCAAGGTCAACGGCCAAGAGCCTTACACGTGGCTGCGCCACGTACTTGAGCGGCTACCGCACGCCTCGTCGGTAGCAGACTACGAAGCGCTGTTACCGTGGAACTGCTCGCCAGAGATGCCACGGTAACTCGTTACCCCACTGTTGGGCAGGTGGGGTTTATGGATCACGTACAGACGGCGCCATGCCATCTCTGGTTCAGATTCTCCCAGGGCGCAGGCGCGCACCGGGCAGGGGCACCGTGCCCGATGTCATGGCTGCCTTCGAGCAGGCGCGCCATGCGCCGCGCAATCCGTTCCCGGACGTGATGGCAGCGTTTGAACGCGCTGCCGATTTGTTCCGAACCAAGGGAAAAGAGCAGCGGGAAGGTGAGGGGCTGGAAAAGCCCAAGCCGATCACGCCACCTCGCCACCGCAAAGGTGGCGAGCATGATCGGGAGAGGTAATAGCGGTGTGACTTGTTAAAGTGTTGTACGGATCTCTGCGATATAGTCATCAACTGATTTTGGCAGTATTGCGTCATTAATTCTTAATACCGCTCTCAGTAGATGTTCCCGTATTCCTGAGCGAACTTTTTTATCTCCAGACTTCTCAGCAGCCATTTTTACGTCTTGAAGAATAAGCGCGATATTCTCACAATCCTTCGCATTAAATTTTTTGTCGTAACCTATGTCGTCGATTACCCAGTTGTTGTAGGGTTTATTTTTGGGGGAGCAAGGGCATGTGGAAAATCTTTCACCTTGATAAAACTGCTCCCCGGCCCATACAAAACGCTCATCCTGATAAGGAATAGAAATCCCATACCGGTTTGTGGTGGGATACCATTCGTGCTTTGGGTTTTCGCAGCTTGCATATCTGGTGACAATATAAACCCCTAGATCTTTGGCGAGTAAGATGTATTTCTCCAGCAGTGAGTCCAGGCGGCTTTTGGTTAACCAGTTTGGGCTGGTGTCGTCCCAGCTATAGTATCCGTAGGAGTTTTCAACACCGGAAATACTCTTCAGTATTTCATCTCTAAGGGCTAGATAGAATTCGATCGTCGTCATTGTGCGCTCCCTTTCTTGACATTATCAGTAAACAACTGGTCGGTTTAAATCGTAAATCAAGTTCGGTGAAAATCACTTATGCGGTGTTTTCCGGCTTCTCTCATCCCATGTTTCGAGGACAAATGCGGCAATTGTGTGTGCCGAATGAATTGCCAGTTTTGCATGGCGCGGCTTGATGTTGTACGGTTTCTTTCCTGCTCCATGTGCAGAGCTGGCATGTGTCCGCAATGCACCGATACCGTTGACCGTTGCCATTATTCCGCTGACAATTTCTTGCAGGTCGCGATCTTCCAAAATTGATGCATCCAGCCCCAAATCGGCTCTGACGATTTTCCAGACAGATTGTAGGTCCTGCTTAGAGGGGAGAGTCAGGTGAGAGTGCTCTTCAATATAGACCTTAAAAACTGACTCCAGAATATTACAGGCGGCTGAAATCGCCTCGCGAGGGCTGGACTCGACATTTTTAATAGCTCTTTCGAATTCGAAGTCCAACGCTTGGATGTTTCGGTTTTTTATGAGTTCAGAGAGTGTTTTTGTTGCAAGGCCTTCACCTTTGGAAAGGACGCCGCCTGGAGAGTATGCTAGTCCAGCACGCTCCAGGGCCTTCTTTATATTTGATACTCGTTTCTTCTTGGCGTCGATTTGTTCCTGATTTACCCAAAAGGAGGTTTCCTCGGTTATGTCGTCCATGTATTTTTCAATGATGCGCCCCAAAATAAGCAGACGATCTATGCCATTTTCTTTGTTTATCCGTCGCAACCACTCTAGCGCCTTAACCGCTTTGCTTCCATCAGGCGGCTCTCCAGGCGCATCTGCGTACATGAATAAGCTGTCAAGGCTTGCATGAGTCTCAGACTCTGCAACCGTGTCCGCAATTGCTGAGATCAAATAAGATGGTATGTTGTAATTTTCCATGGACAATCCTATATGGGGTTCCTGAGTATCTTAATAGCAGGTTGTGTGTCGGGAGCATAACGTTCCGAACCACACTCGGTCGGCGAGTAGCATGAGGTTTCTTATGGTTTATGCAGTTCTTCAGTTTCTTTTGTATGCGCCTGTCCGAATTCGCCTGTCAATCTCGCGCTCTACTGCTCCCATTGCATAAGCTTTATTGCCGCCTGGAATCGAGGCTACGACTGAGTGGCCACAATTTTCACATATGAAATTTGTTTTCTTTTCTTCGTATGAAAACCTATTGCAAGAGCTGTCGTCATAAACAAGAGTGGCTTCGCATCGCGGGCAATAGCACCAGGGATCAAATATCCGATTAGAAATCCATTGCCAACGCCATTTTGCTCCGTACATGGAGTCTTCGATATACGAGTGATGCTCGGGTTTGGCTGGTTCGCCCCTAAGCCTGAAAAAAATGCAGGCCGCGCCTATGAGAGCGAATAAGAAAACGATAATCCATACCCAGCCTGGCAAAGCATATGAGGACATGAGGCTGCTCCAGCACCATGTCACGCCAGACCACACCCAGGAAAAGAATTCTACGGCATATGCTCTGGCGCTTGGAATTAACAACGGAACCACAGCAGCAATCACGGCAACAATGGTGCCATTTCGAATTGACTTGAAAGAACTCTCGCTCATGCTTCTCCCCGAGCCCGGCGTTAATGATGTCGTACAACTGTCCTTGTCACCCTGAAGCGCCTATCAAGCCTGGACGACGCAGCGGCCTAGGCGAGCCCTTAAAAATGCGACATGGAATGGCTGTACAAATCCGACGCTACCAATTTGCCATTAGCCCGTCCAGCAAGGGTTTCGGGCTCAATACGGGGAGTGGGAAGGCGGCGTTTGCAGGGTGGCAAACCGGGCGCTCCTGCCCAGCATTTGTTACAATGCGCGATTTCCTGCGCTGGCCTCTAGCAATTGGCCAAGGGCACCTTTTCAGCTGTGTACATAACAGCGTACACAATCGAGATCCAGAACGATGTCCGACAGCAAAATTGTCAACGAAGTCAACAGCCGACGCACGTTTGCCATCATTTCCCACCCCGACGCCGGTAAGACCACCATCACCGAGAAGCTGTTGCTGATGGGCAAGGCCATCTCCGTCGCCGGCACCGTGAAGTCGCGCAAGTCCGACCGCCACGCCACCTCCGACTGGATGGAAATGGAAAAGCAGCGCGGCATCTCCATCACCACCTCGGTGATGCAGTTCCCGTACCGCGAGCACATGATCAACCTGCTCGACACCCCCGGCCACGAAGACTTCTCCGAAGACACCTATCGCACCTTGACGGCCGTGGACTCGGCGCTGATGGTGCTCGACGGCGGTAAAGGTGTAGAGCCGCGTACCATTGCCCTGATGGACGTGTGTCGCCTGCGCGATACGCCCATCGTCAGCTTCATCAACAAGCTCGACCGTGACATCCGCGACCCGATCGAACTGCTCGACGAAATCGAAGCCGTTCTGAAGATCAAGGCCGCGCCGATTACCTGGCCTATCGGCTGCTACCGTGACTTCAAGGGTGTGTACCACCTGACCGGTGACTACATCATCGTCTACACGCCGGGCCATGGCCACGAGCGTACCGAAGCCAGGATCATTCGCAAGCTGGACTCGGACGAAGCCCGCGCTCACCTGGGCGACCAGTACGACGCGTTCGTCGAGCAGCTGGAGCTGGTGCAGGGCGCTTGCCACGCGTTCGACCAGGACGAATTCATCAACGGTCAACTGACCCCTGTGTTCTTCGGTACCGCACTTGGTAACTTCGGTGTCGACCACGTGCTCGATGCCGTCGTCGACTGGGCGCCGCGCCCGCTGGGCCGTGTTGCCCACGAGCGTACCGTCGAGCCCGTGGAAGAGAAATTCACCGGCTTCGTGTTCAAGATCCAGGCGAACATGGACCCGAAACACCGCGACCGTATCGCCTTCATGCGCATTTGCTCGGGCAAGTACGAAAAGGGCATGAAAATGCGCCACGTGCGGCTGAACAAGGACCTGCGCATCGGTGATGCGCTGACCTTCTTCTCTTCCGAGCGTGAGCAGCTCGAAGAAGCCTACGCCGGCGACATCATCGGTTTGCACAACCACGGCACCATTCAGATCGGTGACACCTTCACCGAAGGCGAGGCGCTGGGCTTCACCGGTATCCCGCACTTCGCCCCGGAACTGTTCCGCCGCGTGCGCCTGAAAGACCCGCTGAAATCCAAGCAGTTGCGTCAGGGCCTGCAGCAGCTGGCCGAAGAAGGTGCTACCCAGGTGTTCTTCCCCGAGCGCAGCAACGACATCATCCTCGGTGCGGTCGGTGTGCTGCAGTTCGACGTGGTGGCCAGTCGCCTGAAGGAAGAGTACAAGGTCGAGTGCGCCTATGAGCCCATCACCGTATGGTCGGCGCGCTGGATCGCCTGCGATGACAAGAAGAAGTTGGAGGAATTCCAGAACAAGGCCATGGAGAACCTGGCCATCGATGGTGGCGGGCACCTGACTTACCTGGCCCCTACCCGGGTCAACCTGTCGCTGATGGAAGAGCGCTGGCCTGACGTCAAGTTCCGCGCCACGCGCGAGCACCACTGAGCGTAAAGGGCCCGGCCACTTCGGTGGCCAGGCCGTTGGGCGAAGAGGGCGGCTCGACGCCCGTCTCGCTCATCTCAACCGTTTGACGCCGCCCCCGCAAGGGCAGGTATCAGTTGCCCGCCTTCACACTGGTCCAGATACGTGTCCTGATACGGTCAATCTTGGCTGGCATCGCTTCAAGCGCGTACAACTTGCCCATCACCGCTTCGCTCGGATAGATCATGGTGTTGGCCTTGAGCGCCGGGTCAACCAGCGCATCGGCTTGCAGGTTGGCGTTGGCGTATTGCACGTGGTTGCTGATGGCGGCCATCACCTGCGGCTCCAGCAGGTAGTTCATGTAGGCATACCCGGCCTTTTCGTCCGGCGCATCGGCGGGCATGGCCACCATGTCGAACCACATCGGCGCCCCCTCCTTGGGTATCGAGTAGCCGACCTTGACCCCGTTGTGGGCCTCCTCGGCGCGATTTTTTGCCTGGAGCACATCCCCCGAGAACCCGACCACGACGCAGACGTCGCCATTGGCCAGGTCCGCCGTGTACTTGGATGAGTGGAAATAGCTGATGTACGGCCGCACCTGCATCAGCAGCGCCTTGGCCTTGTCATAGTCGGCCGGGTTCTGGCTGTGGTGGGGCAGTCCCAGGTAGTGCAGGGCGATGGGCAGCAACTCGGGGCCATTGTCCAGTACCGCCACGCCACACCCTTTGAGCTTGCTCATGTACTGCGGCTTGAAGATCAGGTCCCAGGAATCGACCGGCGCGTCGTCGCCCAATACGGCTTTGACCTTGTCGATGTTGTAGCCAATGCCCGTGCTGCCCCAGAGGTACGGGAACCCGTACTGGTTGCCCGGATCATTGCCTTCCAGTGCCTTGAGTAGCACCGGGTTGAGGTTCTTCCAGTTGGGCAACTGCGACTTGTCCAGCCGCTTGAGGGCTTTGCCCTGGATTTGCCGGGCCATGAAATGGTTGGAGGGAAACACCACGTCGTAGCCGGAATTGCCGGTCATCAACTTGCCATCGAGGGTCTCATTGCTGTCGTAGACGTCGTAGGTGGGCACGATGCCGGTGGCTTGCTGGAACTGCTTCAAAGTGTCGGGCGCTATATAACTGGACCAGTTGTAGATCTTGACGGTTTCTGCCGCGCTGGCCACGCTGGCGGCCAGCATCAAGGGGGCGATGATTAGCGTGCGCATGTCGGGTCACCTTGCTTTGTGTGTTGTTATCGAAGGCAGGCGATCAGCGGATCAGAAGATGAGTACGTAGGTCTTGCGCACGGTTTCCTGGATATCCCAGGTGCCGGTGCTGTTGGCCGGTAGCATCAATGCGTCTCCGGCTTCTATGACCAGGGGCTCGCCATCGTCAGGGGTAAAAGTGCAGCGGCCCTTGATGAAATGGCAGAACTCCTGTTGCGTGATTTGCCGTCGCCAGCGCCCTGGGGTGCATTCCCAGATGCCCGTTTCCACGCCATCGCTGCGTTGCACGCACGTGATCGATGTCACCGCCACGGGCTGGCCGAGGGGTACGGCAACAGGGCTGCTGGACTGTAAAACGGCGCTGTCTGCCCGTTTGAACTGAGTGATGCTCATGACAGGTCGATCCTGTTTGGGTGAAGAATCAGTGCATGAAGCCTTCCATGAAATCTGCCAGCTTGGTGGCCAGTTGCCGTCTCCATGGCGGTGTCGCGGGGTTGGCCAGGGTGCGATCCTCGTGGACGAAGCTCTGGATGATGGCGTTGTACCCCAGCCAGCGGCTGGGCTCCGCAGGCCAGCTGGCCAAGCTCGATAGCGGCCTGTTGTCGTGTACCCAGGGCTGTCCGGTAAGCGCGTTCTGCTGATTCAGGATAAGTGCGGCCAGGGTGCGACCGCCCAGGTTGGTCGCGCCTACGCCTTCGCCGCCGTAGCCACCTGCCAACGCGATACCCCGCTGGCGGTCGCACAGCATGTGCGGCCGGAAGCGCCGCGCCATGCCCAGGTTGCCGCCCCACGAATGGGTGATGCGCACATGGCGCAGTTGTGGAAACAGCTCGCTGAACAGGTAGCGACGCAGCTCGATCTCATGGGCCTGGAGGTTGAAGTCCTCGCGTAACCTGCCACCGAAGCGGTAGCCACCTCGGGCACCGAACACCAGGCGATCGTCGGCGGTGCGCTGACCATAGGTCACTTGCCGGCTGCCCTCGCTGAAGGCTTGCCCCTGGTCAAGGCCGATCTGCGCCCACGTGGCTTGCGGCAAGGGTTCGGTGGCCACCATCAGGCTCTGAACCGGCAACTGGTGTTTGCCCAACGGCGGCAAGCTGGCGGCGTAGCCTTCCACCGCCGGGACGATCCAGTTGCACCGCAGGCGTGCCAACGGGGTGGTCACTTCGCCAGGCTGCCAGTCCAGCGCCGGTGTGTTCTCGTAAATTGGCACCCCCATGGCCTCGACCACGCTGGCCAGGCCACGGACGAGCTTGGCCGGCTGTATCGTGGCCGTGTGCGGACTGTAGATGGCGCCATAGGCGTTGCTCACGCGCAACTGGCCCTGCAGCTGTGCTGGGCGCAACCAGCGGTAATCGTCCTCGGTCATGCCCAGGTTGTACAAGTGGTCCAGGTAGGCACGCAGGCTTCGCTCCTGCTCGGGATACCGCGCCGCGCAGTACAACACGCCGCCCTTGCGGTAGTCGCAATCGAGCTGTTCGCGGTGCAAGACACGCTGTACTTCGTCCGGAATGTCATGCAGCAGGTCGATGCTGGCGCGGCGCTGCAGCGGCGACAGGCTGGCCAGCAGGCGATCTTCACCCAGCAAATTGCCCATCAGCCATCCGCCGTTGCGCCCCGAGGCACCGAACCCGGCGATGTTGGCCTCGATCACCACGATGTTGAGGTGCGGCGCCTGGCGCTTGAGGTAGTAAGCGGTCCACAGGCCTGTGTAGCCAGCGCCGATGATGCAGACGTCTGCCTCGACGTTTTCACGCAGGGCAGGTCGCGCACGCAGCGGCTCTTGCAGCTGGTCCATCCACAAGCTGAGGGTACGCAGGGGCTGCATGGGCCGGGCTCCACAAGCGATCAGGTGATGGAGCGATGCTAGTGGGCAACGGCAGCGGTTGTCTTACGTGCGTGCACGCGAGGAAATCTGTTTGAGGTAGGCCTTGGGCGTCAGCCCGGTATGCTCGCGAAAGCACTTGTAGAACGCGGACAGCGAGTTGAAACCGGCGTTGAACGCCAGGTCATCGATGGACGACTGGCCGTTGTCAGTTGCCAGGATCGTCATCAGGTGCTGCAGGCGTGCCTGGTTGACGTAGCGATAAAAGCTCTGGCCCAGCACCTGGTTCAACAGGTAGGAAATCTGATTGCGGCTGTAACCGCTGGCCTGAGCGACCTGTTGCAGGCTCAGCTCAGGATCCAGGTACGGGCGTTGTCGCTGGAAGTAGTGCTCAAGGTCTTGCGCCATGGTCGACAACTGACGCGGGGACAGCCCTAGCCGGCTGGTGGCGGGCCGAGAAGTACGACGGGTGCTGCCGGCACTTTGCTGACGCACGAGTGTGGCGTACTCATTGACCTGCCAGATCAGGCCGTCCTTTACCGTGATCGCCTCGCTGGACTGGAACGCCACCAGGCCGTCCCCGCCCTGCACGGTGACCTGGTACTGAATGTACGCCGTACAGCCATCGACGCGGATACGGTCGCTGTGCACGATGTCCTCGCCGGCGGCATGGGGCAGGCAGGCGCTCACGTACGCACGCAGCTCGGCATGGCTCAGCACGCGATTCTGGAAGAAGTCGTGGTATTGAATGTCGGGGTGGTACAGCGCCATCACGCCATCGAGATCGCGATACTTCCAGCACAGGTGGTAGCGCATCACGGTGTCGGCGGTGATCGGCGTCTGGGACGGGCCATCGGGCAGGGTCATGGCAGGATCATGCCTGTTCCCTGGCGTGGCGACAAGAATTGCAGAACACCTGATGCTAGAGGCCGATTCGCGCATTTTGCACGATCAATAATTAACCTGTTTTTGTAACTCATTGATTTAAAAGGGCGGGATTTTTTATGGCAACTGGCACAGCGGCTGCAACGTTTAATGCGCGAATGGACTTCTCGCTAACAACACAGGCGACCACATCATGATCTCATCTGCCGACTATCCCGTTGTCGATACTCAAAGCCGCTCAGGTGTTTCCTGGGCAGCGATCTTCGCTGGCGCAGCCGGTGCTGCTGCCATCTCTCTCCTTCTGGTAGTGCTCGGTGCAGGGCTCGGCTTTGCCGCGACCTCGCCGTGGGCAGATGAAGGGGCCAGTGCCAAAGCCCTGGGTATTTCCACCATTGTCTGGTTGCTGCTGACCCAGATCATCGCTTCGGGCATGGGCGGCTACATTGCCGGCCGTCTGCGCGTGAAATGGGCCAATCTGCACGGTGACGAAGTGTATTTCCGCGACACTGCACACGGCTTCCTGTCGTGGGCCGTGGCTACCTTGGTGACGGCCATGCTGGTACTGGGTACCGCCGGCAACATCGTCGGTGCAGGTGCCAGTGCAGCGACTCAAGCGGCCGGCATGACCGCCGCTGCCGGTGGTGCTGCCGCCTCCAATGCCTCGGACGAGTCCCTGGACTACTTCGTCGACGGCCTGTTCCGTGGCGAGGGCCCAGCGCCTGTCAGCGATGATGCGGCCAATGGTGTTGCCGCTCGCATCTTGGCCAAAGGTCTCGCCGGGGACGGCGCCCTGGCACCTGAAGACCGTGCCTACCTGGCGCAGCTGGTTGCCCAGCGCACCCGCCTGTCCCAGCCGGAAGCTGAAGCGCGCGTCGACCAAGTCATGGCTCAAGTTCAACA
Source organism: Pseudomonas sp. xss_4 (assembly GCF_043104125.1). Taxonomy (NCBI): domain Bacteria; kingdom Pseudomonadati; phylum Pseudomonadota; class Gammaproteobacteria; order Pseudomonadales; family Pseudomonadaceae; genus Pseudomonas; species Pseudomonas sp. xss_4. The sequence continues at coordinate 88,831 of NZ_JBICKJ010000090.1, forward strand.
ACTGAAGACCGATGCCAAGCAGGCTGCAGACACCGCCGCCAAAGTGGCTGCCTGGACTGCCCTGTGGACCTTCGTGGCCCTTCTGTGCGGCGCCTTCTTCGCCAGCCTCGCCGCGCTGTACGGTGGTCGTCGTCGCGACCAGGTCCAGTGGCTTGAAGGCGACTACGTCGCTCACCGCACTATTCAACGCTAAGTAAGGAGAACGAACATGCGCTCGATATTGCTATGGCTGCTGGGTGTACCGATTCCAATCATCATTCTGATTGCACTGTTCATGCACTGACGAAAAGGGCCGCTTAGCGGCCCTTTTCGTTTATGTCTTACTTGTCGATCTGTCGTCTTGCACCGGTTCTGAAAGCCAGTGAATTGGCAGCGGTCTTGCCGGCCCGCCGGACCGGCCGATCCATACCTTCATTAGAGAAACTGCTCCGCATAGTGACAAGCCACCTGCCGGGTCTCCACCTGCCTGAACGCCGGTACTTCATTGGCGCAGCGATCGGTCGCGTAGGGGCAGCGTTTGTGAAAAGCGCAGCCATCCGGCGGGTTGAGCGGGTTGGGCAGCTCGCCGGCAATGCGGATACGCGGTTTGGACGGATCTGGATGAATAGCGGGTGTGGCAGACAGCAGGGCCTGGGTATACGGATGCAGCGGCTTTTCGTAGATATCGGCTTTGGGCCCCATCTCCGCCGGTCTGCCCAGGTACATGACCAGTACATCGTCGGCCACGTGCCGTACTACCGCCAGGTTGTGAGAGATGAACACGTAACCGGTACCGTACTGCTGTTGCATGTCCATGAACAAATTCAGCACTTGGGCCTGGATCGACACATCCAGCGCAGACGTCGGTTCGTCGGCCACCAACACCTTGGGCTGCAACATCATGGCCCGTGCCAGCGCGATACGCTGGCGTTGTCCACCCGAGAACATGTGCGGATAGCGCTGGTAATGCTCCGGGCGCAGCCCCACCTGCTCCATCATCTTCTGCACCCTGTCACGCCGCTGCGCCTTGCTCAGCGTGGTGTTGATCAGCAACGGCTCGGCCAGTTGGTCACCGATCTTCTGCCGCGGGTTGAGCGAGGCGTAAGGGCTTTGGAAGACCATTTGTACGTCCCGGCGCAGTTGCTTGCGCTCGACCTTGCTGGCACCGGTTACCTCGGTACCTGCGATCTGCAGCGAGCCTGAGGTGGGCTGCTCGATCAGGGTCAGGGCGCGGGCCAGGGTCGACTTGCCGCAACCGGACTCACCGACCACCGCCAACGTCTTGCCCGCCTCCAGCTCAAACGAAACGCCATTGAGCGCGCGTACCAGCGCATGGCCCTTGAACAACCCGCGGGAGACTTCGTAATGCCGGGTCAGGTCCCGGGCCGATAGAACGACGGCCATCACGCCACCTCCTGGTTCAGTGGGTAGAAACAGCGGGCCAGGCTCTGGGCTTTGGGGTCCAGGGCCGGGCGCTGGTGTCGACAGTTGTCCTGCACATACGGGCAGCGTGGCGACAGCAGGCAACCCGTGGGGCGGTCATAGCGGCCCGGAACGATGCCGGGCAGGGTGGCCAATCGCTCGGCACCCAGGCTGTGCTCGGGAATCGCCGCCAGCAGGGCTTCGGTATAGGGGTGGGCAGGGATGTCGAACAGCTCTGGCACCTGGCCCACCTCCACAGCCTGGCCTGCATACATCACGCACACCCGGCGCGCGGTCTCGGCCACGACCGCCAGGTCATGGGTGATCAGGATCAGGGCCATGTTGCGCTCCTGCTGCAGGTTGACCAGCAGCTCCATGATCTGCGCCTGGATGGTCACGTCCAGCGCCGTGGTCGGCTCGTCGGCGATCAGCAGCTTGGGCTCGCCGGCAATGGCCATGGCGATGGCCACCCGTTGGCTCATGCCGCCGGACAGTTGATGCGGATAGGCGTCCAGGCGACTCTCGGCGGCCGGGATCTCGACCTTCTGCAGCAGTTCCAGGGCCCGTTGCCGCGCCGCCTTGCCCTTGAGGCCCAAGTGTTGGCGCAGCACTTCTTCGATCTGATAGCCCACGGTGTAGCTGGGGTTCAGGGCCGTCATCGGGTCCTGAAAGACCATGGCGATATCCTTGCCCACCACCTTGCGCCGTTGCCGGCCGCTGAGGGTGAGCATGTCGGTACCGTCGAAGGTCATGGCATCGGCGGTGATCCGACCCGGGGCCTCGATCAGGCCCATCAGGGCCATCATGGTCACCGATTTGCCCGAGCCGGACTCGCCGACGATGGCCAGGATTTCGCCGGATTGAACCTGCAAGTCCAGCCCGTCCACCACCGGCACGGCGTCCGCGTCGCCAAAACGCACGTTGAGGTTGTTGATCTGCAACAAAGACATGGCTGTGCTCCTCAGGCGGCGTTCTTGAGTTTGGGGTCGAGCGCATCGCGCAGGCCATCACCCATCAGGTTGATCGCCAGTACGCTGAGCAGGATGGTCAGGCCCGGCAGGCTCACCACCCACCAGGCGCGCTCGATGTAATCCCTGGCCGAGGCCAGCATGGTGCCCCACTCTGGCGTCGGGGGTTGCACGCCAAGGCCCAGGAAGCCCAGGGCGGCGGCATCGAGAATGGCCGAGGAAAAGCTCAAGGTGGCCTGCACGATCAGCGGCGCCATGCAGTTGGGCAGCACGGTCACGAACATCAGGCGCCACAGCCCAGCACCTGCCAGCCGGGCGGCGGTGACGTAGTCGCGGTTAAGCTCGCCCATCACGGCGGCGCGGGTCAGGCGCACGTACGAGGGCAGCGAGACGATGGCAATGGCGATCACGGTGTTGATCAGGCCAGGGCCGAGGATGGCGACGATGGCGACGGCCAGTAGCAGCGAGGGCAGGGCCAGCATCACGTCCATCAGGCGCATGATCGAAGGGCCGACGAAATGCGGGAAGAAGCCTGCCAGCAACCCGAGCAGAATGCCGGGGATCAGCGATATCACCACCGATGACAAGCCGATCAGCAAGGACAGGCGCGCCCCCTGGATCAAGCGCGAGAGCAGGTCGCGGCCAAGCTCATCGGTGCCCAGGATGAACTGCCAGGTGCCGCCCTCCAGCCACACCGGGGGAGTCAGTAGAAAATCGCGGTACTGCTCGCTGGGGTCGTGGGGTGCGACCCAGGGCGCAAACAGCGCGCAGAACACCACCACGCACATGAACGCCAGGCCCATCACCGCGCCCTTGTTGCGCGCGAATGCCTGCCAGAATTCCTTGTAGGGCGAGGGGTAGAGAAGGCTCTGGTCCACCGGGCTGACCGGGGACAGGTTTTTTGCAGTCGGGTTGGTCATGACGGGGCCTCAGCGCTGATGACGGATGCGTGGGTTGGCCAAGCCGTAGAGAATGTCCACGACGAAGTTGACCAGGATCACCAGGCAGGCAATCAACAGAATGCCGTTCTGGACCACGGGGTAGTCACGGGCACCGATGGCTTCGATCAGCCATTTGCCGATGCCCGGCCAGGAGAAGATGGTTTCGGTCAACACTGCACCGGCCAGCAAGGTGCCGACCTGCAGGCCGAACACGGTCAAGACGGGAATCAGGGCGTTGCGCAAGCCGTGCATGAACACGACCCGGGCCGGGGAAAGCCCTTTGGCGCGCGCCGTGCGGATGTAGTCCTCGCGCAGCACTTCGAGCATGGAGGAGCGCGTCATGCGCGCGATCACGGCCAGCGGGATGGTACCGAGGACGATGGCCGGCAGAATCAGGTGCATCACCGCATCCTTGAACGAGCCTTCTTCATCGCTGAGCAGGGTGTCGATGAGCATGAAGCCGGTCTTGGGTTCGATGTCATAGAGCAGGTCGATGCGCCCGGATACCGGGGTCCAGCCCAGGCTCACTGAGAAGAACATGATCAGGATCAGGCCCCACCAGAAGATCGGCATCGAGTAGCCGGCCAGCGAAATCCCCATCACCCCATGGTCGAACAGCGAGCCGCGCTTGAGCGCGGCGATCACCCCGGCCAGCAAGCCGACCACGCCGGCGAACAGCAAGGCGGCCATGGCCAGTTCGAGGGTGGCCGGGAACAAGGTGGTGAACTCGCTCCACACGCTCTCGCGCGTGCGCAGCGACTCGCCCAGGTCGCCCTGGGCCAGCTTGCCGATGTAGTCCAGGTACTGGGCTGGCAACGGTTTGTTCAGGCCTAGCCGTTCCATGGCCTCGGCATGCATTTGCGGGTCGACCCTGCGTTCGCCCATCATCACTTCCACCGGGTCACCGGGGATCAGGCGTATCAGCGCGAAGGTCAGCAAGGTGATGCCGAAAAAGGTCGGGATCAACAGGCCGAGGCGCCGGGCAATAAAACTCAACATGGTCGCAGTTACCTCATCAGGCCGCATGGCAGGTACCTGCCACGGCAGAGCCGCCATTGCCCACAGGGCAACGGCGGTCGTTGTTGTTCTACTTCACTCGGGTGGTAGCGAAGTTGTTGCTGGTCAGGGGGCTGATCACGTAGCCCTCCACGTTGTCACGCATGGCCGTGAACACCTTGGGGTGGGCCATGCTGATCCAGGGCTGGTCCTCATCGTACACCGTCAATGCCTCGCTATAGAGCCTGGCACGCTCGTCGTTGTCGCTCACCTCGCGGGCGCGGGTGATCAGTGCCTGGAATTTCGAGTTGCACCAGCGTGCATAGTTCTCGCCATTGCTGGCCGCCTCGCAGCTAAGCAAGGGGGTGAGGAAGTTGTCCGGGTCGCCGTTGTCGCCGGCCCAGCCACTGGACACCAGGTCCGCCTCGCCTTTCTTGGCACGGCGCAGCATTTCGGCCCATTCCATGACACGGATATCCAGCTTAAGGCCGATCTGCGCCAGGTCGGACTGAAGCATCTCGGCGGACAGTCGCGGATTTGGGTTGGTCGGGCCGCCGCCATTGCGGGTGAACAGGGTGATGACCGTGCCCTGGGGCACACCGGCTTGTTTAAGCAGCGCACGCGCCTGGTCCAGATCGCGTGGCGGGTTCTGGTTGGCGGTGTTGTAGCCGATCATCGAAGGGGGATACGGGTTGATGCCGACCAGCGCATTGCCTTTGCCGAACAGCTGGTCGACGTGGGTCTGGCGGTCGAATGCCATGTTGATCGCCTTGCGCACGCGTACATCACTCAGGTACGGATGCTGGGTGTTCATGGCAATGTAGCCGGTCACCAGCGCTTCGGTCTGCGCGACCTTCAGGCGCGGATCCGCCATGATCGACGGCACATCGTCCGGTTTGGGATACAGCGCAACCTGGCACTCGTTGGCGCGCAACTTCTGCAGGCGCACGTTACTGTCGGTGGCGATGGCGAAAACCAGGGCATCGGCGGGCGGCTTGCCACGGAAGTAGTCCGGGTTGGGCTTGAAGCGCACCTGGGCATCTTTGTTGTAGCGCTGGAAAATGAACGGCCCGGTGCCGATTGGCTTGCTGTTGAGCTCTGCCGTTTTGCCGGCTGCCAGCAACTGATCGCCGTACTCGGCGGAATAGATGGATGTGAAGCCCATGGCCATGTCGCGCAGGAAAGGCGCCTCGGGCCGGGTCAGGGTGATCACCACGGTGTAGTCGTCGGTCTTGTCCACCGACTTGAGCAACGATTTGAAGGCCATGCTCTCGAAGTAGGGGTAGCCGATGCTGGTCTTGTCGTGCCAGGGGTGGTTCGGGTCAAGCTGGCGGCGCAAGCTCCAAAGCACATCGTCGGCGTTCAGATCGCGGCTGGGCTTGAAATAGTCGGTGGTGTGGAACTTGACCCCACGGCGAAGGTGGAAGGTATAGGTCAGGCCGTCGGCAGAAATGTCCCAGCGCTCGGCCAGGGCTGGTTGTACATCCGTGGTGCCGGGCTTGAAGTCCACCAGGCGGTTGAAGAGGGTTTCAGCTGCAGCGTCGAACGTCACCGCCGTGGTGTATTGCACCACGTCGAACCCTTCGGGGCTGGCCTCGGTGCACACCACCAGCGGCTTGGCGGCCAGCTGAGACGTACTGCCCAGGATCAGCGTTGCCAGCAACAGGCGCAGTGCCGATGTCTTCTTGGTCACAGCTTGCATGGATCAATTCTCCCTGCGTTGTGCTCCAGCCTGACGCCCGACCCGCTGGCAAGCGGGCCGGGCGGCCGGTCAGAGGATGTTGAACGGAATGGTGGTCACGAGCCTGAATTCATTCAGGCTGCCATCGCCCTGTGCCTTGCTTGCGCGGTGCGTGGTGTAGGTAGCGCGGATGCTGGTGTCCTTGAGCGGTCCGCTCTGTACCGCGTAGCTGGTGCCGATGCCCCACTCGTAATGGGTCTCGCCATCGAGGCCTTGGACGTCGTAGGCGCTGCCTCGGTAATGGGTGCCGTCGATGCCCCAGCCACGCGCGTTGTACAGGTTGAATTTCAGCCCTGGCACGCCGTAGTAGGCCATGTTGAGCACATAGGATAGCTGCAGCGATTTCTCGTTCGGGCCGTTGAAGTCCGACAGCAGCGAGTTGGCCAGGTAGATGCCGTTGGTTTCGTGGAGGTAGTCGAAATACTCGTTGCCATTGACCTGCTGCCAGGCGGCGGTAAGGGTGTGGGCCTGATGGGTCAGGCCCAGCGACAGGCTGTAGGTGTCGTTGTCGATGTCGCCCATCTTGCGGCTGCCGGCGTCCACCGTCTTGTAGTAGTTAAGACCCGTGGACAGGCTGAGCACGGCGCTGTCGCCGAACAGGTGATTGGCGCCGAAATAGTACTGGTTCCAGAAATCTTCGACCTTGGTGGCGTACAGGCTGGTGGTCAGGCTCTTGAGGGGCTGGTAGTTGATACCGACCGTGCTGGCGCGGTCGGTTTCCACCCCGGCCGCCCCGTATTCGCTGCGGAACTTGCTCAGGCTCTGCTCGGTACGTGGCGATACCCGGTCGAAGGTACCCAGGTCGAACGTCAGGTTGTCGAATTCAGCGCTGTGCAGGAACGCGCCCTGGAAACTGGAGGGCAGGGCGCGGTTGCCGATGAAAGCGATCATCGGGGTATCGACGGCCTGACGACCGAGGGTCAGGGTGGTATTGGATATACGCGCCTTGACGTTACCCAACCCCAGTTTGCTCCACTGGCCGATGGCATCGCCGTCGCTGTGGGTCAGGGTACGGTTGTTGGGCCCTGCAATCGCTTCGCGATCCTGCTGCAGGGCGATGGCATTGTAGCCGGCTGCCTCCACGGCAAAGCCCACCGTGCCCTGGGTAAAGCCCGAGGTGTAATTGAGGATGGTGCCCTGCACCCAGTTTTCACGCGTGTGGGTGGGGTGACGGGTACCGTCGCTCTTGTAGTAGCGCCATAGCGGTGCGCGGGTGGCGCGTTCGCGGGCGTACCAGTTGCGCGTCGTCCCGCTCAAGCTCTGGCCATCGACGAAACCCTTGGCCTGCGCCTGGGCGCTTTGGGCTGCGACGGTGAGCGGCAGGTAGGCTTGGCTCTGTGGGTCGGCGTGGGCGGTGGAGGTTGCCGCGCCTATGGCTAACGCCAGCGCGCTCGAATTGAACAGTCTCACGATAGAAGCTCCTTTTCATTTCTAGTTATTGCCGGCCTTGTGGGCCGGGTGGGTGTTGCCGTGTTGCCTGGAGCGCCCCGGGATCACCGAGGCTGAAGCGGACGATGGTCAGGCATGGCGCGCGGGTCTCCCCACCTGCGCGCCACGCCTGCCCGGCGGTGCTAATCGACGCTGACGCCGGAAAAATCGTTGCGTCCGAACGGGCTGACCTTGAACCCGGACACTTGGGTGCTCAGGGGCTGATTGACAGTTGAGTGGGCCACTGGCGTGATCGGCACCTGCTGCTTGAGCCGCTGCTGGGCTTGCTGATAGAGCGTGGTGCGCTGGGCCTGGTCGGTGACCTGCTTGGCTTGCTTGACCAGGCTGTCGTACTGCGGGTCGCACCATTGCGAGTAGTTGTTGCTGCCAATGGCATCGCAGCTGTATAGCGTGCCCAGCCAGTTGTCGGGGTCGCCGTTGTCACCAGTCCAACCGATCAGCGCCACATCGTGCTCACCGCTCTTGAGGCGCTTGATGTATTCGCCCCATTCGTAGCTGACAATGCGCACTTTGAAGCCCAGCTTGCTCCAATCGGCTTGGAGCATTTCGGCCATCAGCTTGGCGTTAGGGTTGTAGGGGCGTTGCACCGGCATGGCCCACAGGGTGATTTCGGTGCCAGGCTTGACCCCGGCCTGCTCGAGCAGCTGGCGGGCTTTGTCCGGGTCATGGGGTGCATCGGTGATGCTGGTGTCGTAGGACCACTGTGTGGGCGGCATCGCGTTGACCGCCCGTTGCCCGGCTTGCTGGTACACCGCCTGCAGGATGGCTTGCTTGTTGACCGCCATGTCCATGGCCTGGCGCACCTCAAGCCGGTCGAATGGCGGGTGCTGGGTGTTGTAGGCGATATAGCCCAGGTTGAACCCTGCTTGCTGCAAGACCTGCACTTTGGGGTCCTGCTTGAGCCCTGGCAGGTCGGCCGGCCGCGGATGCAGGGTGACCTGGCACTCGTTGCGGCGCAGTTTCTGGATGCGCACCGACGGGTCGACATTGATCGAGAACACCAGGTTGTCGAGCTTCACCTGCTCGGGCGCCCAGTAGGCACGGTTGGCCTTGTAGCGGATCTGCGAGTCCTTCTGGTAACGCTGGAACACGAACGGGCCGGTGCCTATCGGTTGCTGGTTGATGTCGCTGGGCCGCCCGGTCTTGAGCAGTTGCTCGGCGTATTCGGCGGACAGGATCGATGCAACGCTCATGGCCAGGTTCTGGATGAACGCGGCGTCTACCGTGTGCAGCGTGAACACCACGGTGTATGGGTCGGTCTTTTCGACGCCTGCAATGTTCTTGTCCAGGCCCATGCTGACAAAGTAGGGAAACTCGGTGGGGTAGGCCTTGCGAAACGGGTGCTGCCTGTCGAGCATGCGGTTGAAGGTGAACAGCACGTCGTCTGCGTTGAAGGGACGGCTGGGGGTGAAGGCCTTGTTGCTGTGAAAGCTCACGCCTTCGCGCAGGTGAAAGGTGTAGCGCAGGCCGTTCTCGCTGACTTCCCAGCGGGTGGCCAGGGCAGGGTGCACCGCCGTGCCGCCGCGTTCGAACTCCACCAGGCGGTTGTAGATCGGCTGGGCGGCGTCATTGTCGGTGGCGGTGGTGTATTGGGCGGTATCGAAACCGGCCGGGCTGCCTTCGGAGCAGAACACCAGGTTGTTGGCCAGCACCGCTGGCGTCTGGCCGAGGAGGGTCAGGGCGAGCAGTGTAGAAAGTCGGGTCACGTGGCGCATGCTAAGTCCTTTTGGGTGCGGGGCCGGCTCCGGGCACGAATCGCGGCAACAGTTCGCCTGTCCCGCACGCTTGGCAGCGGGACGACGGGGTATGGATTGGGTGGGTCAGGCGCCCGTCAGGCGGGCGCAGCCCTCAGGCTATTTGTCCACGCTGACGCCGTAGAACGCGTTCAGGGCAAATGGACTGATCTTGAAGTCCTTCACCTTGGCACTCATGGGCTGGTAGACGGTGGAGTGGGCGATCGGGGTGATCGGCACCTGTTCCTTGAGGATGTGCTGGGCTTTCTGATAAAGCTCGGTGCGCTTGGCCTGGTCGGAGGTGGCCTTGGCCTGCTTGATCAAGTCATCGTAGGGCTTGTAGCACCACTTGGAGAAGTTGTTGCCGTCGATGGCGTCGCAGCCATACAAGGTGCCCAGCCAGTTGTCAGGGTCGCCATTGTCCCCGCTCCAGCCAATGAGCATGGCGCCCTGTTCGCCCGCCTTGGAGCGCTTGATGTACTCGCCCCATTCATAGCTGACGATCTTGGCCTTGATACCGACCTTGGCCCAGTCTGCCTGGAGCATCTCGGCCATCAGCTTGGCGTTGGGGTTGTACGGGCGCTGGACCGGCATGGCCCAAAGAGTAATTTCGGTGCCGTCCTTGATGCCGGCTTCCTTGAGCAATTGGCGGGCCTTGTCGGGGTCGTAGGGAGCGTCCTTGATGCTGCTGTCATACGACCACTGGGTCGGTGGCATGGCATTGACCGCCAGCTGGCCTGCCCCCTGGTAGACCGACTCGATGATTTTCTGCTTGTCCACGGCCATGTCCAGCGCCTGGCGCACCTTGAGTTGAGCCATGGGGTTGGGCTGGTTGCTGCCCTTGACCTGGTCCATCACGTTGTAGGCGATGTAGCCCAGGTTGAAGCCCGCCTGCTGGGGCATCTGCAGCTTGGGGTCCTGCTTGAGCGGGGCGATATCGGCCGGGCGCGGGAACAGCGTGACCTGGCACTCGTTCTTCTTGAGTTTCTGCATGCGCACCGAAGCATCGGTGGTGATGGCGAAGATCAGGTTGTCGATCTTCACGTCCTCGGGTTTCCAGTAGTCCTTGTTACCCTTGAAGCGAATCTGCGCGTCTTTCTGGTACTTGCTGAACACGAACGGGCCGGTGCCGATCGGCTTCTGGTTGATGTCGGCGGCCTTGCCATTCCTGAGCAACTGGTCGGCGTACTCGGCGGACTGGATGGACGCAAAGCTCATGGCCAGGTTCTGGATGAAAGCGGCGTCGACGTCGTTGAGAGTGAACTTGACCGTATGGTCGTCCAGTTTCTCGACGCCGGCGATGTTCTTGTCCATGCCCATGTCGGTGAAGTATGGGAACTCGGTGGGGTAGGCCTTGCGGAACGGATGGTCCTTGTCGAGCATGCGGTTGAACGTGAACAGCACGTCGTCCGCATTAAACGGGCGGGTGGGCTTGAAGTAATCGGTGGTGTGGAACTTCACGCCTTCGCGCAGGTGGAAGGTGTAGGTCTTGCCATCCTCCGCCACCTCCCAGCGCGTTGCCAGCCCAGGAATGACCGCGGTGCCGCCTCGCTCGAACTGAGTCAACCGGTTGAAAACCGTTTCGGCAGAGGCGTCGAAATCGGTACCGGTGGTGTATTGCCCCGGGTCGAAACCGGCCGGGCTGCCTTCTGAACAGAACACCAGGTTGGAAGCGGCGAAGGCCGACGGCGCGCCGGTGAGCAAACCTGCGCCTAGCAGGAACGGAATGACTGCATGTTTGAGCATGTTGGCCTCATTGTTGTCATTGTTCAGAAGAGGCGGCCTCGTGAGCCGACCTGCGGATACTTATGCAGGGGTGGGCCCAATGCAATATGCACAAGGTTAGTCGGGACTTGAAATGTGGCACGGCAGTACATGAATGTCGCATCGGTGTAACTTTTGACGGAGTTAAACGTTTGCGAGGGCAGAATGGTGGCTTTTTGCAGAATATTGCTGATTAAGGGAAGATGTCGGGAAAGGCTTAAGAGGGTGTAGGAAATCTCTTAAAATGCGGGCTACCCGTTAGGGGAAGAAGAAAAGCCCTGGCGGGCCAGTGAAGGCGCCAGGGCATCTGCTGCTGGTCAGGGGCTGGCCTTGGACCTACCCCTGCCACCTTGCGGTCAGGGCATCTGAACTTCGATCAAGCCATCGGCATTCATGCTCACTTCGCTGGTGCCCGCCTCGATGTCCGGCGCGGGCGCAGCCTCGTCTGCTGCCATGGCTTTCATCGCCATCGGCGCACTGCGCAGGTAAGGACGTGGGTAGCCGCTGCTGTTCAAGTTGAGGCTGACCACCTTGTAACCGCTGCCGCCCAGGGCTTCGGTGGCCAACTGGGCGCGCGCCTTGAACGCGTCGACGGCCTCCTTGAGCAGCGCGTCTTCGCTGGACTTGCGGGTAGCCGGTGCGATGGAGAAGTCCATGCCGCCCATTTTCAGGTCTTGCAGCAGCTCGGCGGTGAGCTGTGAAAGCGCCGGGAAGTCCGCGCTTTCGAGCCGCAGCTCGGCACGCTCGCGCCAGCCGGTGATTTTCTGGCCCTTGGTGTCGTACACCGGGTAGCTGTTGCGGCTGCCCTGGCTGATCTTGACGTCCTTGACCTGGCGCGACTGCTGCACGGCCTTGTTCATGGTCTCGGTGATCTGCTTGGCAAGCTTGCTCGGGTCGGTGTTCTGCGCTTCGCTGTAGAGGGTCACGACCATCAGGTCGCGTGCCACTTCCTTGCTCACTTCGGCGCGCAGCGACACCTGGTTGAAGCGCGGTTCATCGGCGGCCAGCGCTGGCAGGCTGGCCAGCAGACCGCAGGACAAGAGAAGGGCAGCGCCGCGACGTTGGATTAGCATAAGGTGCTCCTTGGCAGATGAAAGCGTGGGGTGTGGCCATCCATTCCACGCATGGCCCATCAGACCGGGAACAGTGTAGTGGGTTCAGCGCTGGCCCCATGAAGCTGTGACAAAGTGTGGCGGTTTGCCGCATCACTGCAGCAGCATGTCCCGCTTCGGTATACTCCAGCCGATTTTCTGGAGCACTCATCAGGAGAGCTCATGCTCGCCGCCGTACAACCGCTGTCCGCTACACGCCAGAACCTCTGGCGACTGACCGTCATTCGCGTTCTTGTGTTGGCCGCCCAGGCCGGCTCGGTGGGCGTTGCCTACTGGACCGAGCTGTTGCCACTGCCCTGGCTGTCGCTGGCCGGCACCCTGGCCTTGTCCTCGCTGCTGTGCGCCTTCACGGCGCTGCGCCTGCGCTTGTCGCTGCCGGTCACCGAACTCGAATATGCCCTGCAACTGGCGTGCGACCTGTTGATACACAGCGCCCTGCTGTACTACTCCGGCGGCTCGACCAACCCCTTCGTGTCCTACTACCTGGTGCCGCTGGCGATCGCGGCGGTTACGCTGCCCTGGCTGTATTCGCTGATTCTGTCGGGCATCGCGCTGACGGCCTACAGCCTGCTGCTGGTGCAGTTCTACCCGCTCGAAGGCCTGCCGCTGGCACGGGACAAGATGCAGGTCTACGGCATGTGGCTGAGCATTGCGCTGGCCGCCGCGGTGATCACGTTCTTTGCCGCGCGCATGGCCGAGGAACTTCGGCGCCAGGAGCACCTGCGCTCGGAGCGCCGCGAAGAAAGCCTGCGCGATGAGCAGTTGCTGGCCGTGGCCACCCAGGCTGCGGGCGCAGCCCACGAGCTGGGTACGCCGCTGGCGACGATGAGCGTGTTGCTCAACGAGATGCGCCAGGATCACACTGATCCGCTGCTGCAGGAAGACCTGCAGATCCTTCAGGACCAGGTCAAGCTGTGCAAGGAAACCCTGCAACAGCTGGTTCGCGCAGCCGAGGCCAATCGCCGGCTGGCCATCGTCGAGCAGGACGTCACCGTCTGGCTCGACGAGGCCCTCAACCGCTGGCACCTGATGCGCCCGGAAGCCAGTTACCGCTTCCAGCGCCTGCGTGATGGTCTTGTCCCCCGGCTGACGCCACCGCCTGACCTGACCCAGGCGCTGCTCAACCTGTTGAACAATGCCGCCGACGCCTGTCCCGATGACCTGGAGGTGCGCCTGGACTGGGATCACCAGGACATCGTCATCAGCATCCGCGACCATGGCCCTGGCGTACCGCCAGCCATCGCCGAAGCCATTGGCAAACCTTTCATTACCACCAAGGGCAAGGGCTTCGGCCTGGGCCTGTTCCTGAGCAAGGCCAGCGTCACCCGTGCGGGTGGCTCAGTGAAACTCTATAGTCATGAACAAGGTGGCACCCTGACCGAATTGCGCCTGCCCTACGGCATGCGAGGAGAAGCATAATGAGTGAAGAAAACCAGGTCGAAACCGAAGAGCTGCCGCACCTGCTGCTGGTGGACGACGATGCTACCTTTACCCGGGTGATGGCCCGGGCCATGAGCCGCAGGGGCTTTCGGGTGAGCACCGCCAGCTCGGCCGAAGAAGGTTTGATCCTGGCCCAGCAAGACCTGCCGGACTACGCCACGCTCGACCTGAAAATGGACGGGGATTCGGGCCTGGTGCTGCTGCCCAAGCTGCTGGAGTTGGACCCGGAAATGCGGGTCGTCATCCTGACCGGGTACTCGAGCATCGCCACGGCAGTGGAAGCGGTCAAGCGCGGCGCCTGCAACTACCTGTGCAAACCGGCTGACGCTGACGACGTGCTGGCGGCCTTGTTGTCCGAGCACACCGACCTGGACACCCTGGTGCCGGAAAACCCCATGTCCGTGGACCGTCTGCAGTGGGAACACATCCAGCGTGTGCTCAATGAGCACGAGGGCAACATCTCGGCGACCGCGCGCGCGCTGGGCATGCACCGCCGGACATTGCAGCGCAAATTGCAGAAGCGGCCAGTGCGGCGCTGAATGCTGCTGCAGGCGCGATCTTGGCGGACGCCGGACCGGCCGCGATGAGCCCAGATGTACTGGGGCTGCGAGTTTGAAATCCTGCGGCCGCTGTGCGGCCCATCGCGTCCGGTTCAGTACTTCAGCAGGGCCGCTTGCAAGGCCATATCGGCACAATGCCCGCAAATCCTGGCCGTTGGCGTATCATTAGCCCCCTAACGGCAACCCCCCTTCCAGGATTGTGCGCCCATGCTTGCCCTTCTCATCCAGACGCTGAACATCACGGCGCCCGTTTTCGCCATGTTGTTTCTGGGCGTGTTGCTTCGCCGTATCCACCTGATCGACGACAACTTCAACAGGGTCGCCTCGCAACTGGTGTTCAACGTCTGCATGCCGGCCTTGCTGTTTCTGGGCATCTATCATGCCGACCTGGCGGCTGCGGTCCGGCCTGGGATCATGCTCTATTTCACGGTGGCCACCCTGGCCGGATTTGCCATCGCCTGGGGCATGGCCGTCTGGCGCAGCCCGTGGGCCGACCGAGGCATCTACACCCAGGGGGCCTTTCGCGGCAACAACGGCGTGATTGGCCTGGCACTGGCCGCAAGCTTGTACGGCGACTATGGCATCTCATTGGGTGCAGTGTTGGCCGGGTTGGTGATCCTGTTGTACAACTCGTTGTCTGCCATCGTGCTGGCGGTCTACAGCCCCGATCTGAAGTCCGACCCGTGGAGCATCCTCAAAAGTATCCTGAAAAACCCGCTGATCCTCAGCGTGCTGGTCGCCATTCCCATGGCCTACGGCCAAGTCCCGTTGCCAAATTGGCTGCTTACCTCCGGTGATTACCTGGCGCAGATGACGCTGCCCCTGGCCCTGATCTGCATTGGCGGCACCCTGTCGCTGACGGCTCTGCGCGACAGCGGCCGGCTGGCCGTGGACGCCAGCCTGGTAAAAATGGCCTGGCTGCCGCTGATCGGTACCCTTGGCGCCTGGCTTTGTGGTTTTCGCGGGGCCGAACTGGGCATCCTGTTCCTCTACATCGGCAGCCCTACCGCAGCGGCCAGCTACGTGATGGCGCGTGCGGCCAACGGCAACCATGAACTGGCCGCTTCGATCATCGTGATCACCACGCTAATGGCCGCGATCACCACCAACATTGGTATTTTCATCTTGCAGTGGGGCGGCTGGATCTAGATCCTTGACTGCAAACAACAGCAACAGCATTGCCTCACTGAGCGAAAGGACACTTCATGCAAGACCAGAGCACGCCCGAGCGGTTACAGCGCGGGCTGAAGAATCGTCACATCCAGCTGATCGCGCTCGGCGGCGCCATCGGCACAGGGTTGTTCCTGGGCATCGCCCAGACCATTCAGCTGGCCGGCCCCTCGGTCTTGCTGGGCTATGCCATTGCTGGCCTGATGGCTTTCCTGATCATGCGCCAGCTTGGGGAAATGGTCGTGGAAGAGCCGGTCGCCGGTAGCTTCAGCCATTTTGCCCACCAGTACTGGAGCGAGTTCGCAGGCTTCGTGTCTGGCTGGAACTACTGGGTAGTCTACGTGTTGGTCGGCATGGCCGAGCTGACGGCGGTGGGTATCTACGTCCAGTACTGGTGGCCTGAGTTTCCAACCTGGGCCACGGCCGCGATCTTCTTCGTGGTGATCAACCTGATCAACCTCACCCAGGTGAAGGTTTATGGTGAGATGGAGTTCTGGTTCGCCTTGGTAAAAATCGTGGCCATCGTCAGCATGATAGGCTTCGGCGCCTGGTTGCTCAGCACCGGCAGCGGCGGCCCGGATGCCAGTGTGGCCAACCTGTGGCAATACGGCGGGTTCTTCCCCAACGGCGTGACCGGCCTGGTCATGGCCCTGGCCGTGATCATGTTTTCGTTCGGTGGTCTGGAACTGGTAGGCATCACGGCCGCCGAAGCCGACAATCCGCGCCAGAGCATACCCAAGGCCACCAACCAGGTGGTCTACCGGATCCTGATCTTCTACATCGGCGCGCTTGCGGTGCTGCTTTCGCTGTACCCCTGGCAGAAAGTGGTACAAGGCGGTAGCCCGTTCGTGATGATTTTCCATGAACTGGACAGCGACCTGGTCGCGACCGTCCTCAACATCGTGGTCCTGACAGCGGCGCTGTCGGTTTACAACAGCTGCGTGTACGCCAACAGCCGCATGCTGTTCGGCCTGGCCAGCCAAGGCGATGCCCCACGTCAGTTGCTCAAGGTCAGCCGCAGCGGTGTACCCCTGGCAGCTTTAGGCATTTCTGCCCTGGCCACGGGCCTGTGCGTGGTGATCAATTACCTGATGCCCGGCCAAGCCTTTGGCCTGCTGATGGCACTGGCGGTGTCGGCATTGGTGATCAACTGGGCCAGCATCAGCATCACCCACCTCAAGTTCCGCAAGGCCAAGCGCGCGGCAGGGGTACAGCCCTTCTACCAGAGCTTGGGTCATCCGTTCACCAACTACCTATGCCTGGCCTTCATCGTGCTGATTTTGGTGGTGATGTACCTGACGCCACCTATTCGCATCTCTGTGATGTTGATCCCGGGCTGGATCCTGCTGCTGTGGGTAGCCTTCAAGTTGAAGAAGGCTCGTCAGGCCAGCCGCTGACCTGACGCTCGGTACTCAATGCTGGCGGCGCCAGGCGCGCACCGTGGTGTACACCAACACCACCGCCAGCACGGGCAATACATAGAGCAGCATCAGGCGCTCCAGGCGCTCGGCCAGGGGCATGCCCATGGTGAACGCGGCGATGTGCAGGCCGTAGGCCAGGTACAGGCACAGGAACACCAGTCCTTCGGCCCGGGTGATGCGATAACCCGAATAAAACACCGGCAAGCTCAACGCGGCCACGCCCAGCATGACGGGCAGGTCGAAATCCAGTGCATTGGGCGAAATCGACAAGGGCTCGGGGGTCACCACGGCGGTCAGGCCCAACACGCCCAGCAGGTTGCACAGGTTGCTGCCGATCACCGTGCCCACGGCGATCTCGCGTTCACCGCGCAAGGCAGCGATCAGGGCTGCCGCCAATTCCGGCAACGATGTGCAGATGGCCACCACCGTAAGGCCGATGACGCGCTCGGACAGGCCCAGGTCGGTGGCCACCTCCACGGCCGCGTCGAGCAGCAGATGACCGGCCAGGCTCAGCAGCCCCAGGCCTGCCATCACCAACAGCAGCGCTGCGCACCAGAAGCGCGCCGGGCTTTGTGGCACCGATGGCGGGGCAGGGTAGGTGCGTGCGTAGTGACGGGACTGGTGCCAGAGCATGGCCAGATAACCCACCAGCCCCAGCAGCAGCAACACGCCTTCAACGCGGCCCAGATAGCCATTGGCAGCCAACCCGTAGACCAAGGCACTGGCCAGGATCATCAACGGGATATCCAGGCGTACCAGCTGGCGAGAGACGCGAAGTGGAATGACCAGGGCTGCCAGGCCAAGAATGGCCAGCACATTGAAGATGTTGCTGCCGATGACGCTGCCCACGGCAACGTCCGGTGCGCCTTGATAGGCGGCCTGCAGGCTGAGGGTCAACTGGGGTGCGGTGCTGCCGAATGCCACCAGGCTCAGCCCGATGATCAGCGGCCGGACATGAAGGCGTTGCGCCAGGCGCAGTGCAGCCCGTACCAGCAGTTCGGCGCCTGCGACCAACAGCAGCAAGGCGATGCCCAGCTGCAGCAGGCTGAACGTGGGGAGGGTGGCCAGATCGAAAATGGTAGGGCTCCTGGGCGTCAGTCACTAAGACCTTGTACTCGCACGCGCGCTGTTCCGCTACGCACCATGCCGATTTTTTCAGCGGCAGCCCGAGACAGGTCGATCAGTCGACTGCGGGCGTGCGGGCCGCGGTCATTGATACGGACCACGACGCTACGTCGATTGGCCAGGTTGGTCACCAGCACCCGGCTGCCGAACGGCAGGTTGCGATGAGCCGCCGTCAGGCCATGCTGATTGAACGCCTCGCCGCTGGCGGTGCGTTTGCCGTGATGGCGGGCACCGTAGTAGGAGGCAGTACCCGTGCGGTCATATCCTCGCGGGTCGATGTCATGGCTGGCGCAGCCTGCCAGACAGGAAAAGAGGGCCAAACTGGCCAGAGAACGTTTCAACATGCAGGTACTCCAGTGCGCCGCAGCTTGTGACCGGGCGCGGGACAAACCAAGGTTGACCAGGGTGCGCTGGTCAGCCTCGGCTGGTCTGTCAGCGAGGGCGAGCCCCCGCTGGAGGGTACGGTCAACCTTCGAGCTTGGCCTTGAGCAGCTGATTCACCTGCCCAGGGTTGGCCTTGCCCTTGGATGCCTTCATGGCTTGGCCGACGAAGAAGCCGAACATCTTGCCGCGCTTGGCCTCGTCGGCGGCGCGGTACTGTTCGACCTGTTCGGCGTTGGCCGCCAGCACCTCGTCGAGCATCGATTCGATAGCGCCACTGTCGGTGACCTGCTTGAGGCCGCGGCTTTCGATGATGGTGTCGGCATCGCCTTCACCGGCGGCCATGGCCTCGAACACGGTCTTGGCGATCTTGCCGCTGATGGTGTTGTCGCGGATGCGCACCAGCATGCCGCCCAACTGTGCGGCGGTGACCGGGGCCTGGTCGATCTCGATGCCGAGCTTGTTGAGCAGGCTGCCCAGCTCGACCATGACCCAGTTGGCGGCCATTTTGGCGTCGCCCCCGAGCTTGACCACCTCCTCGAAGTAGTCCGCCTGTTCACGGCTCGAGGCCAGTACGTTGGCATCGTACGCCGACAGCCCGTACTGGCTCTGGAAGCGCTCGACTTTCTGGGTGGGCAGTTCCGGCAAGCCGGCGCGCACGGTTTCCAGGAAGCTGTCCTCGATGACCACCGGCAGCAGGTCCGGGTCGGGGAAGTAACGGTAGTCGTTGGCTTCCTCCTTGCTGCGCATGGAGCGGGTTTCGTCCTTGTTAGGATCGTACAGGCGCGTTTCCTGAACCACCTTGCCGCCGTCCTCGATCAAGTCGATCTGGCGTTGGATTTCGCTGTTGATCGCGCGCTCGATGAAGCGGAACGAGTTGACGTTCTTGATCTCGCAGCGAGTGCCAAACTCGGTCTGGCCCTTGGGCCGGATCGACACGTTGCAGTCGCAGCGCAGCGACCCTTCGGCCATGTTGCCGTCGCAGATGCCCAGGTAGCGCACCAGCGCATGAATGGCCTTGACGTAGGCCACCGCTTCCTTGGCGCTGCGCATGTCGGGCTCGGACACGATTTCCAGCAGCGGGGTGCCGGCACGGTTCAGGTCGATGCCGGTGGAACCGCTGAAATCTTCGTGCAGGCTCTTGCCCGCATCTTCTTCCAGGTGGGCGCGGGTCACGCCAATGCGCTTGATGGTGCCGTCTTCCAGGGCGATGTCCAGATGGCCCTTGCCCACAATGGGCAGGTCCATCTGGCTAATCTGGTAGCCCTTGGGCAGGTCAGGGTAGAAGTAGTTCTTGCGCGCGAACACGTTGCGCTTGCCGATTTCGGCATCGATGGCCAGGCCGAACATGCACGCCATGCGTACCGCTTCCTGGTTCAGGACCGGCAGTACACCTGGCATGCCCAGGTCGACCAGGCTCGCCTGCGTATTGGGTTGCGAGCCAAACGTGGTGGCACTACCGGAAAAGATTTTCGACTGGGTGGCGAGCTGAGTGTGGATTTCCAGCCCGATCACAACTTCCCATTGCATGTGTCTGTTCCTCAGAAGCCGTTAGGGGCGCGGGTGTGCCAATCGGTCACCTGCTGGTAGCGATGGGCTACGTTAAGCAGGCGGCCTTCCTGGAAGTAGGGCGCCAGCAACTGCACGCCCACCGGCAGGCCATCGACGAAGCCGGCTGGCATCGAGAGCCCTGGCAGGCCCGCGAGGTTGGCCGTGATGGTGTAGACGTCCTCGAGGTAGGCGGCAACCGGATCGCTGCTCTTGGCGCCCAGTTTCCAGGCCGGGTTGGGGGTGGTCGGGCCGAGAATCAGGTCGACGTCCTTGAAGGCAGCCATGAAGTCGTTCTTGATCAGGCGGCGAATTTGCTGGGCCTTCACGTAGTAGGCGTCATAGTAGCCCGCCGACAGGGCGTAGGTGCCGACCATGATCCGGCGCTGCACTTCGGCGCCGAAGCCTTCGCCACGGGAACGCTTGTACAGGTCGGTCAGGTCCTTGGGCGCTTCGCAGCGATGACCGAAGCGAACACCGTCGAAACGCGACAGGTTCGAGGACGCTTCTGCCGGGGCGATCACATAGTACGCCGGGATGGCGTGCTGCATGTTCGGCAGGCTGATTTCCTTGACCACCGCGCCGAGCTTTTCCAGTTCCTTGACGCTGGCCTGTACGAGGTCGGCAATGCGCGGGTCCAAACCAGCACCGAAGTACTCCTTCGGCAGACCGATGCGCAGCCCTTGCAGCGAATCACCCAGGGTGGCGCTGTAGTCGGGAACCGGCTCCTCGATGCTGGTCGAGTCCTTGGCGTCGAAGCCGGCCATGCCTTGCAGCAAAAGCGCGCAGTCCTCGGCCGTGCGGGCCAGCGGGCCGCCCTGATCCAGGCTTGAGGCATAGGCGATCATGCCCCAGCGCGAGACGCGCCCGTAAGTGGGCTTGAGGCCGGTGAGGTTGGTCAGCGCGGCCGGCTGACGGATCGACCCGCCGGTGTCGGTGCCGGTGGTCACCGGCAACAGGCGCGCGGCTACGGCAGCGGCCGAGCCGCCGGACGAGCCACCAGGTACGTGCTCGAGGTTCCAGGGGTTCTTCACCGCGCCGTAGTGGCTCGATTCGTTGGCCGAACCCATGGCGAACTCGTCCATGTTGGTCTTGCCCAGCGTCACCATGCCGGCTTCGGCAAGCTTGGCCACCACGGTGGCGTCATAGGGCGCCTTGAAGGTGTCGAGCATCTTCGAGGCGCAGCTGGTGCGCACGCCCTGTGTGCAGAACAGGTCCTTGTGGGCAATGGGCGCGCCCAGCAACGCCCCACCTTCGCCAGCGGCACGGCGGGCATCGGCGGCACGTGCCTGGCCCAGGGCCAGCTCGTCGGTCACGGTGATGAAGCTGTTGAGCTGTGGGTCGAGCTGCTTGATACGGTCCAGCAGGGCGCTGGTCAGCTCTTCGGAGGAAAACGACTTGTCGGCGAGTCCGCGGGCGATCTCGGCCAGGGTCAATTGATGCATGGCAGGCTCTATCCCTTACTCGATGACTTTCGGAACCAGGTACAGACCGTTCTCGGTCTGCGGGGCGACGGCCTGATAAGCGTCGCGCTGGTTGTGCTCGGTGACCTGGTCGGGGCGCAGGCGCTGGCTGGCCTCCAGGGGGTGAGCCAGGGGTTCGATGCCGGCGGTGTCCACCGCTTGCATCTGGTCGACCAACCCGAGGATGCTGTTCAAGGCGTCGGTAATGCGTGGCAGTTCGCCATCATTTAGGCCCAGTCGGGCCAGATGGGCGATCTTTTCCACGTCGCAGCGTTCAAGCGCCATGGGGATCTCCAGAAGGATAGAAAGAACGGATTCAGTGTCCGCAATGAGGAACATGTCAGCTTTTTGGCGGTCCAATGGCCGCGATCATCGGCTGGCATGCTCGGAAAAACAGCCAATTTAACATATTGGCTCCTTGCCCAAAATCCCTGCCATTGTTAGAGTTTGCCGCACTTTTTTACCCACGCTTTCCCCAGGGTCACTTTCCCATGTTCAAGAAACTGCGTGGCATGTTTTCCAGCGATCTGTCCATCGACCTGGGTACTGCCAACACCCTAATTTACGTGCGTGAGCGCGGTATCGTCCTGAATGAGCCCTCGGTTGTTGCCATCCGTACCCATGGCAATCAGAAAAGCGTCGTCGCCGTCGGTACCGAAGCCAAACGCATGCTGGGCCGTACGCCTGGCAACATCGCAGCCATTCGTCCGATGAAGGACGGCGTGATCGCCGACTTCAGCGTCTGCGAAAAAATGTTGCAATACTTTATCAACAAGGTTCATGAGAACAGCTTCCTGCAGCCCAGCCCTCGCGTGCTGATCTGCGTGCCGTGCAAGTCCACCCAGGTTGAGCGCCGCGCCATTCGCGAGTCGGCCCTGGGTGCAGGTGCCCGCGAAGTGTTCCTGATCGAAGAACCCATGGCCGCTGCCATCGGTGCCGGCCTGCCGGTCGAAGAGGCCCGTGGCTCCATGGTCGTCGACATCGGCGGCGGTACCACCGAAATCGCGCTGATCTCGCTCAACGGCGTGGTGTATGCCGAATCGGTGCGCGTCGGTGGCGACCGCTTCGACGAAGCCATCGTGACCTACGTGCGCCGTAACTACGGCAGCTTGATCGGCGAATCCACCGCCGAGCGCATCAAGCAGGAAATCGGTACTGCCTACCCGGGCGGTGAAGTGCGTGAAGTCGATGTCCGCGGCCGTAACCTGGCCGAAGGCGTACCGCGTGCGTTCACTCTGAACTCCAACGAAGTGCTCGAAGCGCTGCAGGAGTCGCTGGCGACCATCGTCCAGGCGGTCAAGAGTGCCCTGGAGCAATCGCCACCTGAACTGGCTTCCGACATCGCCGAACGTGGCCTGGTGTTGACCGGCGGCGGCGCACTGCTGCGTGACCTGGACAAGCTACTGGCCCAGGAAACCGGGCTGCCGGTCATCGTCGCCGAAGATCCGCTGACCTGTGTCGCACGCGGGGGCGGTCGAGCCCTGGAAATGATGGATAAGCACGCAATGGACCTGCTCTCGAGCGAGTGACGCTTACTCGCTGCTCGTGAGCCCCGGTTTACAGGTAGCACGCACAGTGCTACCTGTATGTGCTGGCCGGTGCCCGTTTGGGTGCCTCATCCATCAATTCGCAACCAGGCTGGTGCCTTGTCCCATGTCCAATGACTTCCTGAGTCGTCCACGAGGAACGGCCCATTAAACCGCTTTTCTCCAAGGGCCCCTCGCTGGGCGTTCGCCTGCTCGTCCTGGTGGTGGTGTCGGTCGCGTTGATGGTCGTCGACGCGCGCTTCGACCTGCTCAAGCCTGTCCGCAGCCAGATGGGCCTGGTGCTCATGGAATCGTACTGGATCACCGACTTGCCGCAACGCGCCTGGCAAGGGGTGGCGGGCCAGTTCGGCAGCCGCAACGAGCTGATTGCCGAAAACGAGAAACTCAAGACCGAGGCCCTGCTGCTGCAAGGCCGCCTGCAGAAGCTGGCGGCGTTGACCGAGCAGAACGTGCGCCTGCGGGAGCTGCTCAATTCCTCGGCGCTGGTCGACGAAAAGGTCGAAGTTGCCGAGTTGATCGGTGTCGACCCCAACCCCTTCACCCACCGCATCCTGATCAACAAGGGTGAGCGCGATGGCGTGTTTCTCGGTCAACCGGTGCTCGACGCCCGCGGCTTGATGGGGCAGGTGGTCGAACTGATGCCCTATACCTCGCGGGTCTTGCTGCTCACCGACACCACCCATAGCATTCCCGTGCAGGTCAACCGCAACGGTTTGCGCGCCATCGCCAGCGGTACCGGTAACCCTGAGCGCCTCGAGCTGCGCCATGTGGCCGATACGGCGGACATCAAGGAAGGCGACCTGCTGGTCAGCTCCGGCATGGGCCAACGTTTCCCCGCCGGTTATCCCGTGGCCACCGTCAACGAGGTGATCCACGATTCCGGCCAGCCATTCGCCATCGTGCGCGCCATCCCCACCGCGGCGCTCAACCGTAGCCGTTACATGCTGCTGGTGTTCAGCGACCGGCGCACGCCCGAGCAGCGCGCCACCGATGCCGCGATTGCCCAGGAAGAAGCGGACCGCAAGGGGGGGGCGGTTCCTGCTCAGGGTACTGGTACGACCGGTCAAGGCACGCCTGTGAACGGCACGCCCGCAAACACCGCCCCTGCCGCGACCCCTGCGCCTGCCACCCAGCCCGGTACGCCTGCAACCGCGCCTGCTGCGCAGCCTGCAAGCCCGGCCGCAGCACCCGCTGTGCCCACTCAACCCCGGAGGCAGTGATGGCCGCATCGCGCCGCAACAATGGTTGGGTCATCTGGCTGACGTTTGTCGTCGGCCTGCTGCTCAGCGTCTCGCCCATGCCGCAGTTCATGGAAGTCTTTCGCCCCATGTGGCTGGCGTTGCTGGTGTCGTTCTGGACCTTGAACGTGCCGCACAAGGTCGGCATGGCCACAGCGTTCATGCTTGGCCTGGCCGAGGACGTGCTGTACGGCACCCTGTTGGGGCAGAACGCGTTGATCCTCACCCTGATCACATTCCTCGTGCTGTCCCTGCAACAGCGCCTGCGCATGTTCCCCATGTGGCAGCAAAGCCTGATCATTCTGGTGGTCTTCGGCATTGCGCAGTTGCTTCAGCTGTGGCTCAGCGCCCTGACCGGCAACCGCCTGCCAACCCTGGCGCTGGTCTGGTCGGCCGTGATCAGCGCGCTGCTCTGGCCATGGATCAGCTTTGCCTTGCGCGATCTTCGCCGACGCTTGCACATCAATTGACGGCTTGGTGGCCGCTGACAGGGAGATGTCCGAATGACCCCGCTATACCTGGCTTCCGGCTCTCCACGGCGGCGTGAGCTGCTGACGCAGATCGGTGTGCCCTTCAGGGTGGCCAGCGCGCCCATCGATGAAACCCCGCTGCCTGGCGAAAGCGCAGAGGCGTATGTGCAGCGCCTGGCCAAAGCCAAGGCTGCAGCCGGTCGCGCCAGTCTCGAACCTGCCAAGATGGCGAACGCAGGCGCTGTGGTGCTGGGCGCTGACACGGCCGTGGTGCTTGACGGCCGCATTCTCGGCAAGCCCGAGCACCGTGACGACGCGCTTGGCATGCTGGCCCGGTTGTCTGGCCGCGAACACCAGGTATTGACGGCAGTGGCGCTCGATGACGGCAAGCGTGTGGAGAGCCTGTGTGTCAGCAGCACTGTCCGCTTTCGCCTCATCGACCAGCAGGAGGCCCAGCGCTACTGGGCCCGCGGCGAGCCAGCGGACAAAGCGGGCGGCTATGCCATCCAAGGGCTGGGCGCGGTATTCGTCACCGGGCTGGTGGGCAGCTATTCGGCCGTGGTCGGTCTGCCATTGAGTGAAACGGCACAGTTGCTCGAGCGCTTCGGCATCGCTTGCTGGCAACCGGCGGCCTCGACACCTGAGGTGACACGCCCGCAGTAGCCAGCACCGTTTGCGCCATCCATCATTAGAACAAGACCCTGGACGAGAACCTGCCATGAGCGAAGAGATCCTGATCAACATCACCCCGATGGAGTCACGCGTGGCGGTGGTGGAAAACGGGGTACTGCAGGAAGTGCACGTCGAGCGCACCCAGCGTCGCGGCATCGTCGGCAATATCTACAAGGGCAAGGTGGTCAGGGTGCTGCCCGGCATGCAGGCGGCGTTCGTGGACA
The DNA here is from genome assembly GCF_043104125.1 of Pseudomonas sp. xss_4. Classification (NCBI taxonomy): domain Bacteria; kingdom Pseudomonadati; phylum Pseudomonadota; class Gammaproteobacteria; order Pseudomonadales; family Pseudomonadaceae; genus Pseudomonas; species Pseudomonas sp. xss_4. The sequence continues at coordinate 114,195 of NZ_JBICKJ010000090.1, forward strand.
TCGGGCTGGAACGGGCCGCATTCATCCATGCCTCGGAAATTTCGCAGCGCGAAGGCTCGGCGGTGGAAAACATCACCGCCCTGGTCCATGAAGGCCAGGCGCTGGTGGTGCAGGTCACCAAGGACCCCATCGGCAGCAAGGGCGCGCGGCTGACCACCCAGTTGTCGATCCCGTCGCGCTACCTGGTCTACATGCCCCGCAGCAGCCACGTGGGCATTTCGCTCAAGATCGAGGACGAGGCCGAGCGTGAACGCCTTAAACGCGTGGTCAGCGACTGCGTGGACAGCGAGAATATACAAGGGGCCGGCGGCTTCATCCTGCGCACCGCCGCCGAGGGCGCGCGGGCTGAGGAAATCCTGCAGGACATCCGCTACCTGCGACGGTTATGGGAGCAGATCGGGGCGCAGATCAAGACCTGTGGCGCACCCCTGGTCATCTACGAGGACCTGGGCCTGGCGCTGCGTACCCTGCGCGACCTGGTCAACCCGAAGATCGAAAAAATCCGCATCGACTCTCGGGAAACCTTCCAGCGCACCACGCAGTTCGTGCAAGAGCTGATGCCTGAAATCGCCGACCGTCTCGAACACTACCCAGGCGAAAGGCCCATCTTCGACCTGTACGGTGTCGAAGACGAAATCCAGCGCGCCCTGGATCGCAAGGTGCCACTGAAGTCGGGTGGCTACCTGGTGGTCGATCCGGCCGAGGCGATGACAACCATCGACGTCAACACCGGCGCTTTCGTGGGCCACCGCAACCTGGAAGAAACCATCTTCAAGACCAACCTGGAGGCCGCCACCGCCATTGCCCGGCAACTGCGGCTGCGCAACATTGGCGGCATCATCATCATCGACTTCATCGACATGGAGGACGAGGATCACCAGCGCCAAGTGCTGCGAACGCTGGAAAAACAGCTGGAGCGCGACCACGCCAAAACCAACATCATCGGCATCACCGAGTTGGGCCTGGTACAGATGACCCGCAAGCGCACCCGGGAGAGCCTTGAGCAGGTGCTGTGCGAACCGTGCCAGGCCTGCCAGGGACGAGGCAAGCTCAAAACCCCCGAAACCATCTGTTACGAGATTTTTCGCGAAATCCTGCGTGAAGCCCGCGCTTACCAGGCTGAAGGCTATCGCGTGCTGGCCAATCAGAAGGTGGTCGATCGCCTGTTGGACGAAGAGTCTGGCAACGTGGCTGAACTCGAGGCCTTCATCGGGCGAACCATTCGCTTCCAGGTCGAGTCGATGTATTCGCAAGAGCAGTATGACGTGGTGCTGCTCTGAGGCCTGCTGAAACCCGACGCGCTTCGGTCGGCATGGCGAAAACGGCACCACGGGCCATTATGCATATACGACCTGGAGGGCCATGGCCATGGGACGTCTAAGCCGCGTTCTGAGTGTCCTGACCCGTTGGGGATTGGGGGCTTGCGCCTTGCTGCTTATCGCAGTGGCGCTGTACGCCAGCCTCGGCCGGGCCTTGGTGCCGCTGGTGGCCGAGTACCGCAGCACGGTGCAGGCCAAGGTCGCCGAGGCACTGGGTGTGCCCGTGCACATTGGCGCGCTCCAGGGCCGCTGGAGCAGGCTGTCGCCGGTGCTGACCGTACACGACCTGCAAATCGGTGAAGGCGCCACGGCCTTGCGGCTCGATGACGTCATCGTGGTGCCGGATGTCTGGGGCAGCCTGGTCGCACGTCAAGTGCGCCTGGCGCGCATCCAGCTGGCCGGCCTGCAACTGATCGCCCGCGAGGATGAAACCGGCGAGTGGAAGCTCGAGGGCCTGCCCAAGCAGGACGACGCACCGCTGCAACCCGAACAATTGCTCAAGGACCTGCGCCGGCTCGGGCGGGTCGATGTGTTCGACAGCCAGGTCACCCTGCACGCCTGGCAGCGTGATCCGCTGACGCTGACCTATGTCAGCGCAGGCTTGCTGGCAGGGCCTTCGCGGCAATCGCTGGACCTACGGGCAACCTTGCCAGATGGCCAACCCCTGACGCTGAGCGCGCGCAGCCGGGCTTCGGCCGAGGCCTGGCGTGACGCGCAGGTAGACGGCTACCTCAACCTGCCGCACAGTGACTGGGCGCGCTGGTTGCCGCCTCGGCTGTTGGGGCAGTGGCATGCTCAGGTGCTTCAGGCTGGCGGCGAGGCCTGGTTCGACTGGCGCGACCGCCAGTTGCACCAGGGCGCCGTACGCCTGAATGCGCCGCACCTTGAAGGGGCCTATGACACGCGCAAACCGGCCAAGGTAGACAATCTGGCCCTCAATGCCTGGTTCGAGCGTCAGGATGAGGGCTTCGACGTCGTTGTCGACTCGCTGGCGATGGACCTTGGCGACACGCATTGGGCGTCGCGGCTGCGGTTGAGGCAGCGCAACGGTGCTGCGCCGGCTGATGAAAGCTGGCAGGTGCAGGCCGATCGTCTGGAGCTGACCCCCCTCACGCCGTTGATCCACGCCTTGGCGCCCATGGGCCAGCAGGCGCTGGCGGTGGTCGATGGCCTCAATGTCACAGGTGCCTTGCGCAACGTGCAACTGACGGCCCGGCCCCATGCCGACGGTGATCGCCGGTTGGCGTTCGAAGGCAACCTGGAGCGCGTGGGTTTCGATGCGTATCACGGTGCCCCGGCTGCCGGTAACGTGAATGGCAGCATCAGCGGCGACCTTGGGCACGGCGAGCTGCGTCTGGATACCGACGCGTTCATGCTGCACCTGGATCCGATCTTCGCCAAACCCTGGCACTACCAGAAAGCCAATGCGCGCCTGACCTGGACGCTGGACAAGGCAGGTTTCACCCTGATTGCCCCTTATCTGAAGGTCGTGGGCGAGGAGGGCAAGATAGCAGGCGACTTCCTCATCCGCCTGTTGTTCGAGCAAGGCCGTGAAGACTACATGGACCTGCGTGTCGGTCTGACCGATGGCGATGGCCGCTACACCGCCAAGTACCTGCCTGAGGTATTGAGCCCGGCCCTGGACCAATGGCTGCGCAGCGCAATCGTCAAAGGCAGCGTCGACCAGGGTTATTTCCAGTACCAAGGCTCGCTCAGTCACGGCGCCAGGCCCGAAGCCCGCAGCATCAGCCTGTTCTTCAAGGTGCATGATGCCACCTTGGACTTCCAGCCCGGCTGGCCACAGGTACAGCATGTGGACGGGGACGTGTTCATCGAGGACAGCGGTGTGCGCATCAAGGCACAACGCGGCGTGCTGCTCGATACCAAGGTCAGCGACGTGAACGTCGACATTCCACATGTGGAAGGCAACGGTGATAGCCACTTGCACTTGGACGGCAATTTCGACGGTGGCCTGGTGGACGGGCTCAAGATACTCAAGCAAGCGCCCATCGGCACCCATGAGATCTTCGCCGGCTGGGAAGGCGAGGGCCCCCTCAAAGGCAAGGTCAAGCTGGACATACCGCTGGCCCATGGGCAGCAGCCCAAGGTAAAGGTGGATTTCGCCACGCGCGATGCGCGGCTCAAGATCGCTTCGCCTGAGCTTGAGCTCACGCGCTTGAAGGGCGACTTCAGCTTCGACTATGACAAGGGCCTCAGTGGCAAGGGCATTTCCCTGCAGGCATTCGGCAAGCCGGTCACTGCGCAGATCGCGGCTGAAGGCGAACCGGGGCAGATGCAGACACGAATCAGTGCCAGCGGTCGGGTTTCGCTGCAGGCGCTGACCCAATGGCTGCATTTCGACCAGTCACTGCCAGCCTCGGGCGAGCTACCGTACCAGCTGCAGTTGAGCATTGGCGCACGTGAAAACCTGTTGAGCGTCGATTCGGACCTCAAAGGCCTGTCGATCGACCTGCCGGCACCCTTTGGCAAAGCGCCCGCCGACAGCCGGGCCAGCCGTTTCAGCATGAACCTGCAAGGCGCGCAACGGCGCATCGACGCCGCCTACACCGATCTCGCCCGGCTGGCCTATGTGGCACCCGCCGAGCACCTGGACCAGGGTGCTGGCGAGTTGCTGCTTGGCGCTGGGCAAGCGCAGCCTCCTGGCGGGCGCGGCCTGCGCGTTCGTGGGCACCTCGATACCCTGGACCTTGACCCTTGGCAGGCTCAGGCGCAAAAGCTCGGAGGCGACGATCCCGGCGGCAGTGCGCGGCAGACTTTGCAGAGCGTGGACCTGAGCATAGGAACCCTAAAGGCTTACGGTACGGAACTGAACCAGTCGAGAGTGCGCCTGGCACGTGGGTCGGCGGCCTGGGACGTGCGCCTGGACAGTCGGCAGGTGGTGGGTGACGCGCGCGTGCCAGACGCCGAAGGCGCCCCTATCGTCGTGCGGCTGCAAACCTTGCGCCTGCCTGCAGGCAGTGCCGACCAGGCGCAGGACGAAGACGGCGCCGATCCGCTGGCGTCCTTCGACCCGCGCAAGGTGCCGCCGCTGGACGTACGCATCGACAGGTTCTACCGCGGTGACGATCTGTACGGCAGCGCTGCGATCAAGCTGCGCCCGACCCGTACCGGTGTGAACGCCAGCGACATCGATCTGAACCTCAAGGGGCTGCGTATCGACGGCAGCGGTGGTTGGGATGGCGCGGGCGGCACGAGCTGGTACAAAGGCCGCGTGCAGGGCAAGCAACTGGGCGATGTGCTCACGGCCTGGGGCTTTGCCCCGACGGTAACCAGCCGGGACTTTCGCATGGACGTGGACGGGCGGTGGCCGGGATCCCCGGCGGCGATCAGCCTGAAACGCTTCTCCGGCAGCCTCGATGCGGTGCTGCACAGCGGGCAGTTCGTCGAGGTAGACGGTGGGGCGCAAGCGTTGCGGGTATTTGGCTTGTTGAACTTCAACGCCATCGGCCGGCGCTTGCGCCTGGACTTCTCCGACCTGTTCGAAAAGGGCCTGGCCTACGACCGACTCAAGGGGCTGCTGGTGGCCAGTGAAGGGGTCTACGTAACCCGCACGCCGATCAAGGTCACCGGCCCGTCGAGCGATTTCGAACTCGATGGTACGCTGGACATGGTGCGTGAGCGGGTCGCTGCCAACCTGCAGGTCAGCCTGCCGGTCACCAACAACCTCCCCCTGGCAGCGTTGATCGTCGGCGCCCCGGCCGTGGGCGGCGCACTGTTTCTGGTCGACCGCCTGATCGGCGACCGGGTGTCGCGCTTTGCCAGCGTGCATTACCGGGTAGTTGGGCCGTGGAAAGAGCCTAAGATTACCTTTGTGAAACCATTCCAGAAATAGCGTCAGGAGAGTCGATGAAGGCTGCGGTAATCCAGATGGTCAGCCAGGATGATGTGCAGGGTAACCTGCGTCAGGCGAGCAGGCTTTTGGAGCAGGCGGCTTCAGGTGGCGCCAGGCTGGCTGTGCTGCCAGAGAACTTCGCTGCCATGGGGCGTGCAGACGCTGCGGCCATCGGCCGCGCCGAGGCCCTTGGCGAAGGCCCGATCCTGCCCTGGTTGAAACGCGTGGCCTGCGACCTCAGGTTATGGATTGTCGCAGGCACCATTGCCCTGCCACCGAATGGTCAGCCCCGGGCCAAGCCACATGCCTGCTCGTTGCTGATCGACGAGCATGGGCAGCAGGTGGCGCGGTACGACAAGTTGCACCTGTTCGATGTGGATGTTGCCGACAATCGTGGCCGTTATCGTGAATCCGATGACTATGCCCCAGGTGCGCAAGTGATGGTTGCCGATACGCCGGTCGGGCGGTTGGGCCTGAGCGTGTGCTACGACCTGCGCTTTCCCGAGTTGTACAGCCATCTGCGGGCAGCCGGGGCGGAGCTGATCAGTGCACCGTCGGCCTTCACGGCGGTGACTGGGGCGGCGCATTGGGACGTGCTGATCCGCGCACGCGCCATCGAGACACAATGCTACATGCTGGCCGCAGCCCAAGGCGGGCTACACCCCGGCCAGCGCCAGACCCACGGCCACGCGGCGATCGTCGACCCATGGGGGCGCATCGTGGCGCAACAGGCGCAAGGCGAAGCGGTACTGCTTGCCGAGCGCGACAGTGACGAACAGGCGTCCATTCGGGCGCGCATGCCGGTGATCGATCACCGGCGCTTCTTCTTGCAGGGCGCATTGCGGCCTGCGCACACTTCGGAGTGACTATGAGCCAGATGTTATCCACCGTCAGCGAGCAGCTCCTGACCCCAGGCGGCTTGACCCTGGACAGCCTGCAAAGTGTGCTGGGTGAATTGGCCGGCCCTGGCATCGACGCCGCTGACCTGTATTTCCAGGGCCAGATTTCGGAAACCTGGGCGCTGGAGGATGGGATTGTCAAAGAGGGCAGCTTCAACCTCGACCAGGGGGTCGGTGTTCGTGCCCAGGCCGGCGAAAAAACCGGTTTCGCCTACAGCAATGCCATCAACCTCGAAGCCTTGACCTCTGCCGCACGCGCCGCGCGGTCGATTTCCCGTGCCGGTCAGAACGGCACGGTCCAGGCGTTTCGTGCCCAGGACGTGACCACGCTCTACCCGGCGGATAACCCATTGGACGTGCTCAGCCGTGCCGAGAAGGTCGAGCTGCTCAAGCGTGTCGATGCCGCCACCCGCGCGCTGGACCCGCGTATCCAGCAGGTCAGCGTCAGCATGGCGGGCGTCTGGGAGCGAATTCTGGTCGCGGCCGCCGACGGCAGCCTGGCGGCCGACGTGCGGCCCCTGGTGCGCTTCAACGTCAGTGTCATCGTCGAGCAGAACGGCCGTCGCGAACGCGGCGGGCAGGGCGGCGGCGGGCGCACCGACTATCGCTTCTTCACTGAGGAGCGAGTAATGGGCTATGCCCGCGAAGCACTGCGCCAGGCGTTGGTGAACCTGGAAGCCGTTGCCGCGCCTGCCGGCACCTTGCCCGTGGTGTTGGGGCCTGGCTGGTCCGGCGTGCTGCTGCACGAGGCGGTCGGCCATGGCCTGGAAGGCGATTTCAACCGCAAGGGCAGTTCGGCATTCAGCGGCCGGATAGGCCAGAAGGTCGCGTCCAGCCTCTGCACCATCGTCGATGATGGCACCCTGGAAGGTCGGCGTGGGTCCTTGAGCGTGGACGACGAGGGGACGCCAACCGAGTGCACCACCCTGATCGAAAACGGCGTGCTCAAGGGGTACATGCAGGACAAGCTCAACGCGCGCCTGATGGGCATGGCGGTGACGGGCAACGGTCGGCGGGAATCCTATGCCCACTTGCCGATGCCGCGCATGACCAACACCTACATGCGAGCCGGTGAGAGTGACCCACAGGAAATCATCGCTTCGGTGAAGAAGGGCATCTACTGCGCGAATTTAGGTGGCGGGCAGGTGGACATCACCAGCGGCAAGTTCGTGTTCTCGACCAGCGAGGCCTACCTGATCGAGGATGGCAAGATCACCGCACCGGTCAAAGGCGCGACCTTGATTGGCAATGGCCCGGAGGCGATGAGCCGTGTGTCGATGGTCGGCAACGACCTGTCGCTCGACAGTGGGGTAGGCACATGTGGCAAGGACGGGCAGTCCGTGCCGGTCGGAGTAGGCCAACCGACCTTGAAACTCGATGCGATCACGGTGGGCGGTACCGGGGCGTGAGGGTCGGCTGGGGCCGCATGGCGGCCCCGCCGCGATCAGCGCAGCCCGCGCTGCAGCTCGTCCAGATCGCGAATGTACTTGAACACCTTGCGCGAAGCGGCAGGGGGTTTGTTCCTGGCCTTCTCGTGCTGGGCATGGCGCACCAGCGAGCGCAACTGCTGGCGGTCGGTCTCCGGGTATTCGTTGACGAACCGTTCGAGGTCCTCGTCGTTGCCGTCGATCAACCGATCACGCCAGCGTTCAAGACCGTGGAAACGCTCGTTGTACTGGCGAGTGGAGCTGTCCATCTGTTCCAGCAGGGCATGAATGGCGTCCAGGTCCTGGACACGCATCAGCTTGCCGACGAACGACATGTGGCGTTTGCGAGCCCCATGTGCGGTGTGCTTGCTGGCTTCGGCCAATGCCTTGCGCAGTTCATCGGTCAAGGGCAGGCGCGCCAGGGTATCGGCCTTGAGGGTGGTGAGCCGCTCGCCGAGTTCGACCAGCGCATGCAGTTCGCGCTTGATCTGGGTTTTGCTTTTTTCGCCGTCGAAGGCGTCGTCGTTTGAATCAACCATGGTGGCAGTCCGCTAAAGATCGCCGCCATGATAACCAGTCGGGGGCCGCTTGTCCGGCCCGGCCGTTGAATGGCCCTTGCCGAACGCAGAATTCTGAGTGGAGAAAACCATGAGTGCAGTCCAGAGTATCGGCCCGAACGATCTGCCAGCCTTGCAAGAGCAGGTCGAAGCGATCATTGCCGAGGCCCGCCGCCAGGGCGCCAGCGCCTGCGAGGTGGCGGTGTCGCTGGAGCAGGGCCTGTCCACCACGGTCCGCCAGCGCGAGGTCGAGACGGTAGAATTCAACCGTGACCAGGGCTTTGGCATCACCCTGTACGTGGGGCAGCGCAAAGGCTCGGCCAGCACCTCGGCCAGTGGTCCGGATGCCATTCGCGAAACCGTTGCAGCCGCGCTGGCCATTGCCAAGCACACCTCCGAGGACGAATGCGCCGGGCTTGCCGACGCCGCCCTGATGGCCCGCGATATCCCGGACCTCGACCTTTATCACGACTGGAACCTGGAGCCGGAGAAGGCCATTGAAATGGCCTTGGCATGCGAAGCTGCGGCCTTCGACGCTGATCCTCGGATTCTCAATGCCGATGGCACCTCGCTCAACACCCACCAGGGGTGCAGGGTGTATGGCAACAGCAACGGCTTTGTCGGTGGCTACGCCTCCACGCGTCACAGCCTGAGCTGCGTGATGATCGCCGAGGGCGATGGGCAGATGCAGCGTGACTACTGGTACGACGTCAATCGCCAAGGCCATCTGCTGGCTGACCCGCGCAGTATTGGCATCCGTGCCGCCCAACGGGCTGCCAGTCGCCTGGGCGCACGGCCGGTGCCGACCTGTGAGGTGCCGGTACTGTTCTCGGCCGAATTGGCAGGCGGGCTGTTCGGCAGCTTCCTGTCGGCGGTTTCCGGTGGGAACCTGTACCGCAAGTCCTCCTTCCTGGAGGGCGCCCTCGGCCAACAATTGTTTCCAGCCTGGCTGACCTTGGACGAGCGCCCTCACATTCCGCGCGCATTGGGCAGCGCAGCCTTCGATGGTGATGGCCTGGCGACCTATGCCAAACCGTTCGTGGACAAAGGCCAATTAGTGTCCTACCTGCTCGGTACCTACTCAGGACGCAAACTGGGTCTGCCCAGCACCGCCAACTCAGGCGGCGTGCACAACCTGTTCGTCACCCATGGCAGTGACGACCAGGCGGCATTGATCCGGCGCATGGGGCGCGGCCTGCTGGTTACCGAATTGATGGGGCATGGCCTGAACATGGTGACAGGGGACTATTCCCGGGGCGCGGCTGGTTTCTGGATCGAGAATGGGGAGATTCAGCACGCTGTCCAGGAAGTCACCATCGCGGGCAACATGAAGGACATGTTCCAGCAGATCGTGGCCATTGGCAGCGACTTGGAGACCCGTAGCAACATTCACACAGGCTCGGTGCTGATTGAGCGGATGATGGTTGCTGGCAGTTGATCCTTTTCATTTGAGACCGTGGGGCCGCTGTGCGGCCCATCGCGGCGGTCCTATCTATTAACGGCAAAAAATCAATCAGCGGATACTCAACACCATCTACCGGTTGAACTGATTCTATTTATCAATTAATAATGAATATCATTTCACAGCTACACGATGATGTTCATGACTACCGCCCTCCGCGAACTGCCCTATCTCGAAAACTGGCGCTGGCTCAGTCGCCGGATCCGCTGTGCCCTCGAGCCCGATGAGCCGCGCCTGATCGAACATTACCTGGCGGAAGGGCGTTACCTGGTGTGCTGCACCCAAACGTCCCCCTGGACCGTGGCATTGACGTCCTTTCGCCTGCTGCTCGATACCGCCTGCGACCGCATGTTGCCTTGGCATTGGCGCTGCCAGTGCCTGGATCAAGCCTGGCGGCCACTGTTGATCCTGCGCAACCTCGACCGGCAGGAGCAGAACCAACGCTGGCAGCCCTATGCCCTGCAACTGGCCAATTGCCGTTTGCTGCCCTCGATTTCCCCCGATGAATTGATGCAAGGATCCGATGATGACCAATACCCGCATCGAGCGTGACAGCATGGGCGAGTTGCACGTGCCGGCAGACGCGCTGTACGGCGCGCAGACCCAGCGTGCGGTCGACAACTTCCCCATCAGTGGCCAGCGCATGCCTGGCCAGTTCATACGCGCGCTGCTGCTGGCCAAGGCAGCGGCGGCCAACGCCAACGTCGAACTGGAGCAGTTGTCCGCGCAGCAAGGCCGGGCGATCGTCACGGCGGTACAGCAACTGCTGGCAGAAGACTTCAGCGTGCATTTCCCGGTCGATGTGTTCCAGACCGGTTCCGGGACCAGTTCCAACATGAACGCCAACGAAGTGATTGCAACGCTGGCCAGCCGGGGCTCAAGCGAGGCGATCAATCCCAATGATCACGTCAATTGCGGGCAGAGCAGCAACGACATCATTCCGACCACCATTCATGTCAGCGCCGCCCTGGCGCTTCACGAGCAACTGCTGCCAGCGCTAAGCCACCTCGTGCAGGTGATCGAAGCCAAGTCGGTCCAGGTTCGTCCGTATATCAAGACAGGCCGCACGCACTTGATGGACGCCATGCCTGTGCGCATGAGCCAAGTGCTCGATGGTTGGGCGGCGCAGGTCACCGGGGCCAAGGCGCATATCGAGGCCACCTTGCCCAGCCTGCAGGCCCTGGCCCAAGGGGGCACGGCCGTAGGCACCGGCATCAATGCCCACCCTGATTTCGCCGCCGGCTTCGCCCGTCACCTCAGCGCGCTGACTGGCGTAGCGTTTCGCCCTGCCCAGAATCTGTTTGCGGTAATCGGCTCCCAGGACACTGCCGTTGCACTGTCCGGCCAGCTCAAGACCACGGCGGTGGCGCTGATGAAGATCGCCAACGACCTGCGCTGGATGAACTCAGGGCCATTGGCGGGCCTGGGTGAAATCGAGCTGCAGGGCTTGCAACCCGGCTCTTCGATCATGCCTGGAAAGGTCAACCCGGTGATTCCTGAAGCCACCGCCATGGTCGCCGCCCAGGTTATCGGCAATGACGCAACGATCGCGGTAGCGGGTCAGTCCGGCAACTTCGAGCTCAACGTCATGTTGCCGGTCATTGCCCGTAACCTGCTCGAAAGCATCGAACTGATGGCCAATGCCAGCCGGTTACTGGCAGACAAGGCCATTGCCACATTCAAGGTCAATGAACACAAACTCAACGAGGCGCTGGCGCGCAACCCGATCCTGGTCACGGCGCTGAACCCGATCATTGGTTACCTCAAGGCAGCCGAAATCGCCAAGGCCGCTTACGCGCAAGGGCGCCCCATCATTGATGTGGCGCTCGAACACACCGACCTTTCCCGTGATCGGTTGCAGGCCTTGCTGAACCCGGAAAAGCTGACCGCCGGTGGTATCTGATGGGTGAAATGGCCCTGGAGGCTCGTCATGCAGCACTGGAAACGCATCACGCAAATCGCCAATCACCTGTTCTCGCAAGGTGAGCTGGTGGACGCTCGCGAACACTACCTCCAGGCCCTGGCATTGGCCCAGGTGCTGTTCACGCGCTGGCAGGATGCCGATGAAGCCGTGGCCTCATTGGTGATTGCGCATCACAACCTGGCCGACTTGCACCTGCGCCTGCAGCAGCCCCATGAAAGCGCCGATTACCTGTGCGCCGTGCACCAACGGCTATTACAGGCCAGTCAGGACGTGTGCCTGCCACCGGCGCTGCGTGATGCAGCACTGCGCCACAGCGCCCGCACCTATACCGAGTTGTTGAGTTTCATCGCCGAACATGGCCAGTACCCGCGCACCGAGCACCTGCTCAATCGGCCCTGTTCACTTCAACCTGCCCACGGAGTCCATTGACATGCCCCATGCATTGCCTGCACTGCCCTATGCCTACGATGCGCTGGAACCGCACATCGACACGCAGACCATGGAAATCCATCACACCAAGCATCACCAGACGTACGTCAATGGCCTCAACGCAGCGGTCGAGAACAGCGAATGGGCCGACTGGCCTGTGGAAAAACTGGTGGCGGCGGTCGAGCAGTTACCTGAAAAGATGCGAGGCGCCGTGATCAACCATGGCGGCGGACATGCCAACCACAGTCTGTTCTGGACGGTGATGTCCCCCCGTGGTGGAGGTGAACCCCAGGGCGAGGTAGCCCGTGCCATCGAGACACAATTGGGTGGCTTCGAGGCATTCAAGGAAGCCTTCACCAAGGCCGCTCTGACCCGCTTCGGCAGTGGCTGGGCCTGGCTCAGCGTTACACCGCAGCAGACCCTTGTGGTCGAGAGCAGCGGCAACCAGGATAGCCCGTTGATGCACGGCCATACGCCGATTCTCGGCCTGGACGTCTGGGAGCACGCGTACTACCTGAAGTATCAGAACCGTCGGCCTGAGTACATTGGCGCTTTCTACAACGTCATCGACTGGGCGCAAGTGAACCGCCGCTACCTCGATGCCATGAAATGAGCCAGGCAGGCATGCGCCCCGAAGTGATGTCCGTCAACAGCGTGCGCTTGTTCAGGCTGGCGCTTGGCACCCTGTTGCTGCTGGCCGGCACCGCGTTGCTGGTGGCGCGCGCACTTGCCTGGCTCGACCTGGACCCACGTATGTTGCGGGCGTTGGAGGGCGGCGCGCTATGCGCATTGGGGACGGCCCTGGGTGCGGTCCCCGTACTGGTAGTTCGCACCATGCCCGTGGCGCTGGCGGACACCCTGTTGGGCTTTGGTGCTGGCGTCATGCTGGCGGCCACGGCCTTCTCGCTGCTGGTGCCTGGGCTGGAGGCCGCTCAGGCAATCGGCTTTGGTGCATGGGGAGCCGGCGCCCTCATCAGCGCGGGCCTGTTGACAGGTGCGCTGTGCCTTTATCTGGTGGACTTGAAACTCTCGGCAGGCTCACCCTCAGGGCTGACCTCTGGCGAACCGGTCATCGCCTCGCGCATGTGGCTGTTCGTTTTCGCCATCATCGCCCACAACATTCCAGAGGGCATGGCCATAGGCGTATCAGCGGGCGGGGGCATGGCAGACGCTGATAGCCTGGCAATGGGCATCGCCTTGCAGGATGTACCGGAGGGGCTGGTCATTGCGCTGGTACTTGCCGGCGCAGGCATGTCACGCTTCAAGGCCTTTCTCATCGGCGCCGCCTCCGGTCTGGTGGAGCCAGTGGCGGCCGTTATCTGCGCCTGGCTTGTGAATGTGGCGCAACTGCTCTTGCCGCTGGGCCTCGCCTGCGCTGCAGGTGCGATGCTGCTGGTCGTGACCCAGGAAATCATCCCCGAATCACGCAGCCACGGTAATCACCGCCTGGCCAGCCTGGGGCTGTGCATCGGTTTCTGCCTGATGATGGTGATGGATACTGCGCTGTCCTGAAGCGCCCGCGAGACTTCGGGCGCAAGGAGGAGGGTGGCGCACTTGGCGACGGTCGATGGAAACGCGTGCTGGCCGTGCTGAGGGTTCACTCCCCCTCGTCGAAATAGTTGTTGATCAACTCGACCAGTGCCTCCATGGCTTCACTGTCCTGCTCGCCTTCGGTATGCAGGTAGACCTGAGTGCCTTTGCCCGCCGCCAGCATCATGACCCCCATGATGCTCTTGCCATCGACCAGCTTGTCCGGTGCACGACCCACCCTGACCTGGCAGGGAAAGCGACCGGCCACCCCGACGAATTTGGCTGCCGCCCGGGCATGCAGACCCAGTTTGTTGATGATGGTGATTTCGCGGGCGGGCATGAGCTGGCGGATCCTTGGGCTAGAGGTCGCGGTGGCGAACCTGGACGTTTTTCAAAGATTGCTGGAGCAACTGGCCCAGCCGTTCGGTGAGGTACACCGAGCGATGATGGCCGCCAGTGCATCCGATGGCGATGGTGACATAGGCACGGTTGCTGGCGGCGAACCGTGGCAGCCACTTGAGCAGGTAGCTGGAAATGTCGGTGAACATCTCTTCGACGTCCGGCTGGGCGGCGAGGTAATCAATCACGGGCTGTTCAAGGCCGGAGTGCCCGCGCAGCTCTGGCTTCCAGTAGGGGTTGGGCAGGCAACGCACGTCGAACACCAGGTCGGCATCGACCGGCATACCCCGCTTGAAGCCGAATGACTCCACTAGAAAAGCCGTACCCGGCTCTGGCTTGTCCAACAGGCGTAGTTTGATCGAGTCGCGCAACTGATAGAGATTCAGGCGGGTGGTATCGATCTTGAGGTCGGCCAGATCGGCGATCGGCCCCAGCAAATCCCGTTCGACGCGGATCGCCTCGGCCAGTGAGCGATCAGCATTGGTCAACGGGTGGCGCCGGCGGGTTTCGGAGAAGCGCTTGAGCAACGTGTCTTCGTCGGCATCGAGGTACAGCACGTCGCACTGGATGTGACGGGCACGCGCTTGTTCAAGCAGTTCGGGAAAACGCGACAAATGGCTCGGCAGGTTACGCGCGTCAATCGATACGGCAACCTTGGGCTGCGGCAACTCGGTGTTGAGCAACGCGCTTTCCGCCAACTGCGGCAGCAACCCGGCGGGCAGGTTGTCGATGCAGTAGAACCCGTTGTCTTCAAGGACATCGAGGGCCGTGCTCTTACCGGAGCCTGACCGGCCACTGACGATGATCAAGCGCATGTTCAATGCTCGTTCTGCACGTCCAGGACGACCTGGAACAAGGCCTCGCTGCTCTGGGCTGCACGCAAGCGATCACGAACGTCCTTGCGATCGAGCATGCTGGCTATCTGGCGCAGCAGTTCAAGATGGGCGTCGGTGGCCGCAACCGGAACCAGCAGAACGAAAAGCAGGTCCACGGGCGCGCCATCGATCGCGTCATAATCAATAGGCGCGTCGAGGTGCAGAAGGGCGCTGACCGGTGAGGAGCACCCTTCAAGGCGGCAATGGGGAATGGCGATGCCATTACCGAAACCGGTAGAGCCCAACTTTTCCCGGGCCACCAGTTTTTCGAAGACGTCTTGCATTTCAAGTTCAGGCACTTGATCGGCAATCAGGGTGGCGACCTTTTCAAGGGCGCGCTTCTTGCTGCCGCCCGGCACGTTCACGAGGGAACGGCCGGGGGTCAGGATGGTTTCAAGTCGGATCATGGATGAGGGGGATCAGCGGGCTGCTGCACCTTGCAGCAGGCTTTGCTGTTTTTCCTTGTGTTTTTTCAGTTGGCGGTCGAGCTTGTCGGCCAAGGCGTCGATCGCTGCATACATGTCTTCGTGTTCGGCGTTGGCTACCACTTCACCGCCAGGAATCTGCAAGGTCGCTTCGACCTTCTGCTGCAGCTTCTCGACTTTCATGATGACCTGCACGTTAGTGATCTTGTCGAAGTGACTCTCCACGCGGGCGAGCTTTTCGAGCACGTAATCGCGCATTGGCTGGGTGACTTCTACATGCTGTCCACTGATATTGACTTGCATACAGCTTCTCCTTTTGTTGCCCGTGCATCAAAGAGGCAGGTGTTGCACCTGCCACACAAACGCGGTGGCACATCTCAGGGGCTACATCAATCGCTTGCGCTCGCTCGAGGGTGCGATACCCAGGGACTCGCGGTACTTGGCGACGGTGCGACGGGCGACCTGGATGCCTTGTGCCTCCAGTAAACCAGCGATCTTGCTGTCACTCAATGGCTTTTTCTGATTTTCCGCCGCAACCAGTTTCTTGATGATCGCGCGGATCGCCGTGGACGAGCATTCACCGCCCTCGGAGGTGCTGACGTGGCTCGAGAAAAAGTATTTCAGCTCGTAGATGCCACGCGGCGTGTGCATGTACTTCTGGGTGGTGACCCGGGAAATGGTCGATTCGTGCATGCCCACGGCTTCTGCGATGTCATGCAGCACCAGCGGCTTCATTGCCTCGTCGCCGTGGTCCAGGAAGCCGCGCTGGTGCTCGACGATCTGCGTAGCCACCTTCATCAAGGTTTCATTACGACTTTGCAGGCTCTTGATGAACCAGCGGGCTTCCTGCAGCTGGTTGCGCATGAAGGTGTTGTCGGCACTGGTGTCGGCGCGGCGCACGAACCCGGCGTATTGCGCGTTCACGCGCAGACGTGGCACCGCCTCCTGGTTCAGTTCCACCAGCCATCGCTCGCTGTCCTTGCGCACGATCACATCCGGCACCACGTACTCGGGCTCGCTGGACTCGATTTGCGACCCTGGGCGGGGGTTAAGGCTCTGCACCAGTTCGATGACCTGGCGCAGCTCGTCTTCCTTGAGTTTCATGCGGCGCATGAGCTGGCTGTAGTCGCGGCTTCCCAGCAGATCGATGAAGTCGCTGACCAGGCGCATGGCCTCGGTCATCCACGGGGTGCTGGCCGGCAGCTGGCGCAGTTGTAGCAACAGGCATTCGCCCAGCGTACGGGCGCCCACACCGGCAGGTTCGAATTGCTGGATGCGGTGCAGCACTGCCTCGACTTCGTCCAGCTCGATGTCGAGCTCGGGGTCAAACCCTGCACAAATCTCGTCCAGGCTGTCTTCCAGGTAGCCCTGGTTGTTGATGCTGTCGATCAAGGTGACTGCAATGAGGCGGTCGGTGTCGGACATCGGGGCAAGGTTCAACTGCCACAGCAGGTGGCTTTGCAAGCTCTCCCCAGCCGAAGTGCGGGTAGTGAAATCCCACTCGTCGTCGTCATTGCTCGGCAGGCTGCTGGCGCTTGTCTGGTAGATGTCTTCCCAGGCGGTGTCGACGGGAAGCTCGTTGGGAATGCGTTCGTTCCACTCGCCGTCCTCGAGGTTCTCGGCGCTGGCAGTGGTTTCCTGGAAGCTGTTGTCCTGAACGTCGCTGGTGGGTTTGTTCTCGGCGTTATCCGCCATGGGGTCGGTGTTGTCGAAGTCGTCGCCGTCTTCCTGGCGCTCGAGCATCGGATTGGACTCCAGGGCTTCCTGGATTTCCTGCTGAAGGTCCAGGGTGGAAAGCTGGAGCAGGCGGATGGCCTGTTGCAACTGCGGTGTCATCGTCAGTTGCTGGCCCATTTTTAGGACGAGCGATGGTTTCATGGCAGATGCTTTGTACCTTGTTCGCCGGCGCACATGCGCCTTCCACTACACGAGGGCGCCGGGGCGCCATTTCAAGCAAGATTTATGCCTTAAATTGTAGCGTTTGCCTAGAGCACTGTAACAACTTGGCCCAAGTTGTGGGCGTCTTTGTCCGTGCCCAAGGCGCGCGTCTTGATCAAAGCCTGAACTCGTGCCCCAGGTAAACTTCTTTCACCAGGTCATTGGCCAGGATGGTCTGGGCATCGCCCTCGGCGATCAGGCGACCGTCGTTGACGATGTAGGCCGTTTCACAGATATCGAGCGTTTCACGCACGTTGTGGTCCGTGATCAGCACACCGATGCCCTTGGCCTTGAGGTGATGAATGATCTGCTTGATATCGCCGACCGAAATCGGGTCTACGCCTGCGAAGGGCTCGTCGAGCAGAATGAATTTTGGCGCGGTTGCCAATGCCCGCGCAATCTCGACCCGTCGGCGCTCACCACCGGACAGGCTCATGCCCAGGTTGTCGCGAATGTGGGTGATGTGGAATTCCTGGAGCAGACTTTCGAGCGCCTGGCGCTGGCCCTCGCGGTCGAGGTCCTTGCGGGTTTCCAGGATCGCCTTGATGTTGTCGGCCACAGTCAGCTTGCGGAAGATCGACGCTTCCTGCGGAAGATAGCCGATACCGGCCTGGGCGCGACCGTGCATGGGCTGGTGGCTGACATCGAGGCTGTCGATCAGCACGCGCCCCTGATCGGCCTGAACCAGGCCGACGATCATGTAGAAGCACGTGGTCTTGCCGGCGCCGTTGGGGCCGAGCAGGCCGACGATCTGACCGCTGTCGATCGACAGGCTGACGTCTCGCACGACCTGGCGGCCCTTGTAGCTCTTGGCCAGGTGCTGGGCTTTGAGGGTTGCCATTTACTCGGCCTTCTTCTTGGGCTGGATCACCATGTCGATGCGCTGACGCGGCGTGGTTACGTTGCCACCCCGACCGGCAGTGGCCACTTGTGTCTGGGTGTTGTAGACGATTTTCTCGCCTTCGGTGGTGTTGCCTTCGTTCTCCACCTTGGCTCGGTCGGTGAGTACCACCAGGTCTCTCTGGGCCTGGTACTGGATGGTAACGCCCCAGCCTTTCATCTTGTCCGCCTTGGACGCGCTTTGTTGCTGCTCGAAATAGGCCAGGTTGCCCACCGAGGTGACCACGTCGATATCGCCACCGTTCGTGCGAGTGATGGTCACGGTGTTGCCTTTGATCATCATCGAGCCCTGGGTGATGATCACGTCACCGGTGTAGGTGGCCACGCCTTTCTTGTCGTCCAGGTGCGCATTGTCGGCCTGGATGCGAATCGGCTGGTCACGGTCATTCGGCAGGGCGAGGGTGCTCGCGCTTCCCAGTGCTGCGCTCAGGCTGAGCAAAAGGGGGAGGGTTTTAACGAGCCTCATACTGTCCTCTTACGTTAGAGAGCAGGTCCATCCTGCCTTCTTTCAGGTACGCTTTCATTCCTTTGCCCGTGGTCGTCCCACCGGCGCCGTCGATTCTAACGGCTTGCTCGGTCTGCGCATATTGCTTCTGCGGGAACACGGTCATGCGCGAGCTGGTGATTATGGTCTCACGCTTCTGTTCGTCAGTGCGGGCAACGCGCACATTGTCGATCAACTCGACCTCGCTGCCATCGGGGTTGACCTCGGCGCGGGTGCTTTGTACATGCCACGGAAACGCCGTGCCGCGGTACAGGTGCAAGTCCGGCGTGGTCAACATCGTGACCTCGCTGGCCTTGAGATGTTCGACTTTGTCGGCGGTCATTTCGTACTGGAGCCTGCCATCGGGCAGAAACTGGACGCTCTGGGCGTTAATGGCGTAGTAGTCGATGGCGCTTTCGTCGACCTGGGCGACTGGCTTCTCCAGGAAACTCTCCGGGCTGACGTTCCAGTAGCCGACGGCCACCAGCAGGGCCGCAATGACCCCGAGCAGCACGATGTTTCTGGCTTTCTTGCTGAACATGGGCAACCTTAAAGGTAGTTGGCGTTGGCAGCATCCAGGGTGCCCTGGGCCTGCATGATGAGTTCGCAGAATTCGCGCGCGGCACCTTCGCCCCCGCGGGCCTGGGTCACGCCATGAGCGTGTTCGCGCACGAACGGCGCCGCATTGGCCACGGCCATGCCCAGTGCCACGCGACGAATGACCGGCAAGTCCGGCAGGTCGTCGCCAAGGTAGGCCACCTGATCATAGCTCAGGCCCAGCTCGGCGAGCAGGCCGTCGAGCACCACGAGTTTGTCCTCGCGCCCCTGATACAGATGCGCGATACCCAGGTTCTTCGCCCTGCGCTCGACGACCGGTGTCTTGCGTCCGCTGATGATCGCGGTGGTGACGCCTGACGCCATCAGCATCTTGATGCCATGCCCGTCGAGGGTATTGAAGGTCTTGAACTCGCTGCCGTCCTCAAGAAAATAGAGTCGCCCATCGGTGAGCACGCCATCGACGTCGAAGACCGCCAGTTTGATGGCCTTGGCGCGTTGCATCAGATCCTGATTCATCGTGGAGCTCCTCACAGTACGCCAGCGCGCAGCAGATCGTGCATGTTCAGGGCGCCGGTGGGGCGGTCGTGGGCGTCCACCACCACCAGGGCGCCAATCTTGTTGTCTTCCATGATTTTCAATGCCTCGGCAGCCAGCATTTCAGCCCGGGCGGTTTTGCCGTGTACGGTCATCACCTCCTCGATCAAGGCGGTGCGCACGTCGATGTTGCGGTCCAGGCTGCGGCGCAGGTCGCCGTCGGTGAAGACGCCGGCCAGGGTGCCATCGTTTTCGATGATCACGGTCATGCCCAGGCCTTTGCGGGACATCTCGAGCAGGGCGTCCTTGAGCAGCGTGCCGCGCGTGACCCTGGGCAGGTCGTCGCCGGCATGCATCACGTTCTCGACCTTTAGCAGCAGCCTGCGTCCAAGTGCACCGCCGGGGTGCGAGAAAGCAAAGTCTTCGGCCGTGAACCCGCGTGCTTCGAGCAGGGCGATGGCAAGGGCATCCCCCAGTACCAGCGAGGCGGTAGTAGAGGATGTGGGTGCCAGGTTCAGCGGGCAGGCTTCCTGGGCGACGCTGGCGTCAAGGTTGACGTCGGCGGCCTGGGCCAGGGAAGAGGCCGGGTTGCCGGTCAGGCTCACCAGCTTGATGCCCAGGCGCTTGATCAGTGGTAGCAAGGTGATGATTTCGGCAGTGCTGCCGGAGTTCGACAGCGCGAGAATCACGTCGTCGCGGGTGATCATGCCCATGTCGCCGTGACTGGCTTCGGCCGGGTGCACGAAGAAGGCTGGCGTGCCGGTGCTGGCCAGGGTGGCGGCGATCTTGTTGCCGATATGCCCGGACTTGCCCATGCCGACCACCACGACCCGGCCCTTGCTGGCCAGGATCAGCTCGCAGGCCTTGACGAAGTCGTCGCCGATACGCTCGATCAGGGCCGTGACGGCCTCGAGTTCCAGGCGCAGGGTGCGCTGGGCGGATTGGATCAGCTCGCTGGATTGGCTCATGTCGAAAAAGCAGTGTCTGATAAAAAGGCGGCGATTATAGCGGTAATGATTGAAACCCTCACGCTTTCGATTGTCGTAGGCAATATCCCCAAACGCTGTCGACTAGCTGAACAGCGGACGGTACGGCCTTGGGGCGGCGTTCAGAGCGGTGTTATAGTTCGCGGCTATTCGGCCTGGCCCGGGGCGTGTGCCTTCCCGATGAAGGCTGACGTCCACTAGGACAGGGCTGCACTAGCAAGGAGTCTAGATGAGTGTGGATAGCGCCTGCGCGGTCGAGTTGAAGGGGGTTACCTTCAAACGCGGTTCACGCAGCATTTTCAACAATGTCGACATCCGTATCCCACGCGGCAAGGTCACCGGCATCATGGGGCCATCGGGTTGCGGCAAGACCACGTTGCTTCGTCTGATGGGTGCGCAACTGCGCCCTGCAAGCGGGGAAGTGTGGGTGGCCGGGCAGAACCTGCCGGCGCTTTCACGCAGTGACCTGTTCGATGCACGCAAGCAGATGGGCGTGCTGTTCCAGAGCGGCGCCCTGTTCACCGACCTCGATGTCTTCGAGAACGTGGCGTTCCCCCTGCGCGTGCACACCCAACTGCCAGACGAGATGATTCGCGACATCGTGCTGATGAAACTGCAGGCAGTAGGCTTGCGCGGCGCCATCGACCTGATGCCGGACGAACTGTCCGGCGGCATGAAGCGGCGCGTGGCCCTGGCCCGGGCCATCGCACTGGACCCGCAGATCCTCATGTACGACGAGCCCTTCGTGGGCCAGGACCCGATCGCCATGGGCGTGCTGGTGCGCCTGATCCGCCTGCTCAACGATGCCCTGGGCATTACCAGCATCGTGGTGTCCCATGACCTGGCAGAAACTGCCAGCATCGCCGACTACATCTATGTGGTGGGCGATGGCCAGGTGCTGGGGCAAGGTACCCCGGACGAATTGATGGGTTCGGATAACCCGCGCATTCGCCAGTTCATGAAAGGCGATCCCGATGGCCCCGTGCCGTTCCACTTCCCTGCGCCCGATTACCGCGCCGACCTGCTGGGGGCGCGCTGATGCGTCAGAAATCCATTCTTGAACGTGTGCGCCTGCTGGGGCGCTCGGCCATTGACGTGCTGGCGGTGCTGGGGCGGTCCTGCCTGTTTCTGTTCCATGCGCTGGTTGGGCGCGGCGGCATCGGCGGCGGCTTTCAGTTGCTCACTCGCCAACTGTATTCGGTGGGTGTGCTGTCCTTGGCCATCGTGGTGGTCTCGGGCATGTTCATCGGCATGGTGCTGGCCCTGCAGGGCTACAGCATCCTTACAAAGTACGGCTCCGAGCAGGCAGTAGGGCAGATGGTCGCCCTGACCCTGCTGCGCGAACTGGGCCCGGTCGTTACCGCCTTGCTGTTCGCAGGCCGGGCCGGTTCTGCTCTGACGGCCGAGATCGGCAACATGAAGTCGACCGAGCAGCTTTCCAGCCTCGAGATGATCGGCGTCGACCCCCTCAAATACATTGTTGCGCCGCGCCTATGGGCAGGGTTCATCTCGCTGCCGTTGCTGGCGCTGATCTTCAGCGTGGTCGGTATCTGGGGTGGCTCGTGGGTGGCGGTCGACTGGCTGGGCGTCTACGAGGGGTCTTTCTGGGCCAACATGCAGAACAGTGTCTCCTTCACCGACGATGTGCTCAACGGGCTTATCAAGAGCCTGGTGTTCGCCTTCGTTACTACCTGGATTGCCGTGTTCCAAGGGTACGACTGCGAGCCCACTTCTGAAGGGATCAGCCGTGCCACTACCAAGACCGTGGTCTATGCCTCGCTGGCTGTACTGGGTCTGGACTTTATTCTGACCGCTTTGATGTTTGGAGATTTCTGATGCAAAACCGCACCCTGGAAATCGGTGTCGGCCTGTTCCTCCTGGCCGGCATTCTGGCGTTGCTGATGCTGGCCCTGCGTGTCAGTGGCCTATCGGCCAGCCCGGCCACCGATACGTACAAAGTCTATGCCTACTTCGACAACATCGCCGGTTTGACTGTCAGAGCCAAGGTGACCATGGCCGGGGTTACCATCGGCAAGGTCACCGCCATCGACCTGGACCGTGATTCGTACACCGGTCGGGTGACGCTGCAACTGGACAAGTCGGTGGATAACCTGCCGACCGACTCCACGGCGTCGATCCTGACGGCCGGGCTGCTTGGCGAGAAATACATCGGTATCAGCGTGGGCGGTGAGGAAGACGTACTCAAGGAGGGTGCGACCATTCACGACACCCAGTCGTCGCTGGTACTCGAAGACCTGATTGGCAAGTTCCTGCTCAACTCCGTTGGCAAGGAACCCAGAGACGCGCAACCGGACAACTGAGGAGTTTCCATGATATCGATTCTGCGACGTGGCCTGCTGGTTCTGCTGGCGGCTTTCCCCTTGCTGGCCGTGGCGGCACAATCGCCCCACGATGTAATCCAGAGCACCACCAACGAGCTGTTGACTGATCTGAAGGCCAACAAGCAGCAGTACAAGGCCAACCCCAATGCGTTCTACGAGTCGCTCAATCGGATTCTCGGTCCGGTGGTCGATGCCGACGGTATCTCCAGGAGCATCATGACCGTCAAGTATTCGCGCAAGGCCACGCCTGAGCAGATGCAGCGTTTCCAGGAAAACTTCAAGCGCAGCCTGCTGCAGTTCTACGGCAATGCCCTGCTCGAATACAACAACGAAGGAATCGTGGTCGACCCGACCAAGGCCGATGATGGCAAGCGTGCCAGTGTTGGCATGAAGGTCACCGGCAACAACGGCGCGGTATACCCGGTGCAGTACACGTTGCAGAACATCGCTGGCGAGTGGAAGGTCCGCAATGTGATTGTCAACGGCATCAACATCGGCAAGCTGTTCCGTGACCAGTTCGCCGATGCCATGCAGCGCAACGGCAACGACTTGGACAAGACCATCGACGGCTGGGCCGGTGAAGTGGCCAAGGCCAAGCAGAGCGCCGACAGCTCGCCGGAAAAGGCTGTCAAATGAGCCAGGCCGCCACCGCAAGCATGACCGAGCCTGGCGTACTGCGCCTGGCCGGCGTGCTGGACTACCGCAGTGGCCCTGCGCTGCGCAAGCAGGGCCAGGCGCTGATCAAGGCCAGCGGTGACGCGCAGTTGATCATCGACTGCACGGCTGTGGAGCGCTCCACGAGCGTGGGTCTGTCGCTGTTACTGGCTTTCCTGCGCGACGCCCAGGCCGCTGGCAAGCGTTGCCAGGTGCGTGGCATGCCTGATGACATGCGCGACATCGCCCAGGTTTATGACCTCGACGAGGTGCTGGCGAGCTGAAGCGCTAGCGGTAGAATCGCCCCTCGGTCAGTGAACCCCTTCGTTGGGCTTCGCAGGCGAGGGGCTTTTTTGTATGATGGCCGACCCGTGCGCATCGGGCGCCGATTGAGGTTGAGCATGCAGGCCCTAGAAGTTAAAAGCTTCCTTGAAGAAAAATTGCCGGGTTCCCGGGTCGAAGTTGAAGGCGAAGGCTGCAACTTCCAGTTGAACGTGATCAGCGACGAGCTGGCTGGCCTTAGCCCGGTCAAGCGTCAGCAGGCGATCTACGCCCACCTCAATCCATGGATCGCCGATGGCAGCATTCATGCGGTAACCATGAAATTTTTCAGCAGCGCAGCTTGGGCTGAGCGCACCTGAGCCACAAGGCGGCGAGATTCCAAATGGACAAACTGATTATCACTGGTGGCGCTCGTCTTGACGGCGAGATCCGCATTTCGGGTGCGAAAAACGCCGCCCTGCCGATCCTGGCCGCCACCTTGCTGGCCGATGGCCCGGTCACCGTAGGCAACCTGCCGCACCTGCACGACATCACTACCATGATCGAGCTGTTCGGGCGCATGGGCATCGAGCCTGTGATCGACGAAAAGCTGGCTGTGGAAATCGACCCGCGCAGCATCAAGACCCTGGTCGCGCCGTATGAACTGGTCAAGACCATGCGTGCCTCGATCCTGGTGCTCGGCCCCATGGTCGCCCGCTTCGGTGAAGCCGAAGTGGCCTTGCCCGGCGGTTGCGCCATTGGCTCACGCCCGGTCGACCTGCACATCCGCGGCCTGGAGGCCATGGGGGCAACGATCGAAGTCGAGGCCGGCTACATCAAGGCCAAGGCGCCTGAAGGCGGGCTGCGTGGTGCGCACTTCTTCTTCGATACCGTCAGCGTGACCGGCACCGAGAACATCATGATGGCCGCAGCCCTGGCCAAAGGCCGCAGCGTGTTGCAGAACGCCGCGCGCGAGCCTGAAGTGGTCGACTTGGCCAACTTCATCAATGCCATGGGCGGTAACGTGCAGGGCGCGGGCACCGACACCATCACCATCGATGGCGTGGAGCGTTTGGGTTCGGCCAACTACCGGGTCATGCCCGACCGTATCGAGACCGGTACCTACCTGGTCGCCGCTGCCGTGACCGGTGGCCGCGTCAAGGTCAAGGACACCGATCCAACCATCCTTGAAGCCGTACTGGAAAAACTCAAGGAAGCCGGTGCCGATATCAACACCGGCGCGGACTGGATCGAGCTGGACATGCACGGCAAGCGGCCCAAGGCTGTCAACCTGCGTACCGCGCCCTATCCTGCGTTCCCGACCGACATGCAGGCGCAGTTCATCTCGCTCAACGCCATCGCCGAAGGCACTGGCGCTGTCATCGAGACAATCTTTGAAAACCGCTTCATGCACGTGTATGAAATGCACCGTATGGGCGCGCAGATCCAGGTCGAGGGCAACACGGCTATCGTCACTGGCGTCAATGCGCTCAAGGGCGCCCCGGTCATGGCCACCGACTTGCGCGCATCGGCCAGTCTGGTACTGTCGGCCCTGGTTGCCGAGGGCGACACCCTGATCGATCGCATCTACCACATCGACCGTGGTTACGAGTGCATCGAGGAAAAACTGCAGATGCTGGGCGCGAAGATCCGTCGCGTTCCGGGCTAGGAGCCCGTTGGCGCAGTGTAGGAAGGCTTGCAGCCTCGCTTGCCCTGCCTGCGCCTCATGAATTGAATGCCGCCAGGTCGTTGACCTGGCCAGCAGTAGCCGCTTAAGGACTGACGTTCCAATGCTGACCATCGCGCTTTCCAAAGGCCGAATTCTCGACGATACCCTGCCGTTGCTGGCCGAAGCCGGTATCGCACCCACCGAGAACCCGGACAAGAGCCGCAAGCTGATCATTCCCACCACGCAGGACGACGTGCGCTTGCTGATCGTGCGTGCCACCGACGTGCCGACCTATGTCGAGCATGGCGCCGCCGACCTGGGCGTGGCTGGCAAGGACGTGCTGATGGAGTACGGCGGCCAAGGTCTCTACGAACCGCTGGACCTGCAGATTGCCCGCTGCAAGCTGATGACGGCCGGGGTGGTCGGTGCGCCAGAGCCCAAGGGGCGTCTGCGGGTGGCCACCAAGTTCGTCAACGTGGCCAAGCGTTACTATGCCGAGCAAGGCCGCCAAGTCGACATCATCAAGCTGTACGGTTCCATGGAGCTGGCGCCGCTGATCAACCTGGCCGACAAGATCATCGACGTGGTCGATACCGGTAACACCTTGCGTGCCAACGGCCTGGAACCCCAGGAGATGATCGCCGACATCAGTTCCCGCCTGGTGGTCAACAAGGCCTCCATGAAAATGCAGCACGCCCGTATCCAAAGCCTGATCGACACCCTGCGCAAAGCGGTCGAATCGCGACACCGCGGTTGACTTCTGCGCGCGACCTTCGCTGTCGCGCCCGTCTATCCGCGTCATAGCCACTTTTCTCAGGTGCCCGCGCGGATGGACTGGTAGCCTAGGGCGCCTGAGCATTCGCTATCAACCGAGGCCCTCGCCATGACCGTGTCCACTGCAATTGCCCGTCTCAACGCTGCTGACCCGGACTTCGCCCGACATCTGGATCATCTGCTGAGCTGGGAGAGTGTGTCCGATGAGGCGGTCAACCAGCGCGTGCTCGACATCATCAAGGCTGTGCGCGAGCGCGGCGACGACGCCCTGGTAGAGTTCACCCAGCGCTTCGATGGCCTGCAAGCCGACTCCATCCAGGACTTGATCCTCGATCGTCAGCGGCTTGAGCTCGCACTGACCCGCATCACCGACACCCAGCGTGCGGCCCTTGAAAAAGCCGCCCAGCGCGTGTGCCTTTACCACGAGCGGCAAAAACAGGACTCCTGGCAGTACACCGAAGCCGATGGCACGGTGCTGGGCCAGAAGGTCACCCCGCTGGATCGCGCCGGGTTGTACGTACCTGGCGGCAAGGCGTCCTACCCCTCATCCGTGCTGATGAACGCCATTCCAGCCAAGGTGGCGGGTGTGGGCGAGGTGGTCATGGTGGTGCCCACACCGCGTGGCGAGGTCAACGAACTGGTGCTGGCCGCGGCCTGTATCGCCGGTGTCGATCGAGTGTTCACCGTCGGTGGCGCCCAGGCGGTGGCTGCCCTGGCCTATGGCACTGCCAGCGTACCCAAGGTCGACAAGATCGTCGGCCCAGGCAACATCTATGTCGCCACGGCCAAGCGTCATGTGTTCGGGCAGGTCGGGATCGACATGATCGCCGGCCCCTCCGAGATCCTGGTGGTGTGTGACGGCCAGACCGATCCTGACTGGATCGCCATGGACCTGTTCTCCCAGGCCGAGCACGACGAGGACGCCCAGGCCATCCTGGTAAGCCCGGACGCCGCTTTCCTCGACCGCGTCGCGGCGAGCATCGACAAGCTGCTGCCGACCATGGAGCGGGCCGACATCATCGAGAAGTCGGTCAATGGGCGGGGTGCATTGATCCAGGTGCGCGACATGCAGCAGGCCATCGAGGTGGCTAACCGTATCGCGCCTGAGCACCTCGAGTTGTCAGTGGCAAATCCACAGGCGTGGCTGCCGCACATCCGTCATGCCGGCGCCATCTTCATGGGGCGTCACACCAGCGAGGCGCTGGGTGACTACTGCGCGGGCCCGAACCATGTATTGCCCACCTCCGGCACTGCACGCTTCTCGTCGCCGCTGGGGGTCTATGACTTCCAGAAACGTTCATCGATCATCTTCTGTTCGGAGCAGGGCGCGTCCGAACTGGGGCGCACGGCCTCCGTGCTGGCCCGCGGCGAGTCGCTGACCGCTCACGCGCGCAGCGCCGAATACCGCATTCTGACTACCGAGAAGGGGAACTGAACATGAGTCGATTCTGGAGCCCTTTCGTCAAGGCGCTGGTGCCCTATGTCCCTGGTGAGCAACCCAAGCTTGCCCGCCTGGTCAAGCTGAACACCAACGAGAACCCCTATGGCCCGTCGCCCAAGGCGCTCGAAGCCATGCGCGGTGAAATCAACGACAGCCTGCGCCTTTACCCTGATCCCAATGGCGATCACCTGAAGCAGGCGGTAGCGGACTACTACGGCATCACCGCTGCCCAGGTGTTTGTCGGCAACGGCTCGGACGAGGTGCTGGCGCACATCTTCCATGGCCTGTTCCAGCACGATGCACCTCTGCTGTTCCCAGACATCAGCTACAGCTTCTATCCAGTGTATTGCGGGCTGTACGGTATTGCCTACGAGCAGGTGCCTCTGGACGAGCAGTTCCAGATTCGCGTCGAGGATTACCGCAAGCCCAATGCCGGCATCATTTTCCCCAATCCCAATGCGCCGACTGGCTGCCTGATGCCGTTGCAGGCCATCGAGCAGCTGTTGCAGCAGAACCCGGATTCGGTGGTGGTCGTCGATGAGGCCTATATCGATTTCGGCGGTCAGACGGCGATCAGCCTGGTAGGCCGTTACGACAATTTGCTGGTCACCCAGACCCTGTCGAAATCGCGCTCCCTGGCCGGCCTGCGGGTGGGCCTGGCGGTAGGTCATCCGGACCTGATCGAGGCGCTGGAGCGGATCAAGAACAGTTTCAACTCCTACCCGCTGGACCGCGCCGCCATCGTCGGTGCGGCAGCGGCATTCGCCGATCGCGCTTATTTCCAGCAGACCTGCCAGAAAGTGATCGACAGTCGCGAAGCGCTGGTGGGCGAGTTGCAAGCGCGTGGCTTCGAGGTGCTGCCATCGGCAGCCAACTTCGTCTTCGCCCGCCATCCCCAACACGATGCCGCCGCCCTCGCGGCCCGGCTGCGCGAGCAAGGGGTGATCGTACGTCACTTCAAGCAGGCGCGGATCGATCAGTTCCTGCGCATCACCATTGGCACTCCTGAAATGAATCAGGCGTTGCTCGACGCACTGGTCTGACGCCGTTGCGTTCGCCATGTCCTGCAAGGGTCATGGCGAATGTCTTTTTCAAGGTTATCGAACCACGAGTGCGGACCAGGCGACGCACCTGATCCTGCTCGCCTTCTGACACGAGTTACCAATGCCTGAACCTAGAACGCCCAAAACCCCCGCAGTGGATCCTGACCGCGACCCGTTGCTCATCGACGCCGAGGCGGACGACGAGCAGGTACAGCGCCAGCCGCCGATCAGGCACAAGCCCTGGCTGTTGTTACTCGGCCTGGTACTGGTGGCCTTGAACCTGCGCCCTTCGTTGTCGAGCATGGCGCCGGTGCTGGGGCAGGTTTCCGACGGGCTGGGGCTCAGCGCAGCTCAGGCAGGCCTGCTGACGACATTGCCGGTGCTGTGCCTGGGCTTGTTCGCGCCGCTCGCGCCCATGCTGGCGCGCCGTCTGGGCAGCGAACGGGTGGTGCTGGGCATTCTGGCGACCTTGGCGCTGGGCATCGTACTGCGCAGTGTCCTGAGCACGACAGGTCTGTTTCTGGGCAGCCTGGTGGCCGGTGCCAGTATCGGCATCATCGGTGTACTGCTGCCGGGTATCGTCAAGCGCGACTTTCCACAGCATGCCGGCACGCTGACCGGCGTCTATACCATGGCGCTGTGCCTGGGGGCGGCGGTGGCGGCGGGAGCGACCGTGCCGTTGGCGCACGCTTTGGGCGACAACTGGGCCCCGGCACTGGGGTTCTGGATGCTACCGGCCGTGCTGGCCATGCTGGTATGGCTGCCGCAGGCGCGCAACGGTCATGGCGTGCACAAGGTCGCCTATCGCGTGCGTGGCCTTTGGCGTGATCCGCTGGCATGGCAGGTCACCCTGTACATGGGGCTGCAGTCCTCGCTCGCCTACATTGTCTTCGGCTGGCTGCCCTCGATTCTGATTGGCCGCGGCCTCAGTCCAACCCAGGCGGGCCTGGTGCTGTCGGGGTCGGTGATCATGCAGCTGGTCAGCTCGCTTGCGGCACCTTGGCTGGCCACCCGTGGGCGTGATCAGCGCCTGGCGATCGTGGTGGTCATGCTGGTGACCCTGTGCGGGCTGTTCGGCTGCCTTTACGCGCCCTTGTCGGGGCTGTGGGGCTGGGCAGTGCTGTTGGGCCTGGGCCAGGGCGGCACCTTTGCCCTGGCACTGACCTTGATCGTGCTGCGCTCAAGGGATGCGCATGTGGCGGCAAACCTCTCCAGCATGGCTCAGGGCGTTGGCTACACGCTGGCGTCGATGGGCCCGTTCGCCGTGGGCCTGGTGCATGACCTGACCGGAGGCTGGAATGCTTTGGGTTGGGTGTTTGCCGTGCTCGGTGCGGGGGCCATCGTGTTCGGCCTGGGGGCCGGGCGCGCGTTGCATGTGCAGGTTACCAGCGAGAAGGTCTGATAGCTTCGCGGTGGTACTGGCGTAACCCGGCGAGGCAGATTATCGTGCGGTTTTCACCCTCAGGAAGCCCCTTTGATGAGCGATGCCAACCGCGAGTTGATCACCCGTTTCTACCAGGCTTTCCAGCGGCTTGATGCCCAGGCCATGGCCGCCTGTTACAGCGATGACGTGGTGTTCAGTGATCCGGTCTTCGGCACGCTGCGTGGCAAGGACGCCGGCGACATGTGGCGGATGCTGACCCGGCGCGCCAAGGATTTCTCCCTGCGCTACGACAACGTGCGTGCCGATGAGCGCGGTGGTTCGGCGCAATGGATTGCCACTTACGTTTTCGCCCAGACCGGACGAGGCGTGGTCAACACCATCCAGGCACGTTTTGAAATCCGCGATGGGCTGATACTCCGGCATGAAGACAACTTCGACCTGTGGGCCTGGTCCCGCCAGGCCTTGGGTGCGCCAGGGCTGCTGCTGGGCTGGACACCCTGGCTGCAAGCGAAAGTACGCCACCAGGCATTCAAGGGCTTGCGCGCGTACCAGCACGCTCAAGGGGCGGCGACCGCCTGATCAGGCTCGTGATAGGTGAACGTGGCACGCTCGCCGGCCTGCCAGGGTAGCCGTATCTTGATCACGGGTATGAAGCCGCCATGGGTGCGGTGCCAGTCTTTTTGATCAGCTTGAGCTTGCTCCAGGGCACCGTACTCCCCGTCGATGTAGAAGAATGACTGGATGGGCAGCTCGCTCGCGTGGGCTTCATCCCAAGCGCCGATCACTATCTCGTTCCAGACAAAGGGCAGCTCGTCAGCAAACAGGCGTTGCGCGCGCAGGGTCTGGTGGAAGGCTTGTGCACGTTCCGGTACGCGCGCCCGGCGTATGTCGAAGGCGCATTGACGCTTATAGTCGCCGGTCAGCCTGAAGCGTGCGATCCAGTCTTCGGCCGTATGCACGCCTTGCTCATGGCAGGCCGCTTCACGTTCGGGTGTCTGTCGATTGTCACCGCATCCCCGGTTGTCTCGTTCCCATGTGTCGCCGTCGGTGGGCCATGCGCAGAGCATTTCATAGCGCAGGGAGCCGGCGGGTCGCTGCAACAGCGGATACAAGGTGAAGCCACTGCGACCATCGGCGGGCAGGCCAGTGGTCGGCAAGTCACTGCGCAGGTAGGAAAACGAAACACCACCTTTGTCCTTGCTGTTCTGGCTATGATGCCAGGTGTGATAGTGCGGGGATGGAAGCGTGGATCTCAGCAAGACGCCGGAGCAGGCATGGGCCGGCACGGCATTGCCCTCGCACTGGGTGGGGATGGCGTTATAGTTTTCCTGCATGCGGGCGGCGGTCTGGGCGCCAATCGAAGCCTGTGCGCTGGCGGTTGCAGCGAGTAGCGCAGTGGCCAGCAGTGAACGAATCTGTGAATGGAGCATGGTGAGCCCTCGTCGAGTGGGCTCATGAAGTTAATGATGGACACAGCCGTTGTGGTGAGTGAAAACGTGCCGGATCAGGTAATAAAACCTTGGTATGTGTACCTGGTCAGGGCGGCCAATGGCGCGCTTTACTGTGGCATCAGCGATGACCCGCGGCGGCGCTTCGAGGCGCACTGCAAAGGCCAGGGTGCACGCTTTTTCAAGACCAGCCCTGCCCAGGCCCTGGTCTACGTGGAGCGGTGGCCGGACAAAGGCGAAGCCTTGCGCCAGGAAAGGCTGGTCAAGCGCTTGCGCAAGTCGGCGAAAGAGGCACTGGTGTCCTCCTACAACGCCGAACCTGCCTGCGGTGCAGTCAGTCCTTGCGACGCTTGAGCTGATCCACGAGCGTTGTGGGCAGACCCTTGATGATCAAGGTGCCAGCCGCTTCGTCGTACTCCACCTTGTCACCCAGCAAATGGGCCTCGAAACTGATCGACAGCCCTTCGGCACGGCCGGTGAAGCGCCGGAATTGGTTGAGGGTGCGCTTATCGGCAGGAATCTCCGGTGACAGCCCGTAGTCCTTGTTGCGGATATGGTCGTAAAAAGCTTTGGGCCGATCTTCATCGATGAGGCTGGACAGTTCTTCGAGCGTCACAGGCTCGCCCAGCTTGGTCTGCGTGGTGGCGTAGTCCACCAGCGTCTGGGTTTTTTCACGGGCAGAGGCCTCGGGCAGGTCCTCGCTTTCCACGAAGTCACTGAACGCCTTGAGCAACGTGCGCGTCTCGCCCGGCCCGTCCACACCTTCCTGACACCCGATGAAGTCACGGAAGTAATCCGAGACTTTCTTGCCATTCTTGCCCTTGATGAACGAGATGTACTGCTTGGAGTTCTGGTTGTTCTTCCATTCCGAAAGGTTGATGCGCGCCGCCAGGTGCAACTGACCCAGGTCCAGGTGCCGCGAAGGCATGACATCGAGTTCGGCGTTCACGGCAACGCCTTCGCTGTGGTGCAGCAGTGCGATGGCCAGGTACTCGGTCATGCCTTGCTGATAGTGCGCAAAGAGCACGTGCCCGCCGGTGGACAGGTTGGATTCTTCCATCAGCTTTTGCAGGTGCTCCACGGCCAGCCGGCTGAAGGCGGTGAAATCCTGCTCCTGGTCCAGGTACTGCTTCAACCAGCCACTGAGCGGGTAGGCACCGGACTCGCTGTGAAAGAACCCCCAGGCCTTGCCCTGCTTGGCGTTGTAGCTGTCATTGAGGTCAGCGAGCAGATTCTCGATGGCGTCGGAGGCTGCCAGCTCGGCGTCACGGGCGTGCAGCACGGCAGGGCTACCATCGGGCTTTTTGTCGATCAGGTGAACGATGCAATGTCGGATTGGCATGGGATTCTCGGCCAGCTGCAAAAACGCTGAAGTTTACCTCAGACGCTCGGTGATTCAGTGGCCGGATCGTAGCAGAAATGAAGGTTGGCGGTTTTTTGCACAGATTCGCGGCGTTTTCATCAGTAGGGCCTGAAAACCTGCATTAAATCAGGGGCGGCAGCGGATATTTATCCGCTGCTGTGGTAGTTTTGCGCGGTCTTGCGCCCCTGTTGTGGCGCATTGCTGCAGTACGCGCTCGGCGTGTCGAACCAAACGCTGATTTGCGTATCTACATACCCAATTGGCGCGGCCCTCCAATCTCGTCGGGGCTGGCCCGATAACGTCGTCGTTCGCTGCATAACCATCGAATTTGATAGGGAAGGAACACCACCATGGCATTGACCAAAGACCAACTGATTGCCGACATCGCCGAATCGATCGCAGCGCCTAAAGCCACCGCCAAGAACGCTCTGGAGCAACTGGGCCAGATCGTTGCCGACCAACTGGAAAACGGCGCTGAAATCACCCTGCCAGGCATCGGCAAGCTGAAAGTCTCCGAGCGTCCTGCCCGTACCGGCCGCAATCCTTCGACTGGCGCCGCCATCGAAATCGCTGCCAAGAAAGTCGTCAAGTTCGTACCGGCCAAAGTGCTGACCGACGCCATCAACAAGTAATTGTCGATGCGGTGACCTAACCGCGCTCGGGTTGCCCGAGCGCGGTTTTTTCATGCCTGTGAAATGTGCTTGGCGCGCCATGCCTTGCGTGCAGCATCGTCATGGAAGCTCCAGGCGAGCATGCGGCTTTGTTTCTGCCCTTGGCCCATTTCGACAACGCGCACCGCCGCGGCCCCGGTCTTTTTCAAGACGGCCTCCAGCGCCGGCAGGTTACTGGCCTTCGATACCAGGCTGGTGAACCACAGTGTCTGGCTGGCGTAGGGCGCGCTCTCGTGGATCAATTGGGTGACGAAGCGGATTTCACCGCCTTCGCACCACAGCTCGTTGTTCTGGCCTCCGAAGTTCAGCACGGGCAGCTTGCGCTTGGGGTCCTGCTTGCCCAAGTTCTTCCATTTGCGCTGGCTGCCACGGGTGGCTTCCTCGCGTGAGGCATGGAAGGGCGGATTGCACAGGGTCAGATCGAAGCGCTCATCGTCCTTGAGCAGGCCGCTGAGGATATGCGCAGGGTTGCTCTGCTGGCGCAGGTTGATGACCTTGTCCAGGCCATTGGCCTGAAGGATCGTCCTGGCCGACGCCAATGCTATGGGATCGATGTCCGAGCCCAGGAAGCGCCAGCGGTAATCGCTATGGCCCAGCAGCGGGTAGATGCAGTTGGCACCCACGCCGATGTCGAGCACGCGCACCTGGGCGCCTTTGGGGGGCTGGCCTGCGTTGTCGGCAGCCAGCAGGTCGGCGGCCACATGAATGTAGTCGGCGCGACCGGGGATCGGCGGGCACAGGTAGTTGGCCGGGATGTCCCAGTGCTGGATCCCGTACTGGGCTTTGAGCAGGGCACGGTTGAACACTCGCACGGCTTCGGGGTTGGCGAAATCGATGCTGGGTTTGCCATGGGGATTGGTGAGGGTGAAGCGCGCCAGATCAGGGTGGGCCTTGATCAGGCTCGGGAAGTCGTAGCGGCCCTGGTGGCGGTTGCGTGGGTGCAGGGTGGGTTTATTTTGAGTCATGCTCGGGTCCGGTGCTGCATGTGCTGGCCAGGGGGCCGCTGTGCGGCCCATTCGCGGCACAAGGCCGCTCCCACAGGATAGTGGGGCTCCTTGAAGGCAGCGCCGTTCCTGTGGGAGCGGCCTTGTGCCGCGAAACGAGGGCGAAGCCCTCGCTGGTCAGGTCAGCATTGTCAGGTTACAGCGCTGCAATCCGCGCATGCTGCTCGGTGAAGTTCGCCAACGCCTGCTCGGACTCGGCCAGCTTGGCACGTTCCTTCTCGATGACGGCAGGCGGTGCCTTGTCGACGAATGCGGCGTTGGACAGCTTGCCACCCACGCGCGCCACTTCGCCTTGCAGGCGCTGGATTTCCTTGTTCAGGCGGGCCAGTTCGGCATTTTTGTCGATCAGCCCGGCCATCGGTACCAGCACCTGCAGGTCGCCCACCAACGCCGTGGCGGACAATGGCGCCTCGTCGTTGTCGCCCAGCACGGTGAACGATTCGACCTTGGCCAATTTCTTGAGCAAGGCTTCGTTTTCCTGCAGGCGACGCTGGTCGTCGGCGCTGGCGTTCTTCAGGTACAGCGGCAGGGGCTTGCCGGGGCCGATGTTCATTTCGGCGCGAATGTTGCGCAAGCCGACCATCAGCTCCTTGAGCCACTCGATGTCGCCTTCGGCAGCCACGTCGATGCGTGCATCATTGGCCTGGGGCCAGGGCTGCAGCATGATGGTCTTGCCTTCGACGCCGGCCAGGGGCGCGATGCGCTGCCAGATCTCTTCGGTGATGAACGGCATGAACGGGTGGGCCAGGCGCAATGCCACTTCCAGCACGCGAACCAAGGTACGGCGCGTGCCACGGGCGCGCTCCACAGGGGCCTGCTCGTCCCACAACACCGGCTTGGAAAGCTCCAGGTACCAGTCGCAGTACTGGTTCCAGATGAATTCGTACAGCGCCTGGCTGGCCAGGTCGAAGCGGAACTGCTCAAGCTGACGGGTCACTTCGGCTTCGGTGCGCTGCAGCTGCGAGATGATCCAGCGGTCGGCCAGCGACAGCTCGTAGGCTTCGCCGTTCTGGCCGCAGTCCTCACCCTTGTCCAGCACGTAGCGGGCAGCGTTCCAGATCTTGTTGCAGAAGTTGCGGTAGCCTTCGACGCGGCCCATGTCGAACTTGATGTCGCGACCGGTCGAGGCCAAGGAGCAGAACGTGAAGCGCAGGGCGTCGGTGCCGTAGCTGGCAATGCCCTCGGGGAACTCGGCCTTGGTCTGCTTGGCGATCTTCTCGGCCAGCTTGGGCTGCATCATGCCGCTGGTGCGTTTTTCCAGCAGGGCATCGAGGGTGATGCCGTCGACGATGTCCAGCGGGTCCAGCACGTTGCCCTTGGACTTGGACATCTTCTGGCCCTGGCCGTCACGCACCAGGCCGTGCACGTACACGGTCTTGAACGGAACCTGGGGCGTGCCGTCCTCGTTCTTGATCAGGTGCATGGTCAACATGATCATGCGCGCAACCCAGAAGAAGATGATGTCGAACCCGGTCACCAGTACATCGGTGGAGTGGAATTTCTTGAGGAACTCGGTTTGCTCCGGCCAGCCCAGGGTCGAGAAGGTCCACAGGCCCGAGCTGAACCAAGTATCGAGTACGTCGTCATCCTGACGCAGGTTCACGTCCGCGCCGAGGCCGTGCTTGCTGCGCACTTCCTCTTCGTTGCGCCCGACGTAGACCCGGCCCGCCTCGTCGTACCAGGCCGGGATACGATGGCCCCACCACAGCTGACGGCTGATGCACCAGTCCTGGATGTCGCGCATCCAGGAGAAGTACATGTTCTCGTACTGCTTGGGCACGAACTGGATACGACCATCTTCGACCGCAGC
The DNA here is from genome assembly GCF_043104125.1 of Pseudomonas sp. xss_4. Lineage (NCBI taxonomy): Bacteria > Pseudomonadati > Pseudomonadota > Gammaproteobacteria > Pseudomonadales > Pseudomonadaceae > Pseudomonas > Pseudomonas sp. xss_4. The sequence continues at coordinate 150,558 of NZ_JBICKJ010000090.1, forward strand.
AATGGCAGGCTCGGCCAGTGGCTTGGTGGAAACGTACCACTGGTCGGTCAGCCACGGTTCGATGATGGTGCCCGAGCGGTCACCCTTGGGCACTTTCAAGGCATGGTCGTCGATGCCGACCAGCAGGCCCTGGGCTTCCAGGTCGGCAACGATCTGCTTGCGTGCAACGAAGCGATCAAGGCCGGCATACTGGGACGGCAGGGCGGTGTCTACCTGGTCATTGAGCGAACCATCGAGGTTGAACGCCTGAGCCGCCGGCAGCACCACGGCATTCTTGTCGAAAATGTTCAGCAGCGGCAGGTTGTGACGCTTGCCGACTTCATAGTCGTTGAAGTCGTGGGCCGGGGTGATCTTGACGCAACCGGTGCCGAACTCAGGGTCGCAGTAGTCATCGGCGACGATGGGGATGCGACGGCCAACCAGCGGCAACTCGACGAACTTGCCGATCAGGGCCTGGTAGCGTTCGTCGGTGGGGTTAACCGCGACGGCAGCGTCACCCAGCAGGGTTTCCGGACGCGTGGTGGCGACCACCAGGTAATCCAGCCCCTCGGCGGTGGTGGCACCGTCGGCCAGCGGGTAGCGCAGGTTCCACAGGTGGCCTTTCTCGTCGTGGCTTTCCACTTCCAGGTCGGAAATGGCGGTGTGCAGCTTGGTGTCCCAGTTGACCAGGCGCTTGCCCCGGTAGATCAGGCCGTCTTCGTGCAGGCGCACGAACGCTTCCTTGACCGCTTCGGACAGGCCATCGTCCATGGTGAAGCGCTCGCGGCTCCAGTCTACTGAGGAGCCAAGGCGACGAATCTGCCGGCTGATGTTGCCGCCCGACTGGTCCTTCCACTCCCAGATTTTTTCCAGGAACTGTTCGCGGCCCAGGTCATGACGGTTCAGGCCCTTGGCTTCGAGCTGGCGCTCGACCAGCATCTGCGTGGCGATGCCCGCGTGGTCGGTACCCGGCTGCCAGAGGGTGTCGCGACCCTGCATGCGACGGAAGCGGATCAGGGCGTCCATGATCGCGTTGTTGAAGCCATGACCCATGTGCAGGCTGCCGGTCACGTTTGGCGGCGGGATCATGATGGTGTAGGACTCGCCTGCACCTTGTGGGGCGAAATAGTTCTCGGCTTCCCAGGTGTTGTACCAGGAAGTTTCGATGGCGTGCGGCTGGTAGGTCTTATCCATGCGCGGCGGGACCCTGTGCATTTATTCGGGAAAGCCGGGAAGTATAACCAAGCCGAAGGGCGCAGGCGACAAGCGGCTGCTGGGTGGCCAAGCGGTCTTCATCGCAGTTGGCGTTAGCGATTGGCGCGTTGGAGCGGCCTCGTGCCGCGATGGGCCGCGAAGCGGCCCCAGTATTTGAATCACAACATATAAAATGGGGCCGCTGCGCGGCCCATCGCGGCACGAGGCCGCTCCTACCAGAGGGGCGTAGCTTGCAGGGGTTGTAAAGGCCAGGTGCTCAGCAGCCCTTTCACTCCGAACGTTTGATCAACCGCTCGATGCGCGCATCGAGGCGACGCTTGATCTCGTTTTCGATGTGCGGGGTAAAGTCGTTGATCACATCCTGCATGATCATCTGCGCTGCAGCGCGCAGTTCGCTTTCAAGGTGCAGCAGGGTGTCCTGGCGACGTGCTTGCGGGTCATCAAGGGGGTTGTCGCTGACAGCCGGGGCGGCAGCGCTGTCAACGAGCGAGGGCGCCTGTTCCACCGTGTCGGTGAGCAAAGGCGGTTGCAGGTCGGCATCGCCAAGCAGTTGGCGAATCGACTCGAGGTCGTCGAGCAGGTGGGTGGAGCCGGGCAGGGGAGCGTGCTTGTCCATCGTTATCAAAATCGCTGTAAGCGGTGGTCTTGCAGAGCATAGCCTTGTTCACGGTAGAAACGGAATCGCTCACGCGCCGATTGGCGGATGGCGGCCTCTTCAACCACGATCTCGGCAACCCGCTCGAACTGGCTGACAAAACCGGGAACATTGGCGCCCAGGTTGATCAACAAGTCCTGGTGCCCCTGTGCATGATCCCCGACACCAAGCGCCACGCGCGCATCGGCGTGGTCTTCGGCCAGGTCATGGGGCACGAAGGCTTCGCCCCTGAATGCCCACAAACGCTTGTCCAAGGCGGCACGCTGATCGTCATCCTGGCAATGCAGGTAGACGCGATGGCCCAGCCGCCAGGCTTTGTCGCACAGCTTGCAGGCGAAATCCAGGCGCGCCTCCAGCGAATCGGTGGGCAGTATATAGAAGTCGACTTTGCTCATGTGGGTTCCGTTGGCCGGCAGCGCCCGAGGCACTGCCGGCGCTCGCCGTCAGGCGCCGGCACGGTCCAGCAGGTACTGGGTCAACAGGGGCACCGGCCGACCGGAGGCACCCTTGTCCTTGCCGCCGCTGATCCAGGCGGTACCGGCGATATCCAGGTGCGCCCAGTCATAGGCCTTGGCGAATCGCGACAGGAAGCAACCGGCGGTGATGGTGCCGGCTTTCGGCCCGCCAATGTTGCCCATGTCGGCGAACGGACTGTCCAGTTGTTCCTGGTACTCATCGAACAGCGGCAATTGCCAGGCGCGGTCATCGGCGCGCTTGCCCGCCTCGAGCAGTTGGCTGACCAGCTCGTCGTTGTTGCCCATCAGGCCGCTGGTGTGGCTGCCCAGGGCGACGATGCAGGCGCCGGTGAGCGTGGCGATATCGATCACTGCCTGGGGCTTGAAACGCTCGGCGTAGGTGAGGGTATCGCACAGCACCAGGCGACCTTCGGCGTCGGTGTTGAGAATCTCCACGGTCTGGCCGCTCATGGTGGTGACGATGTCACCGGGGCGAGTGGCGCCGCCGCTGGGCATGTTCTCGGCACAGGCGAGCAGGCACACCAGGTTGATGGGCAGCTGCAGTTCCAGCACCGCACGCAGGGTACCGAACACGCTGGCTGCGCCGCACATGTCGTATTTCATCTCGTCCATGCCGGCACCGGGCTTGAGGCTGATGCCGCCGGTGTCGAAGGTGATGCCCTTGCCCACCAGCACGTAGGGCTTGTCACCTTTCTTGCCGCCTTGGTAGTTGAGCACGATCAGACGCGGAGGTTGATCGCTGCCCTGGCCGACGGCGTAGAACGCGCCCATGCCCAGGTCCTTGATCTTCTTCTCGTCCAGCACATCGACTTTCAGGCCCTTGTGCGCCTTGCCCAGCTCCTTGGCCTGCTCGGCCAGGTAGCTTGGATGGCACAGGTTGGGAGGCAGGTTGCCCAGGTCACGGGTATAGGCCATGCCGGTGGCAATGGCACTGGCGTGGCGCACGGCGCGCTCCACGTCGGCCTGGTTGAGTTTGGTGGTGAGCAGGGTGACTTTCTTCAGCGCCCGAGGCTCGGCCTTCTGGCTTTTGAAACGATCGAATACGTACTCGCCATCGAGTAGGGTTTCGCCCAGCAGGCGATATTTGCCGTAGCCTGTATCGCGGTTGCTCAGCGCAATGTCATCGAGTGCCAGAACGGCGTCGGCGCCATTGAGGCCCTTGAGCACACCGGCAACGCTGGCCACCAGCTTGCGCCAGGTGCGATCACCCAGTGCCTCATCCTTGCCGCTACCCACCAGCAGCACACGCTCGGCCTTCAGGCCCGCAACGGCGTGCAGCAGCAGCGTCTGGCCAGGCTTGCCGACCAGGTCGCCACGCTTGAGCGCAGCGCTGATGGCGCCCTCGCTTGCCAGGTCCACGGCCTGGGCCACGGTGCCCAAGGCACGTTTTTCACCGACTGGGATGACCAGCGTTGCGGTCTTGACCGATGCAGCGGCTACGCTTTTTACAACCAGTTCCATCTCAGGGTCCCCGAATGATCGATACGTGTGGCGCCGTGCTGGCCGGCGCTTTGAACGCGACTGGCTGCGCGGTGGCAGGCCAGTGGAAAAGCTGCCAGTTTGAGCCTGCGGCCGGCGTGCTGACAACCCCGGCGTGCTGTGCGATGCGCGGCCAAGTGACAGGCGCGGTCAATCACAGGATAATGCGCGCACTTTATATGGAGGTTCGCCTTGGGCGAACCAGCATTGGCCTTGGATGTACTAAGTCATCGTCTGGTGCCATCGATTGGCAGTCCGTGCTGACAACCCAGGAGTGTCTGGTTTGATCGTCTTTCGTTATCTATCCCGCGAGGTCCTGGTGACCTTGAGCGCCGTCAGCGCCGTGCTGCTGGTGATCATCATGAGCGGGCGCTTCATCAAATACCTGGCCCAGGCTGCACAGGGGGTGCTCGACCCTGGCGTCCTGTTCCTGATCATGGGGTTCCGCCTGCCGGGCTTCCTGCAACTGATCCTGCCGCTGGGGTTGTTCCTGGGTATTCTGCTGGCCTATGGCCGGCTGTACCTGGAAAGCGAAATGACCGTGCTGTCGGCCACCGGCATGAGCCAGCAGCGCCTGCTGGCCATGACTATGGCGCCTGCGGCACTGGTGGCGCTGCTGGTGGCCTGGTTGAGCCTGAGCCTGGCACCCCTGGGCGTGGCCCAGGTGCAGAAGATCATCAGCCAGCAGGATGCCCTGACCGAATTCGACACTTTGGTGCCGGGCCGCTTCCAGACCCTGCGCGATGGTTCGCGGGTGACCTACACCGAGCAGCTTTCCGATGACCGGGTAAACCTGGGCGGCGTGTTCATCTCGGAAAAACGCTTCAACCAGGACAAGACCAAGGACCGCGCCCCGTCGGTGCTGGTGGCCGAGCGCGGGCACCAGGAAATCCAGGCTGACGGCAACCGTTACCTGGTGCTCGAAAACGGCTACCGGTACGACGGCAACCCAGGCCAGGCCGACTACCGCGCCATCAAGTACGACACGTATGGCGTGTTGTTGCCCAAGCCTGAAGTCAGCGAGGAGGTCACCGAGCGCGAGGCGATCCCCACCACCGATCTGTTCGGTGCCCAGGATTTGCGAGAGCGCGCCGAACTGCAATGGCGCCTGTCCCTGCCGATCCTGGTGTTCATCGTGACCCTGCTTGCCGTGCCGCTGTCGCGGGCCAACCCCCGGCAGGGGCGGTTCCTCAAGCTGCTGCCAGCCATCCTCCTGTACATGGCGTACCTGACAATGCTGATTTCCGTGCGCGGTGCACTCGAGAAGGGCAAGTTGCCCATCGCCCTTGGCATGTGGTGGGTGCATGGGCTGTTCCTGCTCATCGGCTTGGGCCTGATGTACTGGGAACCCCTTCGCCTCAAGCGCGCAGCCCGTCGTGCGGAGGTGGCCCGTGGCTAAGCTCGATCGTTATATCGGCCAGAGCGTGCTGGTGGCTATCCTGGCTGTGCTGGGCATCATCCTGGGGCTGGCCTCGCTGTTTGCCTTCATCGACGAAATGGGCGACCTGAGCGATACCTACACGGTGCTCGAAGCAGGCAAGTATGTGCTACTTACCGCGCCGCGGCGGCTGTACGACATGCTGCCGATGGCGGCGCTGATCGGCTGCCTGATCGGCCTGGGTACGCTGGCCAGCAGCAGTGAGCTGACCATCATGCGCGCCGCTGGGGTGTCGATCGGTCGTATCGTCTGGGCGGTGATGAAACCGATGCTGGTGCTGATGCTGGTTGGTCTGCTGATCGGCGAATACGTGGCACCGGTCACCGAAAACAAAGCCCAGGCCGATCGCTCCCTGGCCCAGGGTGGCGGTGAAGCGCAAAGCTCCAAGCGTGGCATGTGGCACCGGCAGGGCGAGGAGTTCGTGCACATCAACTCCGTGCAGCCCAACGGCCTTCTGCTGGGTGTGACCCGCTACCGGTTCGACGACCAGCGCAAGATCATCAGCTCCAGCTTTGCGCGCCGGGCGCGTTACGAAAACGATCACTGGCTGCTGACCGATGTGCGCACCACACTGTTCCATGGCGACCGTACCGAAGTCGTGCAAAACCCTGAAGAACAATGGGATGTGTCGGTCACGCCGCAGTTGCTCAACACGGTGGTGCTGGCGCCTGAATCGCTGTCGATCACCGGCCTGTGGGACTACATCCACTACCTGTCCGACCAAGGGCTGAACAACGCCCGCTACTGGCTGGCCTTCTGGACCAAGGTCCTGCAACCGGCCATTACGGCAGCCCTGGTACTCATGGCCATTTCGTTCATTTTCGGGCCGCTGCGATCGGTGACGCTTGGCCAGCGTGTCTTCACCGGCGTGCTGGTGGGCTTCGTGTTCCGTATTGCCCAGGACCTGCTGGGCCCATCCAGCCAGGTGTTCGGCTTCCCGCCTTTGCTTGCGGTGGTGCTGCCAGCCGGCATCTGTGCTGTGGCAGGCTTGTGGTTGTTGCGCCGCGCTGGATAAACCCGCTGCGCAGCCGCATGGCTGCGTGCTTGACCCTAGGGGCCGCTATAGCGGCCCCTCGTGTTTCAGGGCCGCTGCCGCTTGAGTAGAGCGCTCATTTCTTCGGCTTGGGGACTCGAACCAGTTGGCTCTCGGAGTAGATGTCGTGCCAGCTGCGTTTGCGCTTGTCGACCAGGGCCCAGAAGAAACCCAGCCCCAGGCATAGCCACGAGGCGATGGAAACGACAAACCGCAACAGCGCCTGCCAGAGCGTGATGGGCGAGCCATCGGCGTTCTGCACACGCACGCCCCAGACCTGCATGCCTAGTGTTTGCCCGCCATGGGTCCAGAACTTGGCGAAGAAACCGAATAGCACGAACAGCAGCACCGTGGACAGCAAAGGGTCGCCGTCCAGCGCGCCTGCTTCGGTGAGTTCGCGCATACGCTGCTGGCCGATGATCGCCATCTGGACCATCTTGTAGAGGCCTGCGGTGACGATCAGCAAGGCCGTGCACAGCAAAAAATCATAGAACACCGCAGCCAGACGCCTGCCGAGGCCGACCGGAGGGAAATCACCTTGGGGATGCAGCACAGGCTTGGACATGCAGAATAGCTCCATCACGCAAAGCCGCCATTCTACGGGCAAAAAAAAGCCCCTGCACTGAGCAGGGGCTTTTTTGGGGGTAACAAGGCTTATTCAGCTACCTGTACCTTGTCAGCCTGCATACCTTTCTGGCCTTGTACGGCTTCAAAAGTAACTTTCTGGCCTTCTTTCAGGCTCTTGAAGCCGTTGCCTTCGATGGCGCGGAAGTGCACGAAAAGATCAGCACCGCTTTCTGGGGTGATGAAGCCGAAACCTTTTTCGTCATTGAACCACTTGACGGTACCGTTCTGACGCTGAGACATGGTCTTATTTCCTATGAAACTTAGGTTTGGATGACAGTTTTCTTTCGCTTTCAAACAAGCAAAAGAGTACTGGGCTGGGTTGCAGGAAAGTAAGAGACGTCGAACGGGTTGTAGCAGATTGCGGCTACTGGCCCAGGTCACGAACTGTTGCGACCCATGCAAACACAGTGCGTTGACTCTACGCCAACTACCGAGCGAAAAACAAGCCTTGCAGCGGGTGTAAAAGTGACTGTTTTACAACCCTTGGTCAAATCGCCGAAAAGTGCATGGCGCCTGGCCTGGCGCCATGTTCGCAGTGGCGCGCGCCACGTTCGTAAACGAAGATACCGAGCACTGCCACGTCGTCGATGAAACTGCCTTAACCGCGATAGTAACGGGGCGCTACGAACGGCGTTTTACTGACTTTCAAGGCCACCTTCTTACCGCGCACAAGGGCATATAAAAGCGTGTCCAGGGCGGCATGTTCGGTGTCGACATACCCCATCGCCACAGGGGCGCTGAGTGTGGGCCCAAAGCCGCCACTGCAGATGGTGCCGACCAGGGTACCTTCTGCATCGACAATCTCGGCGCCTTCGCGCACAGGTGTGCGTTCCTGGGGCAGCAAACCAACCCGCTTGCGTTTTACACCCTCACGTTGCTGGCCGAAGATGGCCTGCGCGCCCGGAAAGCCGCCGGCACGGGCACCATCGGCCCGACGTGGCTTGGACATTGCCCACACCAGGTTGGCTTGCACGGGCGAGGTGTCGCTGCTCATGTCATGGCCATACAGGCACAGGCCAGCTTCCAGGCGCAACGAGTCACGGGCCCCTAGGCCGATCGGCTGGACCTCTGGCTGCTTGAGCAGCTCCCTGGCGAGCGTCTCTGCGCCCGCCACCGGCACGGAGATCTCATAACCATCCTCCCCGGTGTAACCCGACCGACTGACCCAGCACGGATGGCCCAGTAACGTGACAGGACGCACCTGCATGAACGTCATGTCAGCCACTTCATGCGCCAGACGCTGCAGAACCTTGACCGCTGCCGGCCCTTGCAAGGCGAGCAGGGCACGCTGGTCGAACAGCGGCTGGACCTCGCAACGTTGGCCGATATGCCGCTGCAGATGCGCCAGGTCCTGATCCTTGCAGGCGGCGTTCACCACCAGCAGCAGTGTTTCGTCACCCAGATTGGCGACCATCAGGTCGTCGAGGATGCCCCCGTGTTCGTTGGTGAACATGGCATAGCGCTGCATGCCAACGGGCAGGTCGATGATGTCGACCGGTACCAGCGTTTCCAGGGCACTGGCAGCGTCGCGACCTTTGAGCAGAACTTGCCCCATGTGCGAGACGTCGAACAACCCGGCTTGTTCACGGGTGTGCAGGTGCTCTTTGAGCACGCCCAGAGGGTACTGCACCGGCATGTCGTAGCCCGCGAAGGGCACCATGCGCGCACCCAGTTCCAGGTGCAGGGCATGCAGTGGGGTTTTGAGCAGTGTTTCGGACATCGATGACTCCTTGCATGGGTTTCGGTCAATGTCCGGGGACATTGACCGCCAGGCGAATGACACACTCAGGATCCGGCGCTGTCAGACGTCCTGGTAGCTTTCGATCGACGGGCAGGCACAGACCAGGTTGCGGTCGCCAAAGACGTTGTCGACCCGGCTCACAGGCGGCCAGTACTTGCTTTGCACCAGGCCAGGCAGCGGGTAGACCGCTTGCTCGCGGGAGTAGCCATGGGCCCATTCGCCCACCAGTTCCGCTGCGGTGTGCGGCGCGTTCTTGAGCGGGTTGTCGTCCTTGTCCAGCGTGCCGTCCTCTACCGCGCGGATTTCCTCGCGGATCTGGATCATGGCTTCGCAGAACCTGTCCAGCTCTTCCCGGGATTCGCTTTCGGTCGGCTCGATCATCAGTGTGCCTGCCACCGGGAACGACATGGTCGGGGCATGGAAGCCGTAGTCGATCAGGCGCTTGGCCACGTCGTCGACGCTGATGCCACTGCTGTCCTTGAGCGGGCGCAGGTCCAGGATGCACTCATGGGCGACCAGGCCATTGCTGCCGGTGTACAGCACCGGGTAGTGCTCCTCCAGGCGGCGAGCGATGTAGTTGGCATTGAGGATGGCCATCTGCGAAGCCCGCTTGAGCCCCGCGCCCCCCATCATGCGAATGTACATCCAGGTGATCGGCAGGATGCTGGCGCTGCCGAAGGGTGCGGCGCATACCGCGCCTTCGGCAGTGCCCAGGGCGGCATGGCCCGGCAGGAAGGGCGCCAGGTGCGATTTCACGCCGATCGGCCCTACGCCCGGCCCACCGCCGCCATGGGGAATGCAGAAGGTCTTGTGCAGGTTCAGGTGCGACACATCGCCCCCGAACTTGCCCGGCGCGCACAGGCCGACCATGGCGTTCATGTTGGCGCCGTCGATGTAAACCTGGCCGCCGTTGTCGTGGACGATGGCGCAAATCTCGCCGATCGCTTCCTCGAACACCCCATGGGTGGACGGGTAGGTGATCATCAGCGCCGCCAGGCGTTCGCGGTGCTCGATGGCCTTGGCACGCAGGTCGGCGACGTCAACGTTGCCGCGCGCGTCGCAGGCCGTGACCACCACCTGCATGCCGGCCATGTTGGCCGTTGCCGGGTTGGTGCCATGGGCTGAAGAAGGGATCAGGCAGATATCGCGATGCCCTTCGTTACGGCTGCGATGATAGGCGCGGATCGCCAATAGGCCCGCGTACTCGCCCTGAGAACCGGCGTTGGGTTGCAGCGATACGGCATCGTAGCCCGTGGCTGCGCAGAGCATGGCCTCCAACTCCGACGTCAATTGCAAGTAGCCCTGGCTCTGCTGCGCTGGGGCGAAGGGGTGCAGGTTGCCGAATTCTGCCCAGGTGACCGGGATCATTTCGCTGGCCGCGTTGAGCTTCATGGTGCACGAGCCCAGCGGGATCATGCTGCGGTCCAGGGCCAGGTCCTTGTCGGCCAGCTTGCGCAGGTAGCGCATCAACTCCGTTTCGCTGTGGTAGCGGTTGAACACGGGGTGTTCGAGGAACGTCGAACGACGCAGCAAGGCCTCGGGCAGTAGTGTACCGCTGCTGGCGGCCAGCGCCTGGAAGTCAGGCTGCGTTTGACCAGCGCCGAACAGCTGCCACAGCGCCTGCACATCGGCCGGAGTGGTGGTTTCGTCCAGCGATACACCTACATGGCCGGCATCGACCTGGCGCAGGTTGATGCCTTGGGCGCGCGCTTTCTCGTGCAGGCTGAGGGTGGCATCGCCGGTAGCCAGGGTCAGGGTATCGAATGCCGTGTCGCTCACGACCGGCACAGCCATTGCCCGCAGGCCCTGTGCCAGGATGGCGGTCAGGCTGTGGGTACGTTGGGCAATGCGCTTGAGGCCTTCAGGGCCGTGATAGACGGCGAACATGCTGGCAATATTGGCAAGCAGCACCTGGGCGGTGCAGATGTTGCTGGTGGCCTTTTCGCGGCGAATGTGCTGCTCACGTGTCTGCATGGCCAAGCGCAGGGCCGTCTTGCCGAAGCGGTCTATCGACACGCCGACCAGGCGCCCTGGCATGTCGCGCTTGAAGGCATCGCGGGTCGCGAAGTAGGCCGCATGCGGCCCGCCGAAGCCCAGGGGCACACCAAAGCGCTGGGCGCTGCCGATGGCCACGTCGGCCTCGAACTCGCCAGGTGGGGTCAACAGAGTCAAGGCCAGCAGGTCTGCCGCCACGGCCACCAACGCATTGGCGTGATGGAACCGCTGCACCACCTCCCGGTAATCGAAGATACCACCGGTGCTGGCGGGGTACTGCAGCAAAGCGCCGAAGAATGGGCTGGCATCATCGAGCGCCTGCTCGTCGCCCACCAGCACCTCGATGCCCAAGGGCTCTGCGCGGGTACGCAGTACATCGAGGGTCTGCGGGTGGCAATGCATCGAGGCAAAGAAGCGGTTGCTGGCCTTGTTCTTCGACAGGCGCTTGCAGAACGTCATGGCTTCGGCAGCCGCCGTGGCTTCATCGAGCAGCGAAGCATTGGCGATCGGTAACCCTGTGAGGTCGCTGATCAGGGTCTGGAAATTGAGCAAGGCTTCCAGCCGGCCCTGGGAAATTTCTGGCTGGTAGGGCGTGTACGCGGTGTACCAGGCCGGGTTTTCCAGCAGATTGCGCAGGATGGGCGCGGGCGTGTGGGTGTTGTAGTAACCCTGGCCTATGTAACTTTTGAAAAGTTGGTTCTTGCCGGCGATGGCCTTCAGGGCGGCGAGCGCATCCGCTTCGCTGTGCCCATCGTCCGTGCCCAGCACGCTGGTACCCTTGATGCTGGCGGGGATGACGGCGTCGGTCATGGCCTCCAGTGAATCGAAGCCCAGAGTGGCGAGCATGGCCTGCTCGTCTTCGCTGCGTGGCCCGATGTGACGGGCAATGAACTCATTGGCAGTGCCGAGGTTGATCGTCATGGCGTGGTTCCTCAGGCGTCGTCGTTGGCGTTGAGCAGGCGGTCGTAGGCACCCTGGTCGAGCAGGGCGCTCACAGCGCTGGCGTCGGCAGGCTTGAAGCGGAAGAACCAGCCTTCGCCCAGCGGGTCCTCGTTGACCAGCTCGGGGCTATCTTCAAGCTGGGCGTTGACCTCAATCACTTCGCCGGCCAGCGGCATGTACACGCCGCTGGCAGCCTTGACCGACTCGACGGTGGACGCTTCGCTGCCTTTTTCATAGTGACGCAGCTCCGGCAGCTGCACGAACACCACATCGCCCAGTGCATTCTGGGCATAGGCGGTGATCCCTACGGTGACGCTGCCATCGGCTTCTACGCGCAGCCATTCGTGGTCGTCGGTGAAACGCAACTCGCTCATGAAAAATCCTCGTGGACCGGGTGGCACGATTAGGTTCGCGCTCTGGTGGGTTTTCAGTAAGCAATAAGGTGGCCAACTGTGCATGGACCCATGAAAGCGGGGGAGGGAGTGCTGGCTCGCTGATTACCGAATAGGCTTCTGTAACGAAATCGATACGCTCAAGTCTTGGTTATCCCTTTGGGCGCCGTTCATCTCTCAGCGCGGCGTGGGATGGGCGGTGTACCGTTTTCGATACGGTGTATTGAATTTGATACGGCTGATTTCCTATTCCAACTTGAGAAATGCATGACGCTGCACAGCAATAGTCAAACATTAAATCTGGCAAACAATAACCAGAGTTCCCTGACGGGGTCGACAACGTTTTAGCAGGATCTACTTCCTGTATAACTTTAGTTGTCGGGAACTTTGACCCTCTCATTGCCCGCATGGATCGCCTGTACGGTTCACGCGTGATCCTCTACATGCCTGAGTGACAAATCAGGCGGATCGCTCATGACGACCGTCAGGCATATTCATGATGCCTGGCTTGTTTGTAAGCTTGATTAAGGATGATGTATGACACGCAAGCGCAGGCAAGTTGAATTGCCTCCTACCTATGTGGGAGGTACACCCTCAGGGCCCAATCTTCTTCCTCCCGGCTATTCAGGGCCATTGTTTCCCGCCGACCAGTATCACCCAGGCAGTACAATAATTGAACATTTCCGGTATGTGATAAACAGTGAACCGCAGATTCTGGAAACTGTAAATGACCATGCCAGTGCAGTATTTACCCAAGCGCTGGGACGTGTGGCTCAAACCCTCGAGCATGATGTCGCTTTGGTAAAACAGACGCTAGGGCCGCCACCCGCGTCTACCGCCGGCATGCTCGCACACGACATTGCCGCGCGTAACCTGTTGATCGCGCGTAAAGTTGAAGACCGTCATGTTCAGACTGAAGTAGCAGACCGATATTTTGGATCGACGCCACTGGGCAAGACGCGAAAAGACTATATCGACGCCACCTACAGATGGTTTGAAAAAGGTGTCGTGCGAAAGGACGATTTGCGCACGCTGATCCAGGAATCGTTCACGGCTGCCTATCAAACGCAACTGCGCGATGCCGAAATTCAAATGCTCCAGGGTCAAATCGGCGCATTGCAGCACGCGCTTGCACAAGCCGAGGCGCAGGCGCTCGCTGACGCGCAGGCGCAGCGGATAGCCGAGGCTCAGGCACGCGCCCAGGCTGAGGCACAGGCACGTGCCGAGGCTCAAGCACGGGCACGTGCTGAGGCCCAAGCCCAGGCACGCGCTCAGGAGCAGGCCCTCAAACAAGCACAGGCCCTGGCAAAAGCAAAAGCCGAGGCCGAGGCTATTGCGCGTGAAGCCGCCGCCAAAGCCGCCGCTGAAAAAACCCTGGCCGAGCAAACCCTCAAACAGGCCAATACCTACCCAGTGCCGCTGGCCATCGCAAAGGCACAGGCGCATCTCAGCCTGTCCGCTGGCGCTACGCCGGTTAGCCTCGCTGCTGGCGTTTCGCTTGGAGCCGCTGTACGCGGTGCCATCTGCGCGTTGAACGCCGCCTCGTTGGAAGCGGTTGCCACCCCGTTCCTGATCGGCATTGCCGCACTGTTGCATGCGCCCAAGCTGGGTAATGGGGAGCGCAAGGCAAAGGTGTTGCCGCTTGGCAACTATCTGCTGAGTGTGCCCCTGACCGAATTGTCGATCGAGCTTGATTCCGCCGCTCAAACGCAGGCGGTCGAGCGGGCAGTGATCGACCTGCCGTTGCGCATGGGCGAGGTGCAGACGCTGGGCGGGCCAATCGAACTGTTCGTGGCCAATACCGATGGCCAGGTGATCCCTTCTGCAGTGCCCGTATTGAAGGCCGCTTACGACGCCCAGAGCGGTCAGTACACGGTCGTCACCGACGATGTGCCGCCCAGAACCCTGACCTGGACACCGGCGATCGAACCGACAGACAGTTCGACAAGCCTGCCACCTGCACCGCCGTCTCCTACCCACCTCATTGGCCCCATCCTCGAACCCCTTCAAGGGCGGTTGGACACGTATCCGGACTTGCCGGACTTAGGGTTCGATGACGTTGTCATCATATTCCCAAGCGACTCCGGGCTGCCACCGCTCTACGTGATGTTCAAGAGCCGTCGGAACATGCCGGGGGTGGTGAAAGGTAAAGGACAGCTGATCACAGGCACCTTTTTGACGGCGGGGAACCGCGAGGGGGTGCCGATTCCGCAGCAAGTTGCCAGTAAATTGAGGGGTAAGAAGTTTAGCAGTTGGGCGGCGTTCAGGCGTCGCCTGTGGCAGACTATTGGAAGAAGCCCGTTGTTCGAGAGCGAGTTTACGCCAGCTGAATTGTTAAGTATGCGCAGGGGGCTTGCGCCGTTGGCAGAACTTGACGAGCGAGTTGGAAAAAAGATCAAATATGAAATTCACCATGTGAAACGTATTGCTGATGGCAGAGATGTGTATGACATTGACAACCTGAGAATAGTATCACCAAAATTCCATCAGTCCCTGCATAAGCGGAATCGAAACGATGCCTAAAGAAATAAGTGATTATACTGAGCGAGAATTTTTTCAATTGGTGTATGCCTTATATCACAGTGACCCTCAGTACTTCCCTAATGACAGGGAGCATACTCGTGGCGTACTTGAATTTGAACGCCTTGTCCAGCACCCCGCAAAATCAAATCTGATTTACCGCCCACACAGGGTCGGGATTGAATCCTCCCCTAAAGCGGTAGTTGACGAAGTGAAACGGTGGCGCGCTGAGCAGGGGCTTCCAGGTTTCAAGCCATCCTGAATCCAAAACAGACGACTCCCGCAGCTCATCGTGCGGGAGTCTTTCAGCTTACCGGTTCGGCAACGCCATCACAGGTTCATTATTGAAAAAACGGCAGCGCCAGATACACCTTGATCACCACCACATTGATCAAGTCAATGAAGAACGCCCCCACCATCGGCACCACCAGAAATGCCACGTGCGAAGGCCCGAACCGCTGGGTCACCGCTTGCATGTTCGCGATTGCGGTAGGCGTTGCACCCAGTCCGAAGCCGCAATGGCCGGCGGACAGGACAGCCGCGTCGTAGGTGCGGCCCATGACCCGGAAGGTGATGAAGATGGCAAACAGCGCCATCAGCAGGGTCTGCGCCGCCAGCAGCACAAAGAAAGGCAGTGCCAGTGCAGCCAGGTCCCACAGTTTCAACGACATCAACGCAATGGCCAGAAACAACGACAGGCTCACATTGCCCAGTACCGACACTTCCCGCTCGAACACCTGATAAAAGCCGAAGGCTGACAGGCCATTGCGCAGCAGTACGCCCACGAACAATACGCAGACGAAGTTTGGCAACTCGAAGGCAGTGCCCTTGAGCAGCTCATTTAGCACGGTACCGGTCAACAGGCTCACTGCAATCAGGGCAAGCGTCTCGATCACGGAAAACGAGGTGATCAGGCGTTCTTTCTCCGGCTGCTCGAAGCCTGAGGGCAACTGAGGCGTGTTATTAGCCAAGCCAGGGGTCGCGACCCGCTTGATCAGTAGGCGGGCCACGGGACCGCCAATCAAGCCGCCCAAGACCAGCCCGAACGTGGCGGAGGCCAATGCCAGCTCCGAGGCCGAGGCCAGGCCGAACTTTTCAGTGAAGGTGGCGCCCCACGCAGCACCGGTGCCATGGCCTCCCGACAGGGTGATCGAGCCGGCCAGCAGACCCATCAACGGGTCCAACCCCAGCGCCGTGGCCAGACCGATGCCCAAGGCGTTCTGCACCACCAGCAGGCCGGTCACCACCGCCAGGAACAGGACCACCGCACGCCCACCTTTTTTCAGGCTGGCAAAATCGGCGTTCAGGCCGATGGTGGCGAAGAATGCCAGCATCAAAGGTGTCTGCAGGGAGGTGTCGAAGTGAACTTGCACATCGAAGGTGCGCAGCACCAGCAGGGCAATCGCGACCACCAGGCCACCGGCGACCGGTTCAGGGATGTTGTAGGCACGCAGAAAACCTATGCGTGCGACCAGACCGCGACCTAGCAGCAGCACCAGGGAAGCGGCCACCAGCGTGCCGTAAAAATCGAGTTCGAACATCAGGTACTCTCGTTGAATCCATAACGGACCGCTGACCGCTCTGGGGCGGTCTGGCGGGGTGACAGGCAGGATTGCACTGGCACCATTCTACGAGGCGTGACGAAAGACGTATCCGGGGAACGCCTAGGAAAAGTCTGCTAAAACAGAGGGAATTGTCGTCAACCTCAGGTTTTTCCAGGAATTCCGTATTTGCGCAGGCGTTGGGCAATGGCGGTATGTGAGGTCTGCAGCCGGGCCGCCAGCAATCGGGTCGAGGGGTAGCTGGTATACAGCCGTTGCAACAGCTCACGCTCGAAATCACCCACGGCCTGTTCCAGGCTGGCCACGTCGCCCTCATGGGTGCGACTGACAGACGTGCCAGCGATGTCCAAATCGCCGATGTCCACCAGGTTGCTTTCGCAGATAGCGGCGGCGCGAAAGATCACGTTCTGCAATTGCCGCACATTGCCCGGCCAAGGGTTAGCCAGCATGGCGCTGTGGGTGGCGGAGGTGAGCCTGCAGGCAGGCCGCTGGATCTGTGTGCAGGCCTGCTGCATGAAGAAGTGCGCGAGCATCAGGATGTCCTGGCCGCGGTCACGCAGGGGAGGGACTTGCAGGTTCAACACATTGAGGCGGTAGAACAGGTCCTCGCGGAACGTGCCCTCGGCCACCATCTGCTCCAGGTTACGGTGGGTCGCGCTGATGATACGCACGTTGACCTTCACTTCCCGGTCGCCCCCCACGCGGCGGAAACTCCCGTCACTGAGAAAACGCAGCAGCTTGGCTTGCAGGTAGGGGGACATCTCGCCGATCTCATCGAGAAACACCGTGCCCTGGTTGGCCAGCTCCATCAGCCCTGGCTTGCCGCCGCGCTGAGCGCCAGTGAAGGCGCCTGGTGCATAACCGAACAGTTCGCTCTCGGCCAGGCTTTCAGGCAAGGCAGCGCAGTTCAGGGCCAGAAAGGGGGCCGCGTGACGGCTGCTGATCGCGTGGCAGGCGCGGGCCACCAGTTCCTTGCCGGTGCCGGTCTCGCCATGCACCAACAGCGGTGCATCCAGGGTGGCCACGCGCAAGCCCCGAGCCTTCAGGGTACGGATGGCGGGTGATTCGCCCAACAGGGCGTCGAAACCCTCGGCATGATCGTGGCGCAGGGCTGATAGCCGCTCACCCAATCGCGTGGGCGGGTAAAGTGTCAGCAGGCCGCCGGTGTGGGTGATTGGCATGGCGTCGAGCAGCAGGCTCTGGCCATTGAGCTGCATTTCGCGCATGGGCAGGTGAAAGTTGCTGTCGAGCAACGCTTGCAGCAGGCCCGGGTCGCCAAACAACTCGCCTACGCAGCGCCCGGCCGACTCCCGACCACACAACGCCACCAGCGCAGGGTTGGCCAGCAACACCTTGCCGGCCCTGTCCACCGCCAGCACTGGGTCGCTCATGGCGGCCAGCAGTGCATCGAGCTGCAGGTGACGACGTTGCCCCGGCAGGATGTCGACCACCTCCACTGCCTTCACACCCTGTACGTCGAACAAGGCGTCATGCAGCTCTTCCAGCACGGCGGGGCTGAGGGTCGGTGCGTCGATGTAGACGTTCGGCGGCACCATCTCCACGGCATCGAGGTTGAGGTTGCGCGCACCGAGCAGCGCCAGGACTTCCTGAGTGATGCCGACGCGGTCGATGAAGCTGACATGGATACGCATGGGGCAATACGAAATGGCCGGGTAGGGCGCTAGTATGCCTCAAGCGGATCCTGCTCGTGACGGGTCGCGTCCTACTCCAGATGCTCAGGCTTGATGGGGTCACCGGACTTCACGTCCAGCTTGGCGCGGATGTCCTCGAACATCCAGTCGTAGATCCTGTGGGGTGAAGCCAGGCTTTCGAATTTCTTCGGTGGGGCCAGGTAAGCCTGGGCGCGGCGACTCAGTTGCATCAGAAAACTGGGCAGCACCTGATCCTTGGGCAGAAAGAAAGCCTCGTCGACAGGCTTGCCCTCGATACTGCCCCTCATGCGGAACTGAATGCCCCTGCCCTCACGGGGGTCGGTAAAGGCCTCGTAGTCCACCTTGAGGTCATAGCTGTGGTCACTGCTGTTGAGCGCAGTGCGCTCGATGTGGACGTAACCGGGTTCATATTTGGCCATGGGCTCTCCTGTATGAGATTGGGCGGGCACATGGCCCGCCGACGGTATTCAACGGTAGCTGATCCCAGGGGCAGCGGTCGAAACCCGCGTGCCGGCGGTACCGGTCACGATGCGCTCGATATTGGCCAGCGAGCTGATCACCGCCACCTTGCCCGTGTGCCGGGCAAAGTCGCTGGCCGCCTGCACCTTGGGCCCCATCGAACCTGCCGCGAAACCTAGCGTGTCCAGCTCGTCAGGGTGGGCCTGGGCGATGGCGCGTTGGGTCGGCTTGCCAAAATCGATGTACGCCGCCTCCACATCGGTGGCAATGATCAGCAGGTCGGCCTCGAGCTGTTCGGCCAGCAGTGCAGAGCACAGGTCCTTGTCGATCACCGCCTCGATACCCTTGAGCTTACGGTGTTCATCGTAGAGGGTCGGGATGCCGCCGCCGCCGGCACAGATCACGATGCTGCCCTTTTCGAGCAGCCATTTGATAGGGCGGATTTCGAAGATGCGTTTGGGCCTGGGGCTTGCCACCACCCGGCGGTATTTGTCCCCGTCAGGCTTGACCACCCAGCCCTTTTCAGCGGCCAGGCGCTGGGCTTCATCCTTGCTGTAGACCGGGCCGATGAACTTGCTCGGGTCCTTGAACGCAGGGTCCTCGGCGTCCACTTCGACCTGGGTCAGCAGGGTGGCAAACGGCACGCCGACGTCCAGCAGGTTGCCCAGTTCCTGCTCGATCATGTAGCCGATCATGCCCTCGGTTTCGGCGCCCAACACGTCCAGCGGATAGGCCTCGTCGGGCTTGTACGACAGCCCTTGCAAGGCCAGCAGGCCCACTTGCGGGCCATTGCCATGGGCGATTACCAGCTCGTTACCGGGGTGGATCTTGGCAATCTGCTCGGCAGCGGTACGAATGTTGGCGCGCTGGTTTTGCGCGGTCATGGGCTCGCCACGGCGCAGCAGGGCATTGCCGCCTAGTGCAACAACGATACGCATGGAGAATGTCCTTTATCGAAAGTCGTGAGCGGCTGCAGGACGGCTAATGCGGCCCGCTAACAGCCGCAATGCCAAAGCAGGCGGCGATCTACAGATCGGCCAGTGTCGACACCAGAATCGCCTTGATCGTGTGCATGCGGTTTTCCGCTTGCTCGAACGCAATGCAGGCCGGGGACTCGAACACGTCATCGGTCACTTCGATGCCGTTAGTGAGGTCCGGGTACTGCTCGGCGATCTGCTTGCCCACCTTGGTTTCGCAGTTGTGAAACGCCGGCAGGCAGTGCATGAACTTGGTCCTGGGGTTGCCGCTGGCCTTCATCAGCTCGGCGTTGACCTGGTAGGGCTTGAGCAGCTTGATGCGTTCGCCCCAGGCTTCGATGGGTTCGCCCATCGATACCCACACGTCGGTATGAATGAAGTCCACGCCCTTGACGGCGGCCTTGGCATCTTCGGTGAGGGTGATGCGGGCACCGCTTTGCTCGGCGTACTGCTTGCAACGTTGCACCAGGTCATCGTGGGGCCAGAGGTCCTTGGGCGCAGCGATGCGCACGTCCATGCCCAGCTTGGCGCCGATCAATAGCAGCGAGTTGCCCATGTTGTTGCGCGCATCGCCCAGGTAGGCGTAGCTGATGTCATGCAGCGGCTTGTCGCTGTGTTCGCGCATGGTCAACACGTCGGCAATCATCTGGGTAGGGTGATATTCATCCGTCAGGCCATTGAATACTGGCACGCCGGCATACTTGGCCAGTTCTTCGACGATTTCCTGCTTGAAGCCGCGGTATTCGATTGCGTCGTACATGCGCCCGAGCACGCGAGCGGTGTCCTTCATGCTTTCCTTGTGGCCGATCTGCGAGGAGTTCGGGTCGATGTAGGTGACGTTGGCGCCTTGGTCGTAAGCGGCCACTTCGAAAGCACAACGGGTACGCGTGGAGGTTTTTTCAAAGATCAGCGCAATGTTGTTGCCCTTGAGATGCTGCTGTTCGGTGCCGGTGTACTTGGCCCGCTTGAGGTCGCGGGACAGGTCCAGCAGGTAACGCAGCTCACGGGTGCTGTGGTGTTCCAGGCTGAGCAGGTTGCGGTTGTGGATGTTGAACGCCATGACTTTTCTCCTGGGTGTGGTGAACGCCGGGCCGCTACCGGGTAGGGGCGGCTTGGTTGATGGACGTCAGTAATCGATGGGGTCGCGAACGATAGGGCAGGTCATGCAGTGGCCTCCGCCGCGGCCGCGGCCCAGTTCGCCAGCACTGATGGTGATCACTTCGACCCCGGCCTTGCGCAGCAAGGTATTGGTGTAGGTGTTGCGGTCGTAACCAATGACCACGCCTGGCTCCAGCGCCACCACGTTGTTGCCGTCATCCCATTGCTCGCGTTCGGCGGCAAAGCTGTTGCCGCCGGTTTCGACCACCCGCAGGCGCACACCCAGCTGTTCGCCCACAACCTCGATGAACGACTTGTGCTCGCGGCGCACGTCCATGCCATAGGGCCGGCTTTCGTCGGGCTGGATGATGAACGGTACGATCTCGCTGACCACCTCGGGGAAGACCGTGACCAGGTCGCGGTCGCAGAAGCTGAACACGGTGTCCAGGTGCATGGCGGCGCGGGACTTGGGCAAGCCGGCGACGATGACCTTGTGCACGGCGCCCTTGGCGAACAGGCTCTGTGCCAACTGGCCGATGGCCTGGCGAGAGGTGCGCTCGCCCATGCCGATCAGCACGATGCCGTTGCCGATGGGCATGACATCACCGCCTTCGAGGGTGGACTGACCATGGTCCTTGTCCGGGTCCCCGTACCAGACCTGGAAGTCGGCGCCTGTGAACTGCGGGTGGAACGTGTAGATGGCGGTGGTGAGCAGCGTTTCCTGGCGCCGTGCCGGCCAGTACATGGGGTTGAGCGTAACGCCCCCGTAGATCCAGCAGGTGGTGTCGCGGGTGAATTGGGTATTGGGCAACGGTGGCAGGATGAAACTCGAATGGCCCAGGTAGTCGTTGTACATCTTGACCACTTCGGCGCCTTCGCTTTGCGGCAGATCCTGGCCAGCCACACCGCCAATCAAAAATTCAGCCAGATGACGCGGCTCCATGCCTTCGAGCCAACTGCGCACCTCATTGGTCAGGCCTACCCCGACGGTGTCGGGGGTGATCTTGCGGTCCAGTATCCATTTGAGCGCTTCGGGTTGCTGCACGATGTCGGTCAGCAGGTTGTGCATTTCCAGCACATCGACACCCCGCTCGCGCATCTTGGTGACGAAATCGAAGTGGTCACGCTTGGCCTGATCCACCCAGATCACATCGTCAAACAACAGCTCGTCGCAGTTGGTCGGGGTCAGGCGCTTGTGCGCAAGGCCCGGCGCGCACACCATGACCTTGCGCAGCTTGCCGGCTTCGGAATGCACACCGTATTTCTGTTTTTCAGCGGACATGGTTTGAATCCTCCATTGAGTCGAAGAGGGATCACAGCGTCAGGAAGCCGTCGTACAGGCCGAAGGCTGCCACCAGGGCACCGACGACCACGGCTGCGAAAATCAGTTTTTCCACGGGGGTGAAGACGGGTTGGCCCACTTCACGCTTGGCCTTTGCAAACAGGATGGCGCCAGGGGCATACAGCAGCGCCGAGAGCAGCAGGTATTTCACTCCGCCGGCATACAGCAGCCAGATGGCATAGAGCAGGGCGACGCTGCCGATGAACAGGTCCTTGCGGCGTTCGGCCAGCGCTTGTTGGTAGGTTTCACTGCGCACCGCCAGCAACACGGCGTAGGCCGCCGACCACAGGTAGGGCACCAGGATCATCGAAGTGGCCAGGTAGATCAGCGACAGGTAGGTACTGTTGGAGAACAGCGTGATCACCAGGAAGATCTGCACCATGGCGTTGGTCAGCCACAAGGCGTTGGCAGGCACCTGGTTGGCGTTCTCGCGGCGCAGGAAGGCCGGCATGGTGTGGTCCTTGGCAGCGGCGAACATGATCTCGGCGCACAACAGCACCCAGGACAGCAGCGCACCGAGCAGCGAGATGATCAGGCCGACGCTGATCAGCACGGCGCCCCAGTGGCCGACCACGTGCTCGAGCACGGCCGCCATCGAGGGGTTCTGCAACCCTGCCAGTTCAGGCTGGGTCATGATGCCCAGCGACAGCACATTGACCAGCACCAGGAACAACAGCACGGTGATGAAGCCGATGACGGTGGCCTTGCCCACATCGGAGCGTTTTTCCGCACGGGATGAGAAGATGCTCGCGCCTTCGATGCCGATGAACACCCACACCGTCACCAGCATCATGTTGCGCACCTGATTCATCACGCCGCCCAGTTCAGGTGTACCGGTGCCCCATATATCGGCGGTGAAGACGTCCAGCCGGAAGGCGAACAGGCAGATCAGCGCGAACAGCACCAACGGCACCACCTTGGCCACCGTGGTAACCAGGTTGATGAACGCCGCTTCACGGATGCCTCGCAGCACCAGAAAATGCACTGCCCACAGCAGGATCGAGGCGCCGATGATCGCGGCCGGCGTGTTGCCCTCGCCAAATACCGGGAAGAAGTAGCCCAGGGTACTGAACAACAGCACGAAATAGCCGACGTTCCCCAGCCAGGCACTGATCCAGTACCCCCAGGCCGAAGAAAAGCCCATGTAATCGCCGAAACCGGCCTTGGCATACGCATAGACTCCGCCGTCAAGGTCAGGCTTGCGGTTGGCCAGCGTCTGGAATACGAAAGCCAGGGTCAGCATGCCCACGGCGGTGATAGCCCAGCCAATCAACACTGCGCCTACGCCGGCGCTGGCGGCCATGTTTTGCGGAAGGGAAAAGATGCCGCCACCGATCATCGAGCCGACGACCAGCGCAACTAACGCACCGAGTTTTAGTTTTGCGGGAGAATCAGACATTTAACAACTCCTGCCAGGAGGAAGTTGGCCACAGATTAAATCTGATGCCGTGGCCATACGCTGATATGGATCAGTGCATTGCAAGGTAAGGGCGTTGAATTACCTTACCGAACTCCTGGAGATTGCCGACTGCCATGGCTGCAGGCCTTGTACGCTGGCACCTCCATGTCTTGCTACGCTTCATCCCTCTGCCCTGCGAAGGTTGAAACTAGTCGCTTCTGGGCAGAGCGCAAATTTTTTACCGGTATTTATGCTTTTATCGAAATAGTGTGAACCGGTTGGCACTCTGGAGTTCTTAACAACCGCACGCTTAGACGTTAATGGCTTAGTGGCTAAATGAGAGTACGGCTGTAATTGAGGTCAGCCTCTATTAATAAACAGCGTCTTGTTACAACTGCAACACTGTCAGGAAATATTTGGAGACCTATGGGCGAACAAGGACAGAAACTGCGTCTAGGGGCATTGGTGGCGCTGGTCGTGGGTTCGATGATCGGAGGCGGCATTTTCTCCTTGCCCCAGAACATGGCGGCCCGTGCCCAGGCCGGGGCGGTGCTGATTGGCTGGGGGATCACTGCCGTGGGCATGCTGGCCCTGGCCTTCGTCTTCCAGACGCTGGCCAACCGCAAGCCTGAACTGGATTCAGGCGTGTATGCCTATGCCAAGGCTGGGTTCGGCGACTACATGGGCTTTTCCTCGGCGTGGGGCTACTGGATCAGTGCCTGGCTGGGGAATGTCGGTTATTTCGTGCTGTTGTTCAGCACCCTTGGGTTCTATTTCCCGGTGTTCGGTGAAGGCAATACCCCAGTGGCCATCGGGTGTGCCTCGGTGTTGCTGTGGGCGGTGCATTTTCTGGTATTGCGCGGGATTCGCGAGGCGGCGTTCATCAACCTGGTGACCACAGTGGCCAAAGTGGTGCCCCTGGTGCTGTTCGTCGTCATCGCGGCCTGCGCTTTTCGCCTGGATATCTTCACCCAGGACATCTGGGGGCTGGACAATCCGGCGTTCGGCAGCGTGCTCGAGCAAGTGCGCAACATGATGCTGGTAACGGTGTTCGTCTTCATCGGTATCGAAGGCGCCAGTGTGTACTCAGGCAGGGCTCGGCGGCGGGCCGACGTGGGCAGGGCCACGGTCATCGGCTTCGTGGGTGTGCTGGCACTGCTGGTACTGGTCAACGTCCTCTCCCTAGGGGTCATGACGCAACCGGAGCTGGCCGGTTTGCAGAACCCTTCGCTGGCGGCGGTCCTGGCCCACATCGTCGGCCCTTGGGGCGCGTTGCTGATCAGCCTGGGGCTGGCGGTTTCGTTGCTGGGGGCGTTACTGTCGTGGGCGCTGCTGTGTGCCGAGATTCTCTACGCCACGGCGCGCGACCAGACCATGCCCCGTTTCCTTGCCCAGGAGAACGCCAACCAGGTACCTGCCAATGCACTGTGGCTGACCAACGGCATGATCCAGGGTTTTTTACTGATCACGCTGGTGTCCGCCGGTACCTATACCAGCCTGATCTACTTGGCCTCGTCCATGATTCTGGCGCCGTACCTGTGGTCCGCCGCCTACGCCATGTCGCTGGCCGTGCGGGGAGAGACTTACGAAGGCCAACCGGCCCAGCGGCGCAAGGACCTGCTCGTGGCCGCGCTCGCGGTTGGGTACGCCGTCTGGCTGCTGTATGCCGGTGGCCTGAAGTACCTGCTGCTCTCGGCACTGTTGTACGCGCCGGGGGTGATCCTGTTTGCCCGGGCCAAACATGAGCAAGGGCTTAAGCTTTTCACGCTGACAGAGAAGCTGATCTTCGCCGCCGTGCTATCGGGTGCGGCGCTGGCAGGCTATGCCCTCTGGTCAGGGTTGCTGAGCCTGTGAGCCGGCTGTGAACGGCCGTTCCGGTCGCGACCAGATCCACAGGTTGCCCAGGCTCATACCGGCAATGGCCAGGAATACCGGCCAGTGATGCTCAAGAAACACCAGCATCAAAACCGCGCAGAGCAACATGCTGACCGTCGCACTGACCTTGGCCCGCCGCTGGATCACCTTGCCGTTGCGCCAGTTGTACAGGATAGGGCCAAACAACCGGTGGCTTTCGAGCCAGGCGGACAGGCGAGGCGAGCTTCGCGTGGCCGCCCACGCCGACAACAGGATGAATTCGGTGGTCGGCAAGCCCGGAACGACAATGGCGACCAGGCCTACCCCCAGGCTTGCGTAAGCCAGGATCGCATACAGCAGACGGGCAATTTTGGAGCGGGCAGGTTGGGTCATGGGCTCACTGCTAGAACGAACGGCCCCCGGTCAGAGGGCCTTGAAAGTGTTTCAAGCCTGCTCGGCATTCATGGCATAGGCCTGTTTGAGCAAGACGGTGAAGCGCTCGAACGCTGCGACGGCGCCGTGTTCGGCAGCCGCCTCTTCTTCAGCTGACAGTATCAGGCCATCGAGTGTTCGCGTGAACTGCTTCCAGCCTTCGGCGCGCCCACCGGCGGGCTCGCCCAGGTGACGGGCGCCGAAGGTCTCCGACAAGCCCAGCGCCGCGGCCCGCTTGATCAGAAACGCGGCGCCCAGTTTGGAGCCTTCGGACACGAAGATCCAGCCTAGTGCCTCTGCCATGCTTGGACGTTGCACCGCCCCCGGTAGCTCGGCAGGCGCCTGCATGTCCAGGTCCGCCAGGTCCTGACGCGCCTGACGGGCTCGACAGCGCTCGGCAAGGTCGGGTAGGAGGGCGATCAATTGCGGGTCGTTGTAAAGCGGCTGCAGTTCGGCCTGGAACAGGTACTGGGCAACCACGAAGCGGGCAAAACTTTCGCGGCTATCGAATGGCGCATGGGATTTGACCAAGGCGTCGAGTGCGGCATGGGGCGCCTGGGTCACCAGGTTCAGGCGTTGGGTAAGCGAAGAAGCGCGGTTGTTCATGATGCAGTCCTTGGAAAGCAAAGCGTTTCAATACAAGACGAATCAACAGGAGCGGGGGCGTAAAAAGCCTGCAGGAGCAGGCGTGGGTGCTGGGAGCCAAGCCGGGTGCACAGCGGCCCGGCCGGCCCCAGCTGCGCCAGCGCCTCAGATATCCCACACCACGTTGATGGCGAAGTTACGGCCCGGCATGCTCAGGCGGTCGATGTTGGCCGGCTGGGTCACCCCGGCCTCCCCCTGGCCGTCGTAGCTGCGCACCGAGTCCCACTGCCAGTATTTCTTGTCGGTGAGGTTGTACAGGCCAGCGTTCACCGTGATGTCATCGGTGACGTTGTAGAAGCCGGTCAGGTCCAGTACGCCATAGCCGGGCGTGCGGAACTTCGACGCCGAGCCATCGGGCGAATAGAAGGTGCTGTCGTCGACCCGCGTCTTGCGCTTGACCAGCGTCCAGCTCAGCAGCCCACCCATGTCGCCCTGCGTGTAGCCCAGGCCCACGACGCCCTTGAGCGGGTTGACGGTGTTGAGCGGCTGGCCGCTGTCGTCGTTGCGCCCGTAGGTGTACGCCAGGGAGCCTTGTGCATACAGCCCCGCTGGCGCGCCAAACCGGTCGAGTTCCAGCTGGCCTCTTACCTCGGCACCTTTGATGGTCGCGCGCTTGATGTTGTTGGCCTGGAATGTCTGCTCGAGGTTGGCGCCTTGCACGGCGTCTTCGTCAATGAAGTCGCGGTACTTGTTGTAGTAGACCGCCACATCGAAGCTGCCCGCGTCGAAGCGGCCGCGCAGGCCGGTTTCCAGGCCCTTGCTGCGCTCAGGCTGCAGGCCAGGGTTACCCTCCACGCGGTAGCCTTGCTCCAGGTTCACGAACTTGCCGTACATGGACTTGGCCGTGGGCGTGCGGAAGCCCTGGGCGTATTGCGCGTATCCGGTGTAGTGGTCGTTGAAGGCATAGGTCACCCCCAGCTTGGGCGACACGCGGTGCCACTTTTTGTCCGAATCATCCTGGAAAGCCGGGGCCGTACCGCTGGCGTCAAGCCCGCGCAGGAAGGCGTCGGTAAAGTGAGGCGCCATGCGTGTGTAGTCGTAGCGCGCACCTGGCAGGAACGTCCAGTTGCCCCAGCGAACCTCGTCCTGAACGAACAAACTGTAGGTATTGACGGTCGGGTCCGGGAAGTCGCTGACCAGCGCCTGGCCGTCGCGCGGGCTGTCCTGGCCGATACCCCGGCAAGTGCCGCCGATGTTCACGCACGTGCCAGTACCGCTGCGCGCCCCGGTGACGTTCTGGTGCTTGAGGGTGGTGCCATAGGTCAGCGAGTGATCGGTCTGGCCAAGGCTGAAGGCCTTCTCCAGCTGGGCATCGAAGATCCACTGACGATCCTTGTAGGTGGTCTGGCGGTCGCGCAGTACCTGACGCCCCGACGCGACGTACAGCTCGTCGGTGCGCTGATCGGTCTTGGCGATCTGGTAGTTCAGGCTCCACTTGACCTCGTCCGCGAAAAGGCTGTCCAGGCCGAAACGGTGGTTCAGGCCGAAGCGCTCGCGGGTGATGGTGTCGTTGCCCTGGCGCATGCGGTACGAATTCCTGGCACCAAAACCCGGGATGAACGGCCCGCCTACTGCGCTGAGCAGGTTCTGGTCGCGGTCGTCCTTGAAGCGTTCGTAGGTCACGCCCAGCCGGGCGTCGTCGGCGTAGTCCCAGCCCAGCTTGGCCAGCACGTTGGTGGTGCGCGCATCCACCGGGTTGGCGCGGGTGCGTGCAAGGCCCACGCCGCCGTGATCGGCATGGCTCTGGGTTTCGTGACCGTTGCGCTGGCTCAGGTGCAGCAGGCCGTCCAGGCTGCCCTCACGACCAGCTACGGTGGCGGACGTCAGCCAACTGTCATCGGCTGAGCTGTAGCCGGTTTTCAGTCGTGCACCAGCGTCTCGGCCGGGCTTGATGATGTCTTCAGGATCAAGGGTGAAATAGCTCACCGCACCGCCGATGGCATTGCTGCCGTAGAGCACCGAGGCTGGGCCGCGCAGGATTTCCACACGCTTGATGATTTCCGGGTCGACGTAATTGCGCTGGGTCTGGGCGTAGGGCCCGTAGAAGAAGCTGTCCGGGATGGCCACACCGTCGATTTGGGTGAGTATCCGTTCGCCGTCGATGCCGCGAATGTTGTAGCCGTTCAGGCCGCTACGCTGCCCGGTCCCCGCCACCGAGACGCCCGGCTCGTAGCGCACCAGGTCCTGGAGGGTGTTGACGTTCTGCCGGTCGAGTTGTTCTCGGGTCTGCACGCTGACCGTACTGGGGACCTGGCTCACGTCCTGGGCGCTGCGGGTAGCGCTGACGGTCACCTGTTGCAGGGCTATGGCCCCGCGACCTGACTGGCGCTCGAGCACCACGTTGCCGCGGCTGATGGTGCGCGGGACCAGGCCAGTACCCTGTAGCAGGTGTTTGAGTGCCTGCTCCGGGGGCAGTGCACCTTGTATGCCGGGGGAGGCGACCCCTTCGGCCAGGCGGGCGTCGAAGCCCACCTGCCAGCCCGTGACCTGGCTGAACGCATTGATGGCCGATACCAGCGGCTGTTGGGCGATGCCGAAGTGGTAAGCGCCCACGCGCGAGGTGCTCACCGACGCTGGCTCGGCCGCCAGCGTGGGGAGGGAGTAGGCGCCTGTGGTGAGCAAGGCGAGTGATAACAGGGACAGTTGCCCCTTCAGGCGGGGACGTAGGGTCGAACGGATAGGACTGGTGGGCATCGAAAGCGCTCCCTGACGCGCGAACTGTTCATAGGGTGTGCGTTCTTGATTGAACAAGAATCAATTGCATTGGCTATGACGAGACGGACAGGGGGGCGCTATCGCGTAAAAATAAATCGCCTGCGCCCAGCTGGGCGTGTGGCGCGCTGCCGTGCGTGGGCAGGCGCCTTAGTTCAGGATGACCAGCGCCGGATACTCATGCAGTTGTGCCGAGGTGATGTGGGCCAACGCACGTAGCGCCTCAAGCGGCTGGTCGAGGCGGTAGTTGCCGGTGACGGCGATCTTCTCCAGCCGCTCATTGCGATTGATGATCCAGCCGGGGTAATAGCGGCGCAGCTCGGCCAGCACCTGGCTCAAGGGGCAGTTTTCGAAGACCAGGCGCCCATCGACCCAGGCCAGGTCCTTGCGCATGTCCAGTTGCCTGCGTGCACCGAACCCGTCGGGCCCGACGCGAATACTCTCGCCGGCCTGCAAACGGATACGCTGATCGCGACCTCCTTGTACGTCGACGTCGCCGCGCTGCACCTTGACCCAAGCTTGGCCATCGAGCAGGCGGACGGCAAAATCAGTGTCGCGTGCCTGGGCGCGCAGTGGGCCGGCCTGCACCTCAAGCGGGGCCGGCGCGCCCTTGGGGACCTGGAAGTATGCCTCGCCTTGCAGCAGGCGGGCGACCTGTTGCCCGTCGCTGCGCTCGCTGGCAAACGCTGATTGGGTATTGAGCAGCACCCGGGCATCGTCCTGCAGTTCCACCCGGTGACGTTCACCCACGACCGTCAGGTGATCAGCTTGTAGGCGCACTGGCACGTTGCCGAACATGAACAGGCCTACCAGCAGCGCGGCGGCGGTGGCCAGTGGTTTCCAATGGCGACGCAGACGACCGGCGCGAGGGCGCGGTGTATGGCCCTGCAGCTGTGCAGCGGCCTGCTTGAGCGCTGCGCCGTTCCACAAGGCCTCGGCCTGCACGAACGCTTCAGCATTCTCAGGATTGGCGTGCAGCCAGGTTTCGAAGGCAAGGTGGTCGGCAGGCTCGGCGGTTTCAAGACGCACCAGCCATGCCAAGGCCTCGTCCGTGGCGCGACGACGCGCATCGGGCGTGGCAGGTGATGGAGGATGTTCGGGGCTGTCGGTCACGGTGAATCCTTGAGCGGGCGTGCGCAGATGATCAGGGCGCTGGCGTGATGTGGCAAGCAGGCCTCATCGCGGCGGCCCGTCAGTCGTCCAGGCGCTGGGCCACACCCAGGCAGATACCCATGATCAACTTCAGTTCCTTTTGCACCGTGCTCGCAGAAACCCCCAGCTGCTGGGCGATTTCAAGATAGGTGGCGCCGTGCAGCCGGCTTAGCGTGAAGATCCTTTGCTGGCGCTGGGTCAGTTGCTTCAGGCTTTCGCTCAGGTGACGGAGCAGGTGCTCGGCATGCGCAGCCTCTTCGTTGCTGCTGGCGGGCACGGCGACATTGTTTACCACCTCGTCAGAGACGTCTTCGACCAGGGTTCGGGCCTGTACGCGGCGGGCACGCAAATGGTCGAGCGCAAGATTGCGCGCGGTCTGAAAGACGAAAGGTTCGATGTGCTGGACCGAACGCTCGCCCAGTGCGCGTGAGACGCGCAGGTAGGTTTCCTGGAGCAGGTCTTCGGCGGTACAAGGGTTGCCGACCATACGCTGGAGCGTGCGCAGCAAGATGGGCCTCTGGCTGAGGAATACGGAATTGAACCGGGACTGACTCACGGAGCGACCTGACCTGACAAGCGGCCAATGATAATGCTTATCATCCCTGCTTGAGGTCAAGCTGCACTCTGTAGGTAAATCGTAACGGCGCCGCGGGCCTCGCCGAAGCCGCGAAGCGGCTACGACGATACGGGCTATATACCCCAGCATTGAGTGCCAGCCGTGTGGCCCATTTCAGTGGCCAGCGCGTGCTGGCACAGCCGTTACTGAGCGCGACAGAGCGCCAGGCAGTTGTCCAGCATGCGGTTGGAGAAGCCCCACTCGTTGTCGTACCAGGCCAGCACCTTGAGCATGCGCCCATTGGCCCGCGTGTGATTGGCATCGAAGATCGACGACAGCGGGTTGTGGTTGAAGTCGCACGAGACCAGGGGCAGGGCGTTGTAGCCCAGTACCCGCGAATGCTTGCTGGCCTCCAGGAACAGCTGGTTGACCTGTTCGGCCGTGGCTTCGCGCTTGAGGTTGACGGTGAGGTCCACCAGCGACACGTTGATCACCGGTACCCGCACGGCCATGCCAGTGAGCTTGCCAGCCAGTTCCGGCAATACCAGACCCACGGCTTCGGCGGCGCCGGTCTTGCTCGGGATCATCGATTGGGTGGCCGAACGGGCGCGATAAGGGTCGCTGTGGTACACGTCGGTCAGCACCTGATCGTTGGTGTAGGCGTGGATGGTGGTCATCAGGCCTTGCTCGATACCGAACTCGCGGTGCAGCACCTGGGCGATGGGCGCCAGGCAGTTGGTGGTGCAGGAAGCGTTGGAGATGACCTGGTGCGAGGCGCGCAGCACGTCGTGGTTGACGCCATACACCACGGTAGCATCAGCGCCCTTGGCTGGCGCGGAGACGATTACCTTGCCAGCCCCGGCGGCGATGTGCGCAGCAGCCTTGTCGCGCTCGGTGAACAGCCCCGTGCATTCGAAGACCACATCGATCGCCAGGGCTTTCCAGGGCAGTTCGGCCGGGTTGCGAATGGCGCTGACCGCGATGCGGTCGCCGTTGACGGTGAGGCTTTCGTGGTCGGCTTCGACGCTGGCCTCGAAGGTACCGTGCACGCTGTCGTACTTGAGCAGGTGGGCGTTCATGGTGCTGTCGCCCAGGTCGTTGATGGCGACGACCTGCATGTCCTGGCGGTAGCCCTGGGTATAGAGTGCGCGCAGGACATTGCGCCCGATGCGGCCGAATCCGTTGATGGCGATGCGAAGGGTCATGGCGATACCTCTGGCAGTCCGAGTCAAACCTGTGGCACAAAGGTGCTTCACTGAAACGGTTTTGTTGTTGGAATTACAAGATTATTCAGTTGCAGATAGAAAACAAGCCTTTTTAGTGGCAGTATTTTGTTTAAACCTACAACGAGCGGTTCGATCGTGAGCCTTCCGAAGCAGTGCGCGCCTGTCCCTTTGAGCCTAGGCGGCAATCGGCAGGGCGCGGTCACTTGGTAAACCGCCCTTACAATTAGCCTGGAGTCCAGTACATGCACCCGCGCATCCTTGAGGTCACCCAACGGCTGGTCGAGCGTAGTCGCGCCACCCGCGAACGCTACCTGCAGCTGATCCGCGGGGCCGCCAGCGAGGGCCCGATGCGTGCCAGCCTGCAATGCGCCAACTTCGCCCATGGCGTGGCCGGTTGCGGCAGCGAGGACAAACAGACCCTGCGCCTGATGAACGCGGCCAACGTGGCCATCGTCTCGGCCTACAACGACATGCTGTCGGCCCATCAGCCCTACCTGCATTTTCCCGAACAGATCAAGCATGCCCTGCGCGAAGTTGGCTCGGTGGGCCAGTTCGCCGGCGGTGTGCCGGCCATGTGCGATGGCGTCACCCAGGGCGAGCCGGGCATGGAACTGGCAATTGCCAGCCGTGAAGTGATCGCCATGTCCACTGCCGTGGCGTTGTCCCACAACATGTTCGATGCGGCCCTGATGCTGGGCATTTGCGACAAGATCGTGCCAGGCCTGATGATGGGAGCCTTGCGCTTTGGCCACTTGCCCACGGTGTTCGTACCGGGCGGGCCGATGGTCTCGGGTATTTCCAACAAGCAGAAAGCCGATGTGCGCCAGCGTTATGCCGAAGGCAAGGCCAGCCGGGAGGAACTGCTGGAATCGGAAATGCAGTCCTACCACGGCCCTGGCACCTGCACCTTCTACGGCACGGCCAACACCAACCAGCTGGTGATGGAAGTGATGGGGCTGCACCTGCCGGGTGCCTCCTTCGTCAACCCCTACACGCCGCTGCGCGACGCACTGACCGCCGAGGCTGCACAACAGGTCACGCGCATGACGAAGGCCAGCGGCACCTTCATGCCCCTGGGCGAGATCGTCGACGAGAAGGCGCTGGTCAACTCGATCGTGGCCCTGCATGCCACAGGCGGCTCCACCAACCATACCCTGCACATTCCGGCCATCGCCCAGGCCGCCGGTATCCAACTGACCTGGCAGGACATGGCCGATCTGTCCGACGTGGTGCCGACCCTGTCCCACGTCTACCCCAACGGCAAGGCCGACATCAACCACTTCCAGGCCGCCGGCGGCATGGCCTTCCTGATCCGCGAGCTGCTCGATGCCGGCTTGCTGCACGAGGACGTCAACACCGTCGCCGGCCGCGGCCTGCGTCGTTATACCCAGGAGCCGTTCCTGGAGGACGGCAAGCTGGTCTGGCGCGAAGGGCCGCAGCAGAGCCTGGACGAAAGCATCCTGCGGCCCGTGGCGCGGCCATTCTCCGCCGAAGGTGGATTGCGGGTGATGGAAGGCAACCTGGGGCGTGGCGTGATGAAAGTCTCCGCCGTGGCACCGGAGCACCGTGTGGTCGAGGCGCCGGCGCGCATCTTCCACGATCAGCAGTCATTGGCCGATGCCTTTAAGGCAGGCGAGCTGGAGCGGGACTTCGTCGCGGTGGTGCGCTTCCAGGGCCCGCGCTGCAACGGCATGCCTGAACTGCACAAACTCACCCCATTCCTTGGCGTGTTGCAGGATCGCGGTTACAAGGTAGCCCTGGTGACCGATGGGCGCATGTCCGGTGCATCGGGCAAGATACCCGCCGCCATTCATGTGTGCCCCGAAGCCTATGATGGCGGCCCGCTGGCACGGCTGCGCGATGGTGATATCGTGCGGGTCGATGGCGCTGAAGGTACGTTGCGGGTGATGGTACCGGCCGACGAGCTGGCCCAGCGTGACCTGGCGACCGCGCCCCAGGGCAATGACCTGGGTTGCGGGCGCGAGCTGTTCGGTTTCATGCGCATGGCGTTCAGCCCGGCAGAGCAGGGCGCCAGCGCCTTTACCTCTGCCCTGGAGAACCTGAAATGAATGACCTGCTGGTTGGCGACATCGGCGGCACCAATGCCCGTTTTGCGTTATGGCGTGACAACCAGCTGCACGAGGTGAAGGTTTTCGCCACCGAGGACTACACAAGCCCCGAACAGGCCATCGAGGCGTATCTAGAAGCCCTGGCCAT
Source organism: Pseudomonas sp. xss_4 (assembly GCF_043104125.1). Classification (NCBI taxonomy): domain Bacteria; kingdom Pseudomonadati; phylum Pseudomonadota; class Gammaproteobacteria; order Pseudomonadales; family Pseudomonadaceae; genus Pseudomonas; species Pseudomonas sp. xss_4. The sequence continues at coordinate 184,354 of NZ_JBICKJ010000090.1, forward strand.
CCCCCGTGGTGGTATAGCCGCCGCTTGCCTGGCCGTAGCCGGCCCGGTCGATGGCGATGAGTTTCGCTTCACCAACAACCACTGGCGCCTGAGCCGGACCGCCTTTTGCCAGCGGTTACAGATCGTGCACCTGTTGCTGATCAATGACTTCACCGCAATGGCCCTTGGCATGACCCGCCTGCGCGAAGGTGAGTTTCGGGAAGTATGCCCAGGGCAGGCCGATCCGCTGCGCCCGGCGCTGGTCATCGGCCCGGGTACAGGCCTGGGTGTCGGCTCGCTGTTGCGCCTGGGGGGCAAGCACTGGCATGCCTTGCCAGGCGAGGGCGGGCACGTCGATCTGCCCGTGGGCAATGCCCGGGAGGCGGCGATCCATCAGTACATCCATGGCCAGATCGGCCATGTCAGTGCCGAGACGGTGCTCAGCGGCGGCGGGCTGGTGCGCCTGTATCAGGCCATCTGCGCCCTGGATGGCGAGACCCCGCGGCACACCTCACCGGCGCAGATCACCGATGCAGCCCTGGGCGGCGAGCCGCGGGCGCGAGCGGTTATCGAGCAGTTCTGCCGGTTCCTGGGGCGGGTGGCGGGCAACAACGTGCTTACCCTGGGCGCGCGCGGTGGGGTATATATCGTCGGCGGCGTGATCCCGCGTTTTGCCGAGCTGTTCCTGCGCAGCGGTTTCACCGCCAGCTTCGGCGACAAAGGCTGCATGAGCGGTTACTTCGAAGGCGTGCCCGTGTGGCTGGTGACGGCCGAGTTTTCCGGGCTGCTGGGCGCTGGTGTGGCCTTGCAGCAAGCCCTGGATCAAGGTTAACCGCCTGGGCACCCTGCAAGGCGACACAGGTCAGCGGGCAACAAGACCCGCCAGCACAAAAGGACATACCCTTGAGCACTGCCGGCAAATCCATCCTGATGGTTGACGACGATCAGGAAATTCGCGAATTGTTGCAAACCTACCTCAGCCGTTCGGGCTTTCAGGTCAATGCCCAGGCCGATGGTGCCGGGTTTCGTCATGCCCTTGACACCACAGCGTGTGACCTGGTGATCCTGGACGTCATGCTGCCGGACGAGGACGGTTTCAGCCTGTGCCGCTGGGTACGCCAGCACCCGCGCCAGGCGAGGGTACCCATCATCATGTTGACGGCAAGCTCGGACGAGACCGATCGGGTCATCGGGCTTGAGCTTGGCGCCGATGACTACCTGGGCAAGCCGTTCAGCCCGCGCGAGCTGCAGGCCCGCATCAAAGCCTTGCTACGCCGCGCCGAGTTCGGGCAGGCAGCGCCGGGCGGGGCGGTGCTGGCATTCGACGACTGGCGGCTCGACACGGTCAGCCATCGCCTGTTCCACCGCGATGGAGAGGAGGTGATTCTTTCGGGTGCGGACTTTGCGCTGCTCAAGCTATTCTTGGACCACCCCCAGCAGATTCTCGACCGCGATACCATCGGCAACGCCACCCGAGGGCGAGAGCCGATGCCACTGGACCGCATCGTGGACATGGCCGTCAGCCGTCTGCGCCAGCGCTTGCGCGACACCGAAAAGCCACCCCGGCTGATCCGCACCGTGCGCGGCAGCGGCTACCTGCTGGCGACCCATGTCTGCACTGCACCCTGAGCGGCGCTGGCGCCTGCTGCCACGCTCGCTGCTGGGGCGCATGCTGCTGCTGACCTTGCTGGTGGTTCTGCTGGCGCAAGGATTGTCGAGCATCATCTGGGTGGCCCAGCTGCGCGCCAGCCAGTTGCAAGGGCTGCGTGCCAGTGCCAGCAGCCTGGCCCACTCCATGAGCGCCAGCGTCAGTTACTTTCGTTCACTGCCCGTGGCTTACCGGCCGATGGTGCTCGACCAGTTGCGCAGCATGGGGGGCACGCGGTTTTTTGTTTCGCTGAACGCCAAGCCGTTGGATATGCAGGTACTGCCTGTCACGCCGCGCAAGCAGGCCGTGGTGGAGGTGTTCCAGCAGGTGCTGCATGAGCGTCTCGGGCCGCAGATGGACATCTCCGTCGAATTCGTCGACCCCGATGAACTGCGCATCTTCAACAGTGGGCTCAAGCTCGACGAGTTGCCAAGGTCATGGGCGCATTACTCACTCACCCTCGAACCGCTCAACCCGCCGGTGCTGGTCACCCAGATTCGTCTGGCCGAAGGCGAATGGCTGTACATCGCCTCGTTGTTGCCCGAGCCCTACACCAGCCTGGAAGCCGAGCGTCTGCCGCGTCAGCAGATCGGCTTCATCGTCCTGACCACGGCGTTGTTGTTGCTGTTCATCGGGCTGCTGGTGCATTGGCAAAGCTGGCCGCTCAAGCGCCTGGCCCGTGCAGCGCGCGAGCTGTCACTGGGCGCCGATGTAGCGCCAGTGGCCGAAGGCGGCGGCAGCGAGGTGGTGGAGGTGGGCCGGGCCTTCAACAGCATGCGCGAACGCATCAGCCGTTACCTCACCGAGCGTAGCCAACTGTTCAGCGCCATCTCCCATGATCTGCGCACGCCCATCACCCGGCTTCGCCTGCGTGTCGAGCTGCTTGAAGACGAACACCTGCAAGCCAAGTTCAGCCAGGACCTGGACGAACTGGAGCTGCTGGTAAAGGGCGCGCTGCAATGCGTGAAGGACACCGACATTCACGAGAACATCGAGCCGGTGGACCTCAATCAGGTCCTCGAACTGCTGGCTGAGCCGTACCTGCGAGACGGTCGAATCACCCTCGAAGGGCATGCCCTGGCGCCGTATCCCGGCAAGCCGCTGGCATTGCGGCGCTGCATCGGCAACCTGATCGACAACGCCATCAAGTACGGCGAGCGGGCGCGGCTGCGCATCATCGACGGTGCGGCAGGCTTCGTGCTGCAGGTCGATGATCAAGGGCCGGGGGTGCCGCAACAGCAGATGGAGCAGGTGTTCGAGCCCCATGTGCGGCTGGCTGGTCATCAGCAAGGCTACGGGCTGGGGTTGGGCATTGCCCGCAATATCGCCCACAGCCACGGCGGCGAGGTCAGCCTGCTCAACCTGCGCGAAGGCGGCTTGCGGGTGACCTTGTACCTGCCACGGGGCGTGGATTGACGCACCTGCACGCGTTGAACGTGCAACTGCGCGCAGATGGTCGAACGTCACAGGCACGTGACAATCATACCCGCGTTCGTGACATCCCCCGTGGCCTGGCTGGCTAGAATCGCCACACGACTGGCAAGGACCTCGCTGGCGATGAACAATGATCTTTCTTCACAGGTGTCCTGGCTCCAAGCGCCTGGGCACACTGCATGGCGCCTGGCCGAGGGGCAGCGGTTACTGGCCTTCGCCAGGGCTGCAAAGCTGGCAGAAGGGTTTGGTGACCTGGATGCGGCAGGCAGGCTTGCCGATGATGCAAGCGCCCAGACCCTGACCACTGCCCGGATGACCCACTGTTTCGCCCTGGCTCACCTTCAGGGCATACCGGGCTGTCTGGGGCTGGCTGCCCACGGTGTGACTGCCCTGCGCGGCCCCTTGAGGGATGCGCGCTACGGCGGCTGGTTTGCCCAGGCGGGCGGCTGCGAGGGAAGCGGCAAGGCAGCGTATCTGCATGCTTTCGTCGCCTTGGCGGCCAGCTCCGCCGTCGTGGCGGACGTCGAGGGCGCCGAGGCATTGCTGACCGACGCCATCGACGTCATCGAGCGGCATTTCTGGAGCGAAGGGGAAAGTGCGCTTCGTGAAGCCTATGATCGCGCCTGGCAAACGCCTGAGCCCTACCGCGGCGCCAACAGCAACATGCACGCGACCGAGGCGTTCCTGGCCCTGGCCGATGTAACCGGCAACCCTGTGTGGCTGCAACGCGCCCTGCGCATTGCCGAGCGCATCATCCATACCCACGCCGCTGCCAACGGCTATCGAGTGGTGGAACACTTCGACGTCGCCTGGCAGCCGCTCAAGGATTACAACCAAGCACACCCGGCCGACCACTTTCGCCCCTATGGCACGACGCCAGGGCATGCCTTCGAGTGGGCGAGGCTTTTGCTTCACCTGGAGGCCAGCCTGGCCCGCTGCGGGCACGCGCCCCCGCCCTGGCTGGTCGACAGTGCCCGCACCCTGTTCGACACCGCCTGCGAACAGGCGTGGGGCGTTGATGGCCAGCCTGGCCTCGTCTACACCCTTGGCTGGGATGACCGGCCGCGGGTTCGCGCGCGGCTGCACTGGGTTCACGCTGAAGCCTGCGCATGCGCAGCGGCCCTGTTGCAGCGCACGGGGCAGGCGCGCTTCGAGCAGTGGTACCGGCGCTGCTGGGACTTCATATCCGAGCATTTCATCGACCTTGCAGGCGGCAGCTGGCACCACGAACTCGATGTCGACAACCGTCCAGCCGGCACGATCTGGCCCGGCAAGCCCGACCTGTACCATGCCTACCAGGCCCTGGTGCTACCCGGCCTGCCCTTGGCACGCAGCCTGGCGACCGGTGTGGCCTTGAATGTAACCAAACGATGACATTCGCGCATCGCTTCGTTACCTGGCGGTGCGCGCACGCTGTTTAGACTCCATGCAACGCAAGCGCACGACTTGCACGGCATAACAACAATAAGGTGTAGAAATGACTTCCTACCTTCGTCTCGCTGCCGCGATCTCCCTGGCTTCCCTGTTCCCCCTGACTGCGCACGCTGCCGATGCCAAGGGCACCGTCGAAGTGGTGCACTGGTGGACGTCCGGTGGTGAAAAAGCGGCCGTCGATGTGCTCAAGGCCCAGGTCGAGAAAGACGGTTTCACCTGGAAGGACGGGGCCGTGGCCGGCGGTGGCGGCGCTACCGCCATGACCGTGCTCAAAAGCCGAGCGGTGGCTGGCAATCCGCCAGGCGTCGCACAGATCAAAGGCCCCGATATCCAGGACTGGGCCGCGACCGGCCTGCTCGACAGCGACGTGCTCAAGGAGGTGGCCAAGCAGGAAAAGTGGGACGCACTGCTGGATAAGAAAGTCGCCGACACCGTGAAGTACGACGGCGACTATGTAGCCGTTCCCGTCAACATCCACCGTACCAACTGGCTGTGGATCAACCCGGAAGCCTTCAAGAAGGCCGGGATCGACAAGGCGCCCGCCACCCTCGATGAGTTCTATGCCGCTGCCGACAAGCTCAAGGCCGCAGGCATCATCCCGCTCGCCCACGGTGGCCAGCCGTGGCAGGACAGCACGGTCTTTGAAAGCGTCGTGCTGTCGGTGATGGGTGTCGACGGTTACAAGAAAGCCCTGGTCGACCTGGACAACGACGCCCTGACCGGCCCCGACATGATCAGGGCCCTGACCGAACTCAAGCGGGTCGCCACGTACATGGACCCTGATGGCAAAGGCCAGGACTGGAACCTGGAAGCTGCCAAGGTCATCAACGGCAAGGCCGGCATGCAGATCATGGGCGACTGGGCCAAGAGCGAATGGACTTTGGCCAAGAAAACCGCCGGCAAGGACTACCAGTGCGTGCCGTTCCCCGGCACCGAGAAGGCCTTCCTGTACAACATCGATTCGCTGGTGGTGTTCAAGCAGAGCAATGAGGGCACTGCTGCCGGCCAGCAGGACATCGCCCGCAAGGTGCTGGGTGAGGAGTTCCAGAAGGTGTTCAGCACCAACAAGGGCTCGATCCCGGTGCGCAACGACATGCTCGCCGACATGGGCAAGTATGGGTTCGATGCGTGTGCCCAGACCTCGGCCAAGGACTTCCTCGCCGACGCCAAGACCGGCGGGCTGCAACCGAGCATGGCGCACAACATGGCCACGACGCTGGCCGTGCAGGGCGCATTCTTTGATGTGGTGACCAACTACATCAATGACCCCAAGGCCGATCCGGCTGACGCTGCGAAGAAGCTGGCAGCCGCCATCCGAGCAGCCAAATAGCCCACGGGCGGGCTAATGCGGCCCGGTGCCGGGCGTGCCTGACAGGGCGCTGCGCCATCGGGCCCGACGTGAAAAGCAGGCTGCGGGGCCCTCCAAACGGCGGCTGCGTCACTCTCCCGCTGCCACCGACACGGCACCACGCAGCGCCCGAGGCGACCTTCAAACCTGAGCTAGACAGTCGCTGCCGCGCCATGCGCAGCAGCGCCTTCGAGGTGAACCATGACCACTACCACCGCCCGTCTGCGGGCCTCTCCCATGGATGCGCTACAGCGCTGGCTGCCCAAGCTGGTGCTGGCGCCGAGCATGTTCATCGTGCTGGTGGGCTTCTACGGCTACATCCTCTGGACCTTCGTGCTGTCCTTCACCACGTCCACGTTCCTGCCCACCTACAAATGGGCGGGGCTGGCGCAGTACATGCGTTTGTTCGACAACGACCGCTGGTGGGTGGCGAGCAAGAACCTGCTGGTGTTCGGCGGGCTGTTCATCACCATCAGCCTGGCGATCGGCGTGTTGCTGGCGGTGCTGCTGGACCAGCGCATTCGTCGCGAGGGGTTCATCCGCACCATCTATCTGTATCCCATGGCCCTGTCGATGATCGTGACCGGCACGGCCTGGAAGTGGCTGCTCAACCCAGGCATGGGGCTGGACAAACTGCTGCGTGACTGGGGCTGGGAGGGCTTTCGCCTGGACTGGCTGCTGGACCCGGACCGGGTGGTGTACTGCCTGGTGATCGCGGCGGTGTGGCAAGCATCGGGGTTCATCATGGCGATGTTCCTCGCCGGCCTGCGGGGCGTCGATCCATCGATCATCCGCGCCGCCCAGATCGACGGTGCCAGCCTGCCGCGCATCTACTCGCGCGTGGTGCTGCCCAGCTTGCGCCCGGTGTTCTTCAGCTCGGTGATGATCCTTTCGCACATTGCCATCAAGAGCTTCGACCTGGTCGCCGCGATGACGGCAGGCGGGCCTGGCTACTCGTCCGACCTGCCGGCGATGTTCATGTATGCCTTTACCTTCAGCCGAGGGCAAATGGGCATGGGCTCGGCCAGTGCCATCCTCATGCTGGGGGCGATCCTGGCCATCCTGGTGCCTTACCTGTATTCGGAGCTGCGGAGCAAACGCCATGCATAGCCCTGTCGACAAACCCGCGTTCAGCCCCAGCCGGCTTGCCATTCATGCCGTGCTGCTGATCGCCGTGGTGCTGTACCTGGTGCCACTGGTGGTCATGCTGCTGACCAGCTTCAAGACCCCCGAGGACATCAGTACCGGCAACCTGCTCAGCTGGCCGACAACGATCACCGCCATTGGCTGGGTCAAGGCCTGGGGCACCGTCAGCGGCTACTTCTGGAACTCGATTCTGATCACCGTGCCTGCGGTGCTGATTTCCACGGCCATTGGCGCGCTCAATGGCTACGTGCTGTCGATGTGGCGCTTTCGTGGCTCGCAGCTGTTCTTCGGTCTGCTGTTGTTCGGCTGCTTCCTGCCGTTCCAGACGGTGCTGCTGCCGGCCTCGTTCACCCTGGGCAAGCTGGGGCTGGCCAGTACCACCACTGGCCTTGTGCTGGTGCATGTGGTCTACGGCCTGGCCTTCACCACACTTTTCTTTCGCAACTTCTACGTCAGCATCCCCGATGCCCTGGTCAAGGCTGCACGGCTTGACGGGGCAGGGTTCTTCACCATCTTCCGGCGCATCATCCTGCCGATGTCCACGCCGATCATCATGGTCTGCCTGATCTGGCAGTTCACCCAGATCTGGAACGACTTCCTATTTGGCGTGGTGTTCTCCAGTGGCGACTCGCAACCGATCACGGTGGCCTTGAACAACCTGGTCAATACCAGCACCGGGGCCAAGGAATACAACGTCGACATGGCCGCTGCGATGATCGCTGGCCTGCCGACCCTGCTGGTGTACGTAGTGGCAGGCAAATATTTCGTGCGCGGGCTCACGGCCGGCGCGGTAAAGGGGTAACTCATGGCAACGCTCGAACTTCGCAACGTGAACAAAACCTACGGTGCCGGGCTGCCGGATACCCTCAAGGACATCCAGCTGTCGATCAAGGACGGTGAGTTCCTGATCCTGGTCGGCCCTTCGGGCTGCGGCAAGTCGACATTGATGAACTGCATCGCCGGCCTCGAGCAGATCACCGGCGGCGCTATTCTGATCGACCAGCAGGACGTCAGCGGCATGAGCCCCAAGGACCGTGACATCGCCATGGTGTTCCAGTCCTATGCGCTGTACCCGACCATGACCGTGCGCGAGAACATCGAATTTGGCCTGAAAATCCGCAAGATGCCCCAGGCCGCCATCGACGAGGAGGTGGCGCGGGTGGCCAAGCTGCTGCAGATCGAGCACCTGCTGGCGCGCAAGCCGGCGCAGCTGTCTGGCGGTCAGCAGCAGCGCGTGGCCATGGGCAGGGCGCTCGCGCGCCGGCCGAAGATCTACCTGTTCGATGAACCCTTGTCCAACCTCGACGCCAAACTGCGGGTCGAGATGCGGACCGAAATGAAACTGATGCACCAGCGCCTGAAAACCACCACTGTCTACGTCACCCATGACCAGATCGAGGCCATGACCCTGGGTGACAAGGTGGCGGTCATGAAAGACGGCATCATCCAGCAGTTCGGTACGCCACAGCAGATCTACAACGACCCGGCCAACCAGTTCGTCGCAAGCTTCATTGGCTCGCCGCCCATGAACTTCGTGCCGGCGCGGCTAGTGGCCCAGGGCGGTCAGCTGCATGCCGTGCTCGACAGTGGCCAGGCACGCTGCGAGCTGCCCCTGCCCGGCGCCGACCTGGGCCTGGAAGGGCGCGAAATCGTCCTGGGCATTCGACCCGAGCAGATTGCCCTGGGCGCGGGAGGCGGCAGCGGCGGGCCAAGCATTCGCGCGCAGGTACAGGTCACCGAGCCCACTGGTCCGGACATGCTGGTGTTCGTGACCCTCAACCAGACCAAAGTGTGCTGCCGACTGGCCCCTGACGTGGCCTGCCAGGTGGGCGACACCCTGGCCCTGCAATTGGACCCGGCACGGGTGCTGCTGTTCGATGCCCAGAGCGGCGAGCGCCTGCAGGCAAACCGTATCGCCACCACCGTCAAGGACAACATGGCCGCCCTCGGTGGCCGTTGAACCGTCTACACCATCAATAAGAAAAAGAGGACGCAACGCAATGGAACAGCGCAATCGTACTACCACCTGGGGCTCACTGGCGTTGCTTGCGCCGCTGGCGATGGCCGCCAGCAGTGGCCTGCAGGCTGCCGAAGCTTTCTCCAGCGAGTCGAAATGGATGACCGGTGACTGGGGCGGTACCCGCACCGAGCTGCTGGAAAAAGGCTACGACTTCACCGTCGATTATGTCGGCGAAGTGGCCGGCAACCTTAAGGGTGGCTATAACCACGACAAGACCGCCCGCTACAGCGACCAGTTCGCCCTGGGCGCGCACCTGGACCTGCAGAAGATCTTCGGCTGGCACGATGCCGAATTCAAACTGGCCATTACCGAGCGAAGCGGTCGCAATCTGTCCAACGACCGCATCAGCGACCCACGCGCCGGGCAGTTCAGTTCGGTGCAAGAAGTGTGGGGGCGTGGCCAGACCTGGCGCCTGACCCAGATGTGGTTCAAGCAGAAGTATTTCGACGGCGCGCTGGACGTGAAATTCGGCCGCTTCGGGCCGGGCGAGGACTTCAACAGTTTCCCCTGCGACTTCCAGAACCTGGCGTTCTGCGGCTCGCAAGTAGGTAACTGGGTGGGTGGCATCTGGTACAACTGGCCCGTCAGCCAGTGGGCAACGCGGGTCAAGTACAACGTCACCCCCGAATTCTATGTACAAGTCGGTGCCTATGAGCAGAACCCGTCCAACCTGGAAACCGGCAATGGCTTCAAGCTGAGCGGCAGCGGCACCAAGGGCGCGATCCTGCCGGTGGAAATGGTCTGGACGCCGAAGCTCAACGGCCTGCCGGGCGAATACCGCCTGGGCTACTACTACAGCACCGCCGATGCCGAGGATGTATACAAGGACGTCAACGGCAACGCCCAGGGGCTCAGTGGTTCGGGCTTCAAGTCTCACTCCAGCAAGCATGGCTGGTGGGTGGTGGCGCAACAGCAGGTCACGGCCCAGGCAGGCGACGTCAACCGCGGGCTGAGCCTGTTCGCCAACTTCACGGTGCACGACAAGGCCACCAACGTGGTGGACAACTACCAGCAGGTGGGCATGGTCTACAAAGGTGCCTTCGACGCCCGGCCCAAGGACGACATCGGTTTCGGCATCGCCCGCATCCACGTCAACGACGATGTGCGCAAGCGTGCGCGCCAGCTCAACGACATGAGCGGTATCAACGACTACGACAACCCAGGCTTCGTCCCGCTGCAGCGTACCGAGTACAACGCCGAGCTGTACTATGGTTTCCACGTCACCAATTGGCTGACCGTGCGGCCGAACCTTCAGTACATCAAGAGCCCCGGCGGCGTGGATGAAGTGGACAATGCCCTGGTGGCGGGCTTGAAGATTCAGTCGTCTTTCTAAGCCCATTTGTTGTAAATTTACGCCAATCCCGTTTGGCGCCCGGCAACCACTGACCTGCAGTGGTTGCCGTGGACAGGCCAAGACAGCGCTATCTCAAACAACAAGAGCCCTGCACCATGCCTGAGCATCCGCTCCATCGCTTCTTCGCCGCACGGCGGCCCCGGCCGACGTTCGAATGGGAGCGCTACCAGCAGCGCGATGTGCTGATCATCGATCACCCCCTGTGCCAGGCGGCGTTCAGTCGCCAGGGCGCGCAGTTGCTGCATTTCCAACCCACAGGTGAGCGGCCCTGGCTGTGGTGCGCCGAACAATGGCCACAGGTGGGCGCCATTCGCGGCGGCGTGCCGGTCTGCTGGCCCTGGTACGGGCGCCATCCCAGCGAAGACCTGTGGCCTGCCCATGGTTGGGCCCGCCTGCTGGACTGGAAGCTGATGGACAGCCATGAAGACGCGCAGGGCGTGGTGCTCAAGTGGCGCCTGGAACTGTGCGACTGGCAGGTCGACCTGGAGGCGCGGCTCGGCAGCCGCATGGAGTTGAGCCTGAGCACCGAGCACCAGGACAGCGAACCGTGCCAGTTGAGTCACGCCTTGTTGGCCTACTGGCGCATCAGTGACGTCTCGGAGGTAGCGCTGTCTGGCCTTGAAGACATCGAGGGGTACGACCACCTCAACCGTCAGGCATGCCGCCAGGAAGGGGCGCTCAAGCCCAAGGGCGGCTGTCAGCGGGTCTATTCAGGCATTCCCGGTGTGCAACTGCATGATCCGGCCTGGCAGCGCCAACTATGTATCGACACCGGCGACAGCGACGACACGGTCGTGTGGCACCCCGGCAGCCGACCGCTACTGGGGGTTACCGGGCGCGAATGCCAGCGTTTCGTGTGTGTGGAGGCCGCCAGCGGCAGCGACGACGGCCTGAGCCTGGCACCGGGGCAGCGCGCGCATCTGAGTCTGCAGGCGCACCGGCTCAGCTGAGTTCGTCGTCCTCGATGGGGTAGCGACTGGCGTTGAGGCTTTCCTTGATCTTGCGCAGGTGTGGCTGGAAATCCACACCCCGGCGCAGGGTCATGCCGGTCGCCAGCACATCGAGCACGGTCAGCTGGATGATGCGCGAGGTCATCGGCATGTAGATATCGGTGTCTTCGGGCAGAGGAATGTGCAGGCTAAGGCTGCAGGCGTTGGCCAGCGGCGACCCGGCCGCTGTCAGACCCAGCACCGAGGCGCCGTTTTCCCTGGCCAGGCGAGCCACTTCCACCAGCTCGCGTGTACGCCCGGTGTAGGAAATGATCACGAACAGGTCGCCGGTATGGGCCACCGACGCCAGCATGCGTTGCATCAGTACGTCGGCGTGCGCTGACACGGCCAGGTTGAAGCGGAAGAACTTGTGCTGGGCATCCAGCGCTACCGGTGCAGAGGCGCCCAGGCCAAAGAAATGAATCTGGCGGGCCTGGATCATCATGTCGACCGCGCGGCTGACCTGCTGGGGGTCGAGCTGCTGGCAGGCACTGTCGAGCGAGGCGATGGCGCTGGCGAAGATCTTCTGGGTGTAGGCCGCCGGATCGTCGTCGGCCTCCACCGCGCGGCTCACGTAGGCCGCGCCGCTGGCCAGGCTCTGCGCCAGTTGCAGTTTCAGCTCTGGGTAACCGCTCACGCCGAAGGAGCGGCAGAAGCGGTTGACGGTCGGTTCGCTGACCTTGGCCGCCTGGGCCAGCGCCGCGATGCTGAAGCGTGTGGCTTGTTGCGGGTTGAGCAGGATGACTTCGGCGACTTTGCGTTCGGCCTTGTTCAGCTCGTCGAGGCGTCCCTGGATTTGTTCCAGGAGGTTTCTCACGCGGTCCATGGGGTGTCCTTGGGTCGGGAAGGCAGCCGGCTGAGGGAGCAGCAGGCCTGTTTACAGGGTCGTCTATCGTACTGGCGGCGCCGGTTGCGCACCACTTGTCTGTCATACATCCGACTAATGTTATGGTTTTTACTACATTTGTCCTTGAAAACCCTAACTGAAAACGGTATTTCTAAATCAACTTTAGGAAAGAACCAACATCATGGCTGCAATCAGTGTCGAACCTTGCACATTTGCCCTGTTTGGCGCCCTGGGCGACTTGGCCTTGCGCAAGCTGTTCCCTGCGCTCTACCAGCTCGACCGCGCCGGGCTATTGCACGCACAGACGCGCCTGCTGGCGCTGGCGCGGGAGGTCGGCAGTGCCCAGGAGCACCTGAACAGCATCGAGGCCCATTTGCGTAAGCATGTGCCCGAGGCTGACATCGAGGCCGCGGCCCTCGAGCGCTTCCTGGCAAGGCTCGATTACCAGCATCTGGATTTTCTGCAGCCAGAAGGCTACCAGGCACTGGCCGCGCAAGTGCCCGACGGGCACCCCCTGATCGCCTATTTCGCCACGGCCGCCGCCGTGTATGGTGCCATCAGCGAAAACCTCGACAAGGTGGGCCTGAGCGAGCGCACCCGTGTAGTGCTGGAAAAGCCGATCGGTCATGACCTTGAGTCTTCACGCCGGGTCAACGATGCCGTGGCGCGATTCTTTCCCGAAAGCCGCGTCTATCGCATCGACCACTACCTGGGCAAGGAGACGGTGCAGAACCTGATCGCCCTGCGCTTTGCCAACAGCCTGTTCGAAACCCAATGGAACCAGAACTCCATCTCCCACGTGGAAATCACGGTGGCGGAGAAGGTGGGTATCGAGGGTCGCTGGGGCTACTTCGACAAGGCCGGTCAGTTGCGCGACATGATCCAGAACCACCTGTTGCAGTTGCTGTGCCTGATTGCCATGGACCCGCCGAGCGAGCTGTCGGCCGACGCCATCCGCGACGAGAAGGTCAAGGTACTCAAGGCGCTGGCCCCGATCACCGGAGACGGGCTGAGCACGCGGGTGGTGCGCGGGCAGTACATTGCCGGCTACAGCGATGGCAAGCCGGTTCCGGGTTACCTTGAAGAAGACAATGCCAATAGCCAGAGCGACACCGAGACCTTCGTCGCCCTGCGCGCCGACATCCGCAACTGGCGCTGGTCGGGTGTGCCTTTCTACTTGCGCACCGGCAAGCGCATGCCGCAAAAGCTGTCGCAGATCGTCATTCACTTCAAGGAAACGCCGCATTACATCTTTGCCCCGGAACAGCGTCTGCAAGTGGGCAACAAGCTGATCATTCGCCTGCAGCCGGACGAAGGTATCTCCTTGCGCGTGATGACCAAGGAGCAAGGCCTGGACAAGGGCATGCAACTGCGCAGTGGCCCGCTGCAACTGAATTTTTCCGACGCCTGGCGTAGCGCGCGGATTCCGGATGCCTATGAACGCTTGCTGCTCGAAGTGATGCGGGGCAACCAGAACCTGTTCGTGCGCAAGGACGAAATCGAGTACGCCTGGAAGTGGTGTGACCAGCTGATTGCCGGTTGGCGCAACACGGGCGACGCCCCCAAGCCCTATGCTGCGGGCAGCTGGGGGCCAATGAGCTCGATTGCATTGATCACCCGCGATGGGAGGGCCTGGTATGGCGACATCTGAAGCATTGTCCGAATTGCAGTTTCCGGCGAGCACCGAGGTGCATCAACTGCCCGATGCCAGCACGTTGGCTGGTACATTGGCCAAGGATGTGAGTGAGCGCCTGCGTGCAGCCATCGACGATAAAGGCCAGGCCTGCGTCGTGCTGTCCGGTGGGCGCAGCCCGGTGCCTTTTCTCGAGCAACTGGCCAAGCAGGACCTGGACTGGAGCAAGGTGACGGTCAGTCTTGCCGATGAGCGCTGGGTGCCGGTGGAGCACGCCGACAGCAATGCCGGTCTGTTGGCTCAGCATCTGCTCAAAGGGCAGGCCGCCAAGGCGCGTTTCATCGGGTTGTACCAGCAGGCGCCTTCGCTGAAAGAGGCCGCCGAAGAAGCTGACCGCGCCCTGGCCGATCTGCCGCCCATCGACGTGCTGGTACTGGGCATGGGTGACGATGGCCACACGGCCTCACTGTTCCCAGCCAGTCCTAACCTGGCCGAGGGCCTGGATCCGAACACGCCTCGCCGTTGCCTACCGCTAATGGCGCCAACCGTTCCCCATCAGCGCCTTTCCATGACCCGAGCGCTGCTGGCCACCGCAGGGTTCACCGCATTGTCCGTGCAAGGGCCAGGCAAACTCGCTACTCTGCGCGCCGCGCTGGCGGATGACGACCTCGCCGAAATGCCCATTCGCGCTTTTCTTCACGCACCCCTGGACATCTACTGGTGCCCATGAGCCAAGGATCCACAGCAATGATCACCCTCGAACGTCCACAGCCCAAGCTCTCGATGGCCGACAAGGCCGCCCGGGTCGACGCCATCTGCGAAGCGGCGCGCATCCTGCCGGTGATCACCATCGCCCGCGAACAGGACATCCTGCCCCTGGCCGACGCCCTGGCGGCCGGCGGCATCCGCACGCTGGAAGTGACCCTGCGTTCACAGCATGGCCTGAAGGCCATTGAAGTGCTGCGTGAGCAGCGCCCCGAGCTGTGCGTAGGCGCCGGGACAGTGCTCGACCGCACCATGTTCGCAGCCGTCGAGGCCGCAGGCGCCCAGTTCGTCGTCACACCCGGCATTACCCAGGATGTGCTGCAAGCGGGCGTGGAGAGCGAGATCCCCTTGCTGCCGGGTATCAGCACCCCATCCGAAATCATGATGGGCTACGCGCTGGGTTACCGCCGTTTCAAGCTGTTCCCCGCCGAAATCAGCGGAGGCGTGGCGGCGATCAAAGCGTTTGCTGGCCCGTTCGGCGACATCCGTTTCTGCCCAACCGGCGGCGTCAACCCGGCCAACGTGCGCAACTACATGGCACTGGCCAATGTGATGTGTGTAGGGGGCACCTGGATGCTCGACAGCAGCTGGATCAAGAATGGCGACTGGGCCCGCATCGAGGCCTGCAGTGCCGAGGCCATGGCGCTGGTGGACGGTCACTGAATTTCGTTGTGTGCTTTACGGCTTTTTGGGCGCTTGGTCGGCGCCCATTTTTTTGCCTGGTGATTGGCGTTTGCGGGTTATGTGCGCGTATACGAAGGGTAAGCGCGCCCTTAGGTCGTTGGGGCCGCAAGGCGGCCCCAACAATCTCAAGTCAACAGCATCAGCTAAAGAGGCCGCTTTCTCCCTAACGGTACTCAGGCCGCCTTGGCCTCTTGCTGGCTCAGCGAACGGTTCAACGCACTGAACAGGGCCTTGAAGCTGGCTGTGGTGATGTTTTCATCGATGCCCACACCGTGCACAGGACGCCCGCCGGCTACACGCAGTTCAATATAGGCCGCTGCCTTGGCGTTGGTGCCCGCGCCGATGGCGTGTTCGTTGTAGTCCATGATTTCGACGGCAACCGGCAGGCCGGCCACCAAGGCTTCCAGGGCGCCATTGCCCTTGCCGCGCCAGTGCAGCGTGGTCTCGCCTTCGCCGGCTACTTCCACTTCCACGGCGCTGTGACCGTTTTCTTCCTGCAGGCGATGGCTGACCAGCGCGTACGGTGCGTTGGCTTGCAGGTATTCCTTGTGCAGCAAGCTGTAGATCTGCTGGGCAGTCATTTCCAGGCCCAGGCGGTCGGTTTCGCCCTGCACGACCTGGCTGAATTCGATTTGCATGCGGCGCGGCAGGCTGATGCCGTATTCCTGCTCGAGCAGGTAGGTGATGCCGCCTTTGCCGGACTGGCTGTTGACGCGAATCACGGCCTCGTAGCTGCGGCCGATGTCGGCCGGGTCGATCGGCAGGTACGGCACTTCCCACAACTCGCCTTCCTGCTGCTTGGCCAGGCCCTTGCGAATGGCATCCTGGTGCGACCCGGAGAAGGCTGTGTGCACCAGGTCACCTACGTACGGGTGGCGCGGGTGCACCGGCAGCTGATTGCATTCTTCGACGACCTTGCGCACACCGTCTATGTCGGAGAAATCCAGGCCCGGGTCGATGCCCTGGGTGTACAGGTTCAGCGCCAGGGTCACCAGGTCGACGTTGCCGGTGCGCTCACCATTGCCGAACAGGCAGCCCTCTGCACGGTCGGCGCCGGCCATCAGGCCCAGCTCGGTCGCGGCGATGCCGGTTCCCCGGTCGTTGTGGCAGTGCAGGCTGATGATCACGCTGTCACGGCGATTGATGTTACGGCAGAACCATTCGATCTGGTCGGCGTACACGTTGGGCGTGGCGACCTCGACGGTGGCCGGCAGGTTGAGGATGATCTTGTGTTCGGGCGTTGGGTTCCACACCTCGATCACCGCATCGCACACTTCCTTGGCGAATTCCATCTCGGTAGCGCTGAAGGTTTCGGGCGAGTACTGGAATGTCCAGTGCGTATCGGGCTGCTGTGCGGCGTATTTGACGAACAGCTTGGCTGCATTGACCGCGATGTCCTTGACGCCCTGCTTGTCCTGGTTGAAGACGATGCGGCGGAAGGCCGGGCAGGTGGCGTTGTACAGGTGAACGATGGCCTTCTTGGCCCCGCGCAGGGACTCGAAGGTCCGGGCGATCAGGTCTTCACGCGCCTGGGTCAGCACCTGGATGGTGGTGTCCTCTGGAATATGACCGTCTTCGATCAAGGTGCGGACAAAGTCGAAGTCGGTTTGCGAGGCCGAAGGGAAGGAGGCTTCGATTTCCTTCACGCCCACTTGCACCAAGGTCTTCCAGAACCGCAGCTTCTTCTGCGCATCCATCGGCTCGATCAGCGACTGGTTGCCGTCACGCAGGTCCGAGCTGCACCAGATCGGCGCCTCGGTGATGGTCTTGGACGGCCAGGTACGGTCAGGCAGATCGATGATAGGGAAGGCGCGGTATTTCTTCGACGGGTCTTTGAGCATGGTCATGGAAGCAATCCTTTTATGTGCGGCCGAGATCGGGCCTGCCGAGCAGTAACGAGGTAGGGGCGAGGCGACGCGATTCAGCCTGGTAGTCGAGCGCTGACCAGGCAGAGGCTGCGATGTTGTCGGAGCAAGATGAGGGTGCTGAAGGTTTTCATGGCCTCAACCCTAACCAGTGGACTGAGGGTTGGCAAGCGTTGAAAAAAAATTGAGAGGAATGCTTAAAAAAAGTGATATGGCGAGATCTACTTGTTGAGACTGGTAAAATACTTAGGTTCTGTTGCGCGGTATTTTTCTTTGGCGCAATGGTCTGTCAGTCGCGTGAGGACCTCCTGGGCCCTGCGTTGTGGCAAGCGCCGCCCTTATTGCGGGGCGGCCCAAACGTCACTCAACGAAGTGTCAACCCTGCCTCAGGGCTGAAAGGCACCGATGAAGATCGCCGGGTCAACACGCGCATCGTTCAAGCTGACGTTCCAGTGCATGTGGGGCCCGGTAGCGCGCCCCGTTGAGCCCACGCGCCCGACCACATCACCACGGCGCAGCGACTGCCCGTTCTGCACGTCGATACGGGACATATGGCAGAACATGCTGATAAAGCCCTGCCCGTGATCAACGAACACCGTGCGGCCATTGAAGAAGTAATCGCCCACCAGAATCACCTTGCCGTTGGCAGGCGTCTTGATCGGCGTCCCCGCCGGTACGGCAAAATCCAGCCCCGCATGGGGGTTGCGTTCCTCGCCATTGAAGAACCGGCGCACGCCGAACTTGCTCGACAGCGGCCCGTTGACCGGCTTGTCGAGGATCAGGTTGCTCGGCAATGCCGGGCTGAAGCTGCGGTAGGCCTTGATCTGCTCGGCCAGTTCGCGATCGATGCGCTTGAGGTCGGCCGGATTGGGGTTGACCTGGCGGGTGTTCTTCAAGGTGATGCGCTGTTCGGGGTACTGCTTGTGCCCCACGGTGAAAGGCAGGCTTCGGCTGCCTTGTTGCACCACCGCCTGCCCAGGCTTCTGGGTCAGGGGGATGCCAACGATGGCCAGCCAGTTGTCCTGTTCCTTGACCACCAGCACGGGCTTGCCATCGAAGCGTGCGCTGGGAGCACTGGCTGCCGGCCCCAGGTCGACCACGGCAACGCCGCCAGGCACCGGTTTGTTCAGCGTGCGCGTGATGTAGCTGGCCTGGGCTGTGGCGCTCAGGACGGTGAAGGCGAGGGCGAGCAGTGACGCGAGCAAGCGGGGCATGTGTCAGTCCAGAAGTGAGAGCGTGACCGGAGTCAGGTGATTGTCTTCGACCCGCACCTGCAGCTCGCCTTCGTTCAGGCGTGCAGTCAGGCGCTGGCCGTTGCGCGTCTGTTCGGCGCTGCGGATGGCCTGGCCTTGTTCGTCGAGCAGGATGCTGTAGCCGCGCGCCAGCGTCGCCAGCGGGCTGACGATCTGCAGGGTCTGCAACTGGGCCTGGAAGCGCTGGCGCCGGTCCTTGAGCACGTCACGCATGGCCCGGGGCAGTCGCTCGGCCAGGCTGTCCAGGCGCTGGCCCAGCAAAGCCAGAGTACGCCCGGGATGTTGCGCAGCCAGACGCGTCTCCAGGCGCACCAGGCGCTCGCGGCGTTGATTGAGGTTATGCAGGAAGGCACGGCGCAGGCGCATGTCCAGGTCATCCAGGCGCTGAGCCTGCTGACGCAGGCGCTCGCCCGGATGGCGCAGGCGGCGAATCAGGGACTCCAGGCGCAGGCGATCATGCACCAACCGGTTCTGCATGCGCAGGGTCAGGCGCCGTTGCAGGCCGTCCAGGCGGTGCTGCAGGCCGCTGTTGTCGGGCGCAAGCAGCTCGGCCGCAGCAGACGGGGTCGGGGCCCGCACGTCGGCCACGAAGTCGCTGATCGACACGTCGGTTTCATGGCCCACGGCGCTCACGATCGGCGTCTTGCACGCGGCCACGGCACGCGCCACGGCTTCCTCGTTGAAGCACCACAGGTCTTCCAGTGAACCGCCGCCGCGGGCCAGTATCAAGGCGTCGAAACCGCGGCTGTCGGCCAGGCGAATGGCCCGCACGATCTGGGCGATGGCTTCGCGGCCCTGCACGGCGGTGGGGATCAGGTTCAACTCCACCTGGGGCGCACGGCGGGCGAACACACTGATGATGTCGCGGATCACGGCCCCGGTCGGGGAGGTGATGATGCCGATACGCTGGGGGTGCGCAGGCAGCGCTCGCTTGCTGTCGGTGCTGAACAGGCCCTCGGCGCCAAGCTTTTCCTTGAGCGCCTCGAAGGCCAGGCGCAGCGCACCATCGCCGGCAGGCTCCACGGAATCGAGGATCAGCTGGTAGTCGCCACGGCCTTCGAACAGGGATACCTTGCCACGCACCCGTACCGCCAGGCCGTCACGCAGTGCCTGGCGCACCCGCGTGGCGCTCTGCCGGAAGAGGGCGCAGCGCACCTGGGCACCGCTGTCCTTGAGGGTGAAGTACATGTGGCCGGAGGCCGGCCGGGCCAGGTTGGAAATCTCGCCCTCCACCCATACGCTGCGGAACACGTCTTCCAGCAGCACCCGGGCGCGGCCATTGAGTTGACTGACGGTGAGCACATCACGGTCAAGGCCGAGGCGTTCGAAAGGATCTTTGATCATGGGAAGGCACTATAAAGGATGAGGGGGCCGGGTGTCGTGCCCGGTCGATCAGGAGCTGGCCTGGGTCGCCGGTGCCTGCCCTGGCGTACCGATTGCCGACGCTGCGCAGGTCATGTGCTCGATGAACTGACTCACCAGTGGCCCGGCATCGCGGCGGTGGGCGATGGCGACGGTGCTGACGCAGCCGGGGTCCATCAGCGGGATGAACCGCAGCGCCGGAGGGGCGATGTCCTGCATGCAGCGTGGCAGCAAGGCCACCCCGAACCCCGCCTGGATCAGCTGCAACTGGGTGGTCTTGCGCGACACCACCCGCGCAGGCTGGGGAAAGAACCCCGCCGCCATGCACAGCTCGGCAGACAGGTAGCTCAGGCCACCGCGTTGGTGGTGGGGAATGGAGATGAACGGCTGGCTGGAAAGCTCCGCCAAGGCAATGCAATCACGCTCCGCCAGTTCATGGGTAGGGGCGAGCGCCAACAGCAGGGGCTCTTCGAACAACGGCTCGATGCTCAACCCATCGTGCTGGCGCAGCACCGGCAGCCTCAGCAGCCCGATGTCCAGGCGACCTTCGGCCAGTGCTGCAAGCTGCCCTTCGGAGGACAACTGGGCGATCTCCATGCTCACATCAGGGTTTGTCCGCAGGTAATCACCCAGGTGCTCGAGCAGCCGACCGGTCAGCGGCACCGTGCTGGAGTGGCTGATGTTCAGGCTGCCGCACAGGCCCTGGCCGACGGCTCGGGCCAGCTCGCCAGCCTTGTCCAGGTCCAGCAGCAGGTTGCGCGCGCGCGGCAGGAACGCCCGGCCCGCATCGGTCAGGCGAGGCAACCTGGCCGTGCGCTCGAACAACGCGGTGTCCAGCTGCAGTTCGAGCTCGCGCACCTGGCGACTGAGGGCGGACTGGGCGACATACAGTCGTTCGGCGGCGGCGCTGAAGCTGCCACATTCGGCGATTTCCACGAAGTAACGCAGCTGGCGGGTCGAGATCATGAGCGATGCCATTTCGAGATGGATCAGGGCGAGATTGCATATTAGCCGGGATAGCGCGGGTTTGGTTATGGTGCGCTGAACCTTCAAGGACAATGCGCCAATGCTCGCTGACCTCGCTATACCGTTCTCGGGGCTCGACTGGCTACCCATCGTGTTGGGTACCGCGGCGGCCTATGTGGTGTTCGGCATCGCCGGCTTCGGCACGGCGTTGGTGGCAGGCCCGGTGCTGATCCATTTCATGCCGCTGTCGCAGATCATTCCCTTGCTGGTGTTACTCGATTTCGTAGCGGCGTTCGGCAACCTGTTGCCCTCACGGCGCGATGTGGTACGGGGCGAACTGCTGCGCCTGCTGCCGTTCATGGCGCTGGGGTGCACCCTGGGCGTTGCGTTCCTGCTGCAGCTCAAGTCGGACCTGCTGATGCTGCTGATGGGCCTGTTCATCACGGCCTATGCCCTCTATAGCCTGGCGCTGAAAGTACGCCCGGCGTCGCTTGCCGGGTGGTGGGCGGCACCGATGGGTACCGTGGGCGGGTTGTTCGGCGCCTTGTTCGGCAGCGGCGGGTTTCTCTACGCCCTTTACCTGAGCGCTCGCCTGCCCGACAAGGAGCAGGTACGCGCCACCCAGAGCGCGTTGATCAGTTGCAGCACCTTGGTGCGCCTGACGCTGTTCCTTGTTGCCGGTGTCTACGCCGATCGACAACTGCTGCTGATGGCGGCCTGCCTGCTGCCGGTGATGGTCATCGGTCTATGGGCTGGGCGCAGGCTCACGCACAGGCTGTCACGCGAGGCCTTCGTCCGGTTGGTCACCTGGTTGGTGTTGGCCAGCGGCCTGGCGCTCATCGCTCGCTATGTGAGCGCTTGAGCAGGGGTTAGAATTGGCCGACTACCCGATCCAAGGCTTGTCCGCTCATGAATACCCAAAGCATCATCGTTCCCAGGCAGTCCACCGTCCCGGTGCACGAGGCCCGCGCCCGCGCCATCCTGCGCTGGCTGGTCCGCGAAAAGATCGTGCAAGAGCAGCTGACCACCTGCGGGCGTACCGGCAACCGTATGGCCCATGCCCTTGGGCCAGGTGCCCGCCAAGTGGCGCTGCACCCCGAAAAACTGCCCTTCGATACGCCGGTCAACGGCCTTGAGGTGATGCTCAAGCGCTGCATCTATACGCCCACCGAAGGCTTCAAGGAAGAGGCGGGCTGCCCGCAGTGCCGGCGGGAAGTGGGCGAGCCGTTGTTCGATAGCCTGGAAGAGTGGATGCCCGGGGTCAGTGACAACTTCACCTGCCCGCTGTGCGGGTTCGAAGACGACATCAACGGTTTTTTGTTCCTGCAACCCTGCGCCTTCTCCAACCTGGGCTTCATCTTCAACAACTGGGGCGATGCCGGGTTCACCCAGGCCTTCATCGACAGCTTCGCCGACTGGCTGGACCAACCAGTGGCCGTGGTGCAGGTCCGGCTCGCCTGACGAGGGCTGAGCAGGGCTTTGGTGCGCAGGGCGGCAACGGCCACTTGTAACTTCAGGCTTGATTTACATTGAGTGGCAGGGCACGCATGAGTATAATGGCGCGCTTCCATTTTTCCCGCCCGGGAGCCCCCGCGATGTTGCGTATCAGCCAAGAAGCCCTGACCTTCGACGATATTCTCCTTGTACCTGGTTATTCCGAGGTACTGCCCAATGAAGTCAGTCTCAAGACCCGTTTGACCCGTGGCATCGAGCTGAACATCCCGCTGGTCTCCGCTGCCATGGACACCGTCACTGAAGCGCGCCTGGCCATCGCCATGGCTCAGGAAGGCGGCATCGGCATCATCCACAAGAACATGACCATCGAGCAGCAGGCCGGCGAAGTGCGCAAGGTCAAGAAGTTCGAGGCTGGCGTGGTCAAGGACCCGATCACCATCGAGGCCGACGCCACCGTGCGCGACCTGTTCGACCTGACGCGCCTGAACAACATTTCCGGCGTGCCCGTGCTGGAAAACGGTGACCTGGTCGGTATCGTGACCTCCCGCGACGTGCGCTTCGAAAGCCGCCTGGACGCCAAGGTCCGCGAAGTGATGACGCCCAAGGAACGCCTGGTCACCGTCCGCGAGGGCGCGGACAAGAACGAGGTGCGCGAGCTGCTGCACAAGCACCGCCTCGAGAAAGTGCTGATCGTCGACGAGCACTTCAGCCTCAAGGGCATGATGACCGTCAAGGACATCGAGAAGGCCAAGGCTTACCCACTGGCCAGCAAGGACGACCAGGGTCGTCTGCGCGTTGGCGCAGCGGTCGGCACCGGCAAGGACACCGGCGAGCGTGTTGCCGCCCTGGTAGCCGCTGGCGTTGACGTGGTCGTGGTCGACACCGCTCACGGGCACTCCAAAGGCGTGATCGAGCGCGTGCGCTGGGTCAAGCAAACCTACCCGCAGGTGCAGGTGATTGGCGGCAACATCGCCACCGGCGCTGCTGCCAAGGCCTTGGCCGAGGCGGGCGCTGATGCGGTCAAGGTCGGTATCGGCCCTGGCTCGATCTGCACCACCCGTATCGTAGCCGGCGTCGGCGTGCCGCAGATCAGCGCCATCGCCAACGTCGCCGCTGCCCTGGAAGGCACCGGTGTGCCACTGATCGCCGACGGCGGTATCCGCTTCTCTGGTGACCTGTCCAAGGCCATCGTCGCCGGTGCCAGTTGCGTGATGATGGGTTCGATGTTCGCCGGTACCGAAGAAGCCCCGGGCGAAGTCGAACTGTTCCAGGGCCGCTCCTACAAGGCCTACCGTGGCATGGGTTCGCTGGGCGCCATGGCGCAGTCGCAAGGCTCCTCCGACCGTTACTTCCAGGACTCCTCGGCCGGTGCCGAGAAGCTGGTCCCCGAAGGTATCGAAGGCCGTGTGCCGTACAAAGGCGCACTGGCTGCGATCATTCACCAGCTGATGGGCGGCCTGCGTTCGTCCATGGGCTACACCGGCAGTGCCACCATCGACGAGATGCGCACCAAGCCGGAGTTCGTGCGCATCACGGGCGCCGGCATGGCCGAATCCCACGTTCACGACGTGCAGATCACCAAAGAAGCCCCCAACTACCGGGTTGGCTGATAGCTCAGCGGTAAGCTCCAGACGGTGGCTGCGTTCGCGCAGCCACTGCGTTTTCCCCGATCAACTTGCAGCTTGCAGCTTCAAGCTCGCAGCTGAATCAGAGATTCCCCATGGCCCTCGATATTCACGCTCACCGGATCCTCATCCTCGATTTCGGCTCCCAGTACACCCAGCTGATCGCCCGCCGCGTGCGCGAGATCGGCGTGTACTGCGAACTGCACCCGTTCGACATGGACGATGAAGCGATCCGCGAATTCAACCCGCGCGGCATCATCCTCGCCGGTGGCCCCGAGTCGGTTCACGAAGCCAACAGCCCCCGTGCACCCCAGGCCGTGTTCGACCTGAATGTGCCTGTGCTGGGCATCTGCTACGGCATGCAGACCATGTCCGAACAGATGGGCGGCAAGGTCGAAGGGTCGGACCTGCGTGAGTTCGGATATGCCCGCGTTGACGTGGTCGGCAAGAGCCGCCTGCTCGACGGCATCGAGGACCATATCGACGCCGACGGCGTACTGGGCCTGGACGTGTGGATGAGCCACGGTGACAAGGTCACCCAGCTGCCGACCGGTTTCCACGTACTGGCCAGCACCCCGAGCTGCCCGATCGCCGGCATGTTCGATGACACCCGCGGCTACTACGGCGTGCAGTTCCATCCGGAAGTGACCCACACCAAGCAGGGCGGTCGCATCCTGTCCCGTTTCGTGCAGGACATCTGCGGCTGTGAAGCCCTGTGGACCCCGTCCAACATCGTCGAGGACGCCATCGCCCAGGTGCGTGAGCAAGTGGGTTCGGCCAACGTCCTGCTGGGCCTCTCCGGCGGCGTGGACAGCTCGGTGGTCGCGGCCCTCTTGCACCGGGCCATCGGCGACCAGCTGACCTGCGTCTTCGTCGACAACGGCCTGCTGCGCCTGCACGAGGGTGACCAGGTGATGGCCATGTTCAAGGAGAACATGGGCGTCAAGGTGATCCGTGCCGACGCTGAAAAGCAGTTCCTCGACAACCTGGCCGGCGAAGCCGACCCGGAGAAGAAGCGCAAGATCATCGGCCGCACCTTCATCGACATCTTCGATGCCGAGGCCAGCAAGCTGCCGAACATCCAGTTCCTCGCCCAGGGCACCATCTACCCGGACGTGATCGAATCGGCCGGCGCCAAGAGCGGCAAGGCCCACGTGATCAAGTCCCACCACAACGTCGGTGGCCTGCCGGAGGAAATGAACCTCAAGCTGGTCGAACCGCTGCGTGAGCTGTTCAAGGACGAAGTGCGCAAGATCGGTCTGGAGCTCGGCCTGCCTTACGACATGGTCTACCGCCACCCGTTCCCAGGCCCGGGCCTGGGTGTGCGCATCCTGGGTGAAGTGAAGAAAGAGTACGCCGACATCCTGCGTCGCGCGGACCACATCTTCATCGAAGAACTGCGCAAGGCTGATTGGTACCACAAGACCAGCCAGGCCTTCGTGGTGTTCCAGCCGGTCAAGTCGGTTGGCGTCGTGGGCGACGGCCGTCGCTATGCATGGGTCGTGGCCCTGCGCGCCGTCGAGACCGTGGACTTCATGACCGCTCGCTGGGCTCATCTGCCTTACGAACTGCTGGAAACCGTCAGTGGCCGCATCATCAACGAGATCGACGGTATCTCGCGGGTGACCTACGACGTGTCGAGCAAGCCGCCGGCAACGATTGAGTGGGAGTGAGCCTACGCCCGCTATGGGGCCTGCGCTAACTAACAGAAACGCCCGCTAAGTTGCGGGCGTTTTGCATTCGTCACCGCCCTAAATTGGCACATGCGTGTAAAGGCTGCCCAACACGGTCGCAGCCTCAAGGCTAAGATGCGAGGCATTTTTTGAATCTATTGGTGAAACCACCAGGCCGGATCAGGCTGGGCTAGCTGATGGGCAAGCGCCGCACACGCAATAGGCAGCTCGGTGTATCTTGCCTTCCAGTGCGCTACCGTAAGGGCAGAAGATAATCGAACCGTTTGGGGTACTAAAGTCATGAGCCACAAGCTGGACATCTATGGCGTATCCATAGTAAAGAGGCCTAAAGTTAAAGCTATCAAGAAGCTGGACTTGGGTGGCGACTTGGGTAAGCAGATCGTTTATTCAGAAACCAAACTCGTTCTCAGGACTCACAAGAAGACCTTTCAGAAGTTGGCTGATATGTAATGGAATTGATCTTCTTTCCATTTGAGCGTGTTATTGAAATAAATACTCAAATCTTGACTGCCGAGCCCGACATGAAGGGGGGCGGTGAATATTCCGATTTTGCAAGGCGCGCTGGCAAGAATCGATAATGCTATCGCGTATAATGGCCTTGACGATGTGTTTGAAATTGCCGCCAAGTACACTGCCAGCATCGCGCAAGGCCACGCACTGCCTGATGCGAACAAGCGCACCGGGCTTGCAGTCGGCTTGGAGTACCTTTCGCTC